>NZ_JBFRGZ010000004.1:0-371377 GCF_052115605.1 Arthrobacter sp. 2MCAF15 | reverse complement strand
GACTTGCCAGTGGTCCCAATCGGCCAATCGCCTGTGTTCCCGCAGGTCACAGGTACTTTTCTGCTGCAGTCGCGGGGGCGCCGGGTGGCAATGTGCGGAGGAGGGGTGATCGTGCATCGGATGCAATAATCACGGTACTACTTTACATAATGTTGATTATCGGCATTATAGAATCAGCCGGAAGGGGCTGATATTGGGCATTCTGAAGAACGTCTTTGAGGCGCCAGCTCACGACAGCGATCCCAGTCCGGTATTCAGGCGACATCGGCGTGCAAATTCGAACGGCATGTTAGCGGCGTGCACTTCGCGAGATGCCGACGTCGTCTGTAGGCATTCGTATCGGCTGCCCAAAACAATCCGGCTGCCGAATAACGCCAGCCGCAAGCTGATGGAATTCCGAGTTCCTCGGGCTGTCGTCGGCAGGCTGTAGAAAAATGCCCGACCGCGACGCATGGCCGATCTGGATGCCTGCCGGCTGAGCATTGTGTCGCCGCCACTGCGACGCGCCCTGGCGAAGCATTAAGGTGAATGGTCAGACCAGGGCATAGCTGGCCCGACTCCCCCAGCGGCAACCCACCGGAGCGTCCAAATGAGGCCGTCAGCTAGCAGGGTCAGGGTGGTAGGCTGGCCGAAGTTTCACCAGTTTCACCAGTTTCACCTACATTCACCCCGGAGGCGTCGGTGCAGAATCCCTTTAAACCCACTGCTGGAGCTACCCCGCCGGACCTGATCGGACGCGCAGGGCTCCTGGACGAATTCGAATACGGCCTGCGGCAGGGTTCGGGCGCCCCGGGGCTCCTCACCATCATCACTGGCTCCAGGGGCATCGGCAAGACCGTCATGTTGAGCGCTGCAGAGGCGATCGCCAGGAGCCAGGGCTGGGCCGTGGTCTCCCGGACGGCCAATCCGGGGTTCCTGGCCAGAATCGGTGATGACATGCTGCGCCTCATCGACGAGTTCGGCGACGGCCCGCCCACCCGGAAGATCACCGCCTTCTCCGCGGCGGGATTCGGCCTGACCACCCAGCTCCCCCAGGAGCGGGTGCCGGACTGGCGCCGGACCGGCGAGGAGCTGCTGCGGCTGCTGGATGAGAAAGGTACAGGCCTGGTCATCACCATTGACGAGATCCACGCCGTCGACCGGACCGAAATCTCACAACTGGCCGCCGATGTGCAGCACTTCATCCGCGACGGTCTCCCCATCGGCCTGGTCTTTGCCGGTTTGCCGTCTGCCGTGTCCGACCTGCTCAACGAAGGCGTGGCCACCTTCCTGCGGCGGGCCGACAGGATCAATCTTCATGAGGCGGCAATCGCTGAGGTCACCGCGTCCTTCCTCGAACTGTTCAGCGAGGGAGGCATCGAGGTTTCTGCGGACCTGATGAGCGAGGCGGCGGAGGCAACTGAAGGCTACCCGTTCCTCATTCAGCTCGTCGGCTACTACCTGTGGATGGAGGCAGACAGGGCCGGGTGGACCTTGGGCGCGGACAGCGTCCGCACCGCCATTGCGGCCGCGCAAAGGCGGAATACCCTGGTGGTCGTCGAGTCGGCGCTCTCAGACGTCTCCGAAAAGGACCGTGAGTTCCTCGATGCCATGGCCGAGCAGGACGGCTCCTCAACGGCTGCCCAGATCGGCCACATCATCGAGTCAAGGCCCAATGTGGTGTCCAAGTACCGCAACAGGCTCATTGCGGCCGGCCTGATCGAATCAGCCGGGTATGGCAAGGTGGACTTCGCCATACCCGGCCTTCGCCAGTACCTCCGCGCCCAGGCCAGGCCCTAAACCCACTCGGGGGCAGCCCGCGGCGGGTCCCCTGTACCTCAGACGCCCACGTAGGCCGCCAGGTGCTCACCGGTGAGCGTGGAACGCTTCGCGACGAGCTCGGCGGGCGTGCCCTCGAAGACCAGCCGTCCGCCGTCGTGGCCGGCGCCGGGGCCGAGGTCGATGATCCAGTCGGCGTGGGCCATGACCGCCTGGTGGTGCTCGATGACGATGACGGACTTGCCGGACTCGACGAGACGGTCAAGGAGACCCAGCAGGTTCTGGACGTCGGCGAGGTGCAGACCCGTGGTGGGCTCGTCGAGGACGTAGACGTCGCCCTTCTCGGCCATCTGGGTGGCCAGCTTCACCCGCTGCCGCTCACCGCCGGAGAGCGTGGTAAGCGGCTGGCCGAGGGTGAGGTAGCCGAGCCCGACGTCCACGAGCCGGTCGAGGATCTTGTGGGCCGCCGGCGTACGGGCGTCCCCTTCGCTAAAGAACACCTCGGCCTCGGTCATGGACATTGCCAGCACTTCGGCGATGTTGCGGCCGCCCAGCCTGTATTCCAGCACTGGCGCCTGGAACCTGCGGCCCTCGCAGTCCTCGCAGACGGATTCCACGGTGGCCATAACACCTAGCTCGGTGAAGATGACGCCCGCGCCGTTACAAGTGGGGCAGGCGCCTTCGGAGTTGGAGCTGAAGAGTGCGGGCTTCACGCCGTTGGCCTTCGCGAACGCCTTGCGGATGGGCTCGAGAAGGCCGGTGTATGTGGCAGGATTGCTGCGCCGCGAGCCCTTGATGGCGCCCTGATCGATCACCACAACACCGTCGCGGCCGGCCACCGAGCCGTGGATCAGCGAGCTCTTGCCCGAACCGGCGACACCCGTGACCACGCACAGCACGCCGAGCGGAACGTCGACGTCCACGTCCTTGAGGTTGTGCTTCGAGGCGCCGCGCACCTCGAGCTTGCCGGCCGGCGTGCGCACCGAGTCCTTCACCGCGGCACGGTCATCGAGGTGGCGGCCGGTGATGGTGTCACTCCCCCGCAGCCCCTCGACGCTTCCCTCGAAGCAGACGCGGCCACCCTCGGTGCCCGCACCGGGGCCGAGGTCGACAACATGGTCAGCGATGGCGATGGTCTCCGGCTTGTGCTCGACGACGAGTACAGTGTTGCCCTTGTCGCGCAGCTGCAGCAGCAGCTGGTTCATCCGCTCAATGTCATGCGGGTGCAGGCCGATCGTCGGCTCGTCAAAGACATAGGTGATGTCCGTGAGGGACGAGCCCAGGTGCCGGATCATCTTGGTGCGCTGGGCCTCTCCCCCGGACAGCGTGCCCGCCGGCCGTTCCAGTGACAGGTAGCCCAGCCCGATTTCGGCGAAGGAGTCCAGCAGGTGCTGCAGGCCCTTCAGGAGTGGCGCGACAGAGGGTTCATTGAGCCCGCGGACCCACTCGGCGAGGTCGCTGATCTGCATCTCGCACAGGTCGGCGATGTTCTTGCCCTGGATCTTCGAGGACCGGGCCTCCGGGCTGAGCCGCGTGCCGTCGCACTCGGGGCAGGACTGGAACGTGATGGCGCGTTCCACGAAGGCCCGGACATGCGGCTGCATCGCCTCGACGTCCTTGGAGAGCATCGACTTCTGGATCTTGGGAATCAGTCCCTCATAGGTGAGGTTGATGCCCTCGACCTTGATTTTGGTCGGTTCCTTGTAGAGAAGGTCGTCCAGTTCCTTCTTGGTGAACTTGCTGATCGGCTTGTCCATGTTGAAGCCGGCGCCGCTGAAGATGCGCCCGTACCAGCCGTCCATGCTGTAGCCGGGGATCGTGAGGGCGCCGCCGGCGAGCGACTTGCTGTCGTCGTACAGCGCGGTGAGGTCGAAGTCGGAGACCGAGCCCATGCCCTCGCACCGCGGACACATGCCGCCGAGGTAGACCGCACCGTGCACCACGTTCTTCTCGACCCGGCCACCGGCCTTCTCGGTGCTCATCACCCCGCTTGCCTTCCGCGTCGGGACGTTGAAGGAAAACGCAGTGGGCGGGCCCACGTGGGGTGATCCCAGCCGGCTGAAGAGTATCCGGAGCATGGCGTTGGCGTCGGTGGCGGTGCCCACCGTGGAGCGGGGGTTGGCGCCCATCCGCTCCTGGTCGACGATGATCGCCGTCGTCAGTCCTTCGAGATGGTCGACGTCGGGCCGTGCCAGGCTGGGCATGAATCCTTGCACGAAGGCACTGTAGGTCTCGTTGATCATCCGCTGCGACTCGGCGGCGATGGTGGCGAACACGAGCGAGCTCTTGCCTGAGCCGGAAACGCCCGTGAACACCGTCAGGCGGCGCTTCGGGATCTCGACGCTGATGTCCTTCAGGTTGTTCTCGCGTGCGCCCTGCACACTGATCAGATCGTGGCTGTCCGCTACGTGCAGCGCAGGCGACTGCGTCTCCGGGCTCGTGGCAATGCTCATCGTGTCTCCATCTATTGGGCGGGGCGGCCTGCCCCAGCCGGCCTCCGCCAGCGTCGCTTTGCTCTATCTAACCAGCTGCGGGCACGTTGTCCCGAGGTTCTCTGGTTCTTTGGTTTTCCCGGTCACCGGACGGCTCAGCGCGGCTGCTGGATTCGGATCAGGTTGCCCGCGGGATCGCGGAAGGCGCAGTCGCGGACCCCATAGGGCTGGTCGGTCGGCTCCTGGACCACCTCGGCGCCGCTGGCCTGCACCCGGTCGAAGGTGGCGTCGACGTCCTTGGTGGCCAGGAGGATGCGCGCATAGGTGCCCTTGGCCATCATCTCGTCGATGGTGCGGCGTTCGTCGTCGGTGACGCCGGGGTCCGCGGCCGGGGGCTCCAGGACGATTGACGTGTCCGGCTGGTCGGCGGGGCCGACCGTGAGCCAGCGCATTCCGCCGTAGCCGACGTCGTTGCGGACCTCGAAGCCGAGGGTGTCACGATAGAACGCCAGGGCGGCGTCGGGATCGTTGTGCGGGAGGAAACTAGCGTGAATGTTGATGTCCATGGCACTCATGCTAACTGCGGCTCCAGGGCCGGTACTTCTCGATTCCTGACCGGTCTGGTGACCTGTTTCGCCACGCAGGACGGCATCCCTGCGGTCGCGCGTGCCGCCTCGCGCCGGTAGACGCTGGGTGGTACGCCAACCAGTTCGGTGAAACGGGTGCTGAAGGTGCCCAGGGACGAGCAGCCGACCGTGAAGCAGACCTCTGTGACGCTGAGGTCGCCCCGGCGCAGCAGCGCCATGGCACGCTCGATGCGCCGCGTCATCAGGTAGCTGTAGGGCGACTCGCCATAGGCCAGGCGGAACTCGCGGCTGAGGTGCCCGGCGGACATGTGCACACCGCGGGCGAGGGCCTCGACGTCGAGCGGTTGGGCGTACTCCCGGTCCATCCGGTCACGGACGCGGCGCAGCAGCGCGAGGTCGCGCAAGTGCTGCGCCATGTCGGGTTTGCTGGTCACAAGTCAGATCGTGCTACGTCGCGCCGAAGATGTCCACCCCGGACCCCAGCCAAATCCCGGGTCAGTCCATTGTCTTTGGCGGCGGGCTCACTGAGAATGAACCATGACGGTCTACCTGAGGTCCTTAGAAACTGCAGTCCCGCCAACCATTCTGGTCCAGCCCGAGGCCAGGGCCGTGTTCGCCGCCCAACCGGGGCTCACGCGGCTCGGATCCCGGCTGGTCAACACGTGCTTTGACTCCGCCGCCATCGACACCCGGCATACGGCCGTCGAGGAACTCACCACGGACAGCCGGGCAGAAGATCCCCAGTTCTTCGACCCGGCCACCGGCCTGGTACTTAGCCCCAGCACCAAGATCCGCAACGGCATATTCGCCACGGAAGCGACCAAACTCTTCATCGAGGCCGCCCAAAAAGCCCTCGATGCCTGTCCGGGAATCGAGGCGCCGGACATCACCCACCTGATCACCGTCTCCTGCACCGGATTCTTCAATCCCGGCCCGGACTACAAAATAGTCCGGGCCCTCGGCCTGAACCCGGCCGTCCAGCGGTACCACCTCGGCTTCATGGGCTGCTACGCCGCTTTCCCGGCGCTGCGGGCCGCGAAGTCGTTTTGTGAGGCGGATCCGGATGCGACGGTCCTGGTGGTCTGCGCCGAACTCTGTTCCCTCCATGTGCGGACTTCCAATGATCCGGACACCATCATGGGATCGGCCTTGTTCGCCGACGGCGCCGCAGCCGCAATCATCACCGCGCGGGACATCCCCGGCGAACCTGCCCTGCTGCGGCTGGACCACTTCGAAACCGTCCTAACGCCGGTCGGCGAGGACTCGATGGCCTGGAACATCGGCGATGAGGGCTTCGAGATGGTCCTGGGCAACTATGTCCCGCACATCATCGATGACCACATCATTGGCGCCCTCGAACCACTCCTGTCCCGCGACCCTTCGCTGCAGGGGCTCCCCTACCGGGACATCCAGCACTGGGGAATCCACCCGGGCGGCCGCAGCATCCTGGACAAGGTCCAATCCAGGCTGGACCTCAGCGACGAACAGCTGGTCCCCGCCCGCGAAACGCTCCGAAATTACGGCAACATGAGCAGCGCCACCGTCCTGTTCGTCATCCGGCACATCCTGGACCTGCCGGCCGCGAACGACGCCGGCGGCAGCGCAGGCAGCCAGGCCAACCAAAGTGACCCAGACGGCCCAGCCCGCCCAGGTGAGGAACGGATCTGCTCGATGGCCTTCGGCCCGGGCCTGACCGTGGAAACGGCGCTCTTCACCAGGCTGGTCGCTCCGCGTTCCGCTGCGGCTGCACGGCAGGAGCCGGCCGAGGCGGTGGCGGCGGTGGCCGCGGAACCAACGGATTCTGCTGACTCCGCGGAGCCGGTCTCGGTGCAGGCCTGAGGGCGGCGGCCCTGGAACCGTTCGGCGTGAATCAGTTGAGCATGGAGCGTTTCCACTCGGCCCTCCTGCGGGACCGTGCCCGGGACGCCGTCGAGGAAATGGACCTGCCCGGTTGCGATCCCGGCCAGCTGGAGCGAACCTATGCCCAGTTTGCGCTCGTCAACCGCGCAATCGCCGGCTGGCACGGTATCTATCGCACCCGGGTCCGGCCGCGGCTGTCCGCGGACTCCCCTACCTCGCTGCTGGACATCGGCTGCGGCGGAGGCGACGTTTCGGTGCTGCTTGCCCGCTGGGCCGCCCGAGATGGACTGCGCCTCGAGGTCACCGCCATTGACCCGGATCCGCGGGCCATTCTGTTCGCCCGCGGCCGCCACGCGGCAGAGAATGTCACGTTTCGGCAATCGTCCGCTGCGGAGCTGATCGAGAAGGGCGACCTGTACGACGTCGTGGTGTCCAACCATGTGCTGCACCACCTTGAGGGGCTGGCAGCGTTCCTGGCCGAGTCGGCCGCGTTGTCCCGGAGCACGGTGGTCCACAACGACATCCGCCGCAGCCCCGCCGCCTACGCGCTCTTCTTTGTCTCCTCCTGGGTGTTCACCGGCTCCTATATCCGGCGGGACGGGCTGACCTCGATCCGGCGGAGCTACACCGCCGCGGAGCTGGCCGCTGCCGCCCCCGACGGATGGACGGTTGCCCGCCACGCCCCCTTCCGGAACCTGCTGTTGCTGGACAGCGCCGACGGCGGCCCAAGGACGGGGCCCGATCCCCGTGGCTGAGGTGTTGATTGTGGGCGCCGGCCCCGTGGGACTGTTCATGGCTGCGCTGCTGCTGCAGGACGGCGTCGATGTCCAGGTCCTGGAACAGCGGAGCGCCCCGGAACCCCATTCGCGTGCCATCGGCATCCATCCGCCTGCGCTGATGGCCCTGGCCCGGGCCGGCATTGCCGGGTCCCTGGTTGCCGAGGGGGTCCAGATCCGCCGCGGAGTGGCCGTGGCCCGCGGGAAGACCCTTGCCGAGATGTCCTTCGACGGCGTCTCCGACCGGTTTCCGTTCGTCCTGTCCCTGCCCCAGTGCAGGACAGAGGCGGTGCTTGAACGTAGGGTCAGCGAGCTCGACGACGGCGCAGTACACCGCGCCGTCCGCCTCACCCGGCTCTCCGACGACGGCGCCCGGTTCACCGCCGAAGCCGAATCCCCGCGCGGCGCGCTGCGCTATTCGGCGCCGCTGCTCATAGCCGCCGACGGCGTGCGCTCCACAGTGCGGGCCAGCCAGGGCATCGGCCTGCGCGTCAAGGAGTATCCGGACAGCTACCTCATGGGAGACTTCGCCGACTGGACCGGGTTCGGTCCGGACGCCGCGCTGTTCCTGGCCGGTGCGGGCATCGTGGAGTCGTTCCCCCTGCCCGGTCAGCGGCGCCGGTGGGTCGTGCGCCTGGGGCCAGGCGATCCCCCTCCAGGCGGCCCCGCTGCCAACGGTCACGCTGCCAACGGCCAGGGCGGCGACGCGTGCTGGCTGATGCGCTGCGTGCGGGAACGGACTGGCCTGGAGATCGACGCCGGGACCAACAGCATGCTCAGCAGCTTCGGCGTCCGCTCACGTCTGGCCCGCCGGATGGTGGCCGGCCGGACGGTGCTGATCGGGGACGCGGCCCACGAGGTCAGTCCCATCGGAGGGCAGGGCATGAACCTGGGCTGGATCGATGCCGCGATGCTGGCGCCGATAGTGAAGGCGGCGGTGCGCGGCAGCGATGTGACGGGTTCCCTCAGGACTTTCGAACACACCCGGCTGAGGGCGGCAGCCCGGGCGGCACGCCAGGCGGAAATCAACATGACCCTGGGCCGGCCCCTGGCGGACGGCCTCTTGGCGGTGCGGAACCGGGCCATCGGGGGCATCGCTGCAGTTCCGGCGGTAAATTCACTGATCGCCCGCCGCTTCACGATGCACTAGCCGGCTGCCGTCGTGTGCCCCCCACCCGGGCTCCGCCTGAAGGGAGCCCACGCCGAGGACTGGACGGCGTCCCGGAATAGACTGTGCGCATGGACGGCCACCCTGTGACGCGCCGGCGCCGGATTCTGTTGCGGATCATGGCTGCCGTGGCCGTGCTTGGGACTGCGGCGTCCTGCTCGGGCAATGGGTTCCCGGGCACAGGTTCCCCAACGCCGACGACGACGGCCACACCCACCGCCGCCGGGCCTGTGACCGCGGAAATCAGCCAGTTCCGCGACAACTACAGCAAGCAAATCATCGAAATCCAGCTCACGAACTCCACCGGCAGCGCCCTGACGGTCCTGGGCGCGGAGCTGAACAGCCCGCTGTTCTCCGCTGTGATCGCCTGGCCGGCGCACTCCGGCGGGATCGTCCTCCCGCCCGGACAGACGAAGAGCCTGCCGGCACCGCTGCCCGCACCCGAATGCGGCAGCCCGGCCGCGACCACGGGGCCGCCAGGGACGAATGCTGCCTCCGGCGGCGCACCGGGCACCACCGCGTTCGTCTCCCTCCGGCTGGCGCAGCCCCCAGGCGGTGGCCCAGCCGGCGCCACAACGCCGGCGGCAGACCCATTCGGCGTCCTGGCCCGGAACAATGCCGAGATGTGCCTGACCGGTGCGGCCTCGGCCGTGGCCACGATCCGGCTCGCTCCGGACCTTGAGGTCGCCGCGGACGGGCGGACCGCCGTCGTGCGCCTGCTGGTGCAACCGCATGCCACCGATGCCGCCGATGCAGGCGGCGCTGAACTGGTGATCGACCGGATAGACGAAACCACCCTCCTCGCGGAAGCCACGCAGGCTCCATGGCCCCGCTCCTTGACGCTCCGCGCCGGCGGGCCGCCGCAGGAAGTGCGGCTCGGCATCCGGCCCGCCCGCTGCGATCCGCATGCCGTGGCCGAAGACAAGGTGGGCACGCTCCTGCCGCTGCGGGTCAGGGTGGCCGGCCGGGAGGGGGTCCTGAAAGTAGGCGCCGATGACCAACTTCGAGGCCGGATGTACGACTTTGTTACAACCGCGTGCGGCCGCCAGTAGTGTGGGGGCATGTCCAATGACGCCAGGCCCACCGACTTCAGCGCCGCCCGGATTAGCGAAACGGTCCAGGAGATCCTCAGCGCGGGTATCCTTCCGCCGATTGTCCAGGCAGGGCATCCCGTGCTTCGGCACGTGGCGGCACCATACGAGGGCCAGTTGACGGACGCCGAACTCGGTCACCTCATCGACCTCATGCGCAGCGTAATGCACAAGGCCCCCGGGGTTGGCCTGGCGGCACCGCAGCTGGGGATTCCGCTGCAGATCGCAGTCCTGGAGGACCAGTTCGACGTCGACGCCGAGGTAGCCGCAGTCCGTGGCCGGGAGCCGCTGCCGTTCTTTGCCATGGTGAACCCGAGCTATCGGATCCTTGGCCCCAAGTCAGTGGCGTTCTACGAAGGCTGCCTCTCCATTGGGGGCCTGCAGGCTGCGGTGATGCGGCCGGAATCGGTCCAGCTCGACTTCACGGCGCCGGACGGCACGCCGATGCAGCGGTCCTTCTCCGGCTGGCAGGCACGGATTGTCCAGCATGAGACCGACCACCTGCACGGGGTCCTGTTCCTTGACCGGGCAGAGCTGCGCTCCATCAGCAGCAGTGCCGAATACTCCGCCCGCTGGGCGCAGCCGGACATCAGCCGCGCCCGGCAGGAACTGGGGTTCCTGCCGGACCCGGCGGAGGACTGATGCGGCCGACTAGGGCGGCCGACTACGGCTGCGGTGCCGGATTCCCGGCGGATGGAAGGTAGCGCGCCCACCACTTCAGGATCTCGTCGAACCGCTGCTTCCGGTGGTGCGGGGTGCCGGAACGGGACAGCTCGTGGTTCTCGCCCGGGAAGACCAGGAACCCGGTCTCCACGCCCCGCTGCTTGAGGGCGGTGAAATACCGCTGCCCCTGCTCCACAGGGCACCGGAGATCCTCCTCGCTGTGGATCACCAGCGAGGGCGTCCGCACGTCGTCCACGCGGGCCATGGGGCTCTGGGCCGCCATTTGCTCCTCGGACCGGCCGGTGTATTCGCCGCCGAAGAACCAACCGATGTCAGAGGAACCCATGAAGCTCACAGGATCGAGGAAACCGCGCTCGACGATCGCCGCCCGGAAGCGGTGGTCGTGGCTGATGGTCCACGCCGTCAGGTAGCCGCCGTAGGATCCGCCCATGATGCCGACATTCTCTGCGTCCAGATCCTCGAACTTCTCTACGGCCCCGTCCAGGAAGGCGAGGACGTCCTGCATGTCCACCGTTCCCATCCGCTCCTTGATGGTCCGTCCGTGCTCCTGGCCGTAGCCGGCCGAGCCCCGCGGATTGCACATGAGTACGGCATATCCGGCCCCGGCGTAGACCTGGGCTTCGTCGAACAATGCCACGCTGAACTGGGCAAATGGGCCGCCGTGGATGTTCAGCAGCACCGGGTGCGGGCCCGGGCCTGCCGGCTTCACGAGCCAGCCATGGACCGGGTACCCGTCCGCTGAGGGCAAGGTCAGTTCCTGCGGCTCGCTGATGCCCGCGACGCTCCGCAGCGGCGCGGAGAAATCCGTCAGGCGCCGCACCCGCCCGCCGTCGAGCACTGCGAGGTCGCCTGCCGTGGTGGAATCGGTGAAACTGACCACCAGGGACCCACCGCCGTCCGTAGCGCCGGTCACCACACGGCTTCCCTCCAGGAGGACGGTGTGGCCGCCCGTAGCGCCGAACTCGTGCAGTTCCACGGTCCCCCGCGCATTGTTGAGGACCAGCGCGCCGGCGGGGCCGCGCAGCTCGATCCGGTTGCTGCCGGAGAGGTCAAGAGTCTCGGCGTCGCTGAGCGCCGTGGCTTGTCCGCCGCCGGCCGGCATGGCGTACAGGGCGGTGTTCCGGCCAACGAAGTCCCGGCCGGATGGGCCCAGGTCCTGCGCGAGGAAGAACAGCCACTTCCCGTCCGCGGACTGGCGCACCGCACTGACGGTCTGTGGCCGGGCATTGGCCGGTGTGATGGCCTGCGGCTGCCCTCCGGCGGCGGGAATCGCATAGATCCGGCTGACGAGGTCGGTGTCCTGGCCTTCATGAAGCGCCGCCGTGACGTAGATAGTGCCGCCGTCGGAGCTGAAGCTGGCGCCGTTGTGATCGGCTGGACCGGTGGTGAGCTGCTTGGCGGCCGGCAGCACGCGGCCGGCAGCCTCCGTGGGATCAGCCGCGGCGCCGAGTGCCTTCAGCGCGCGTCCGGCCGGGGCCACCTTCGGCTCGGCATCGAGCTGCGGGACTTCGAGGAGGAACAGGTGCAGGGGCTTGTCAGCGGTGTAGCCAAGACCGTTTATCCGGTACTTGAAATCGGTGATCAGCCGGGCGTCCTCGCTGCCCGCGCCCACGCCGTCGACGCTGCCGTACCGGCCCTCATCAGGGGTCCTGGCACTGAAGACAATGGTCCGGGAATCGGGTGACCAGGCGAAGGAGCTGACTCCCAGCGGGGCTGCCGTCAGCGGCTGCGGTTCGCCGCCGGTTGCCTCCACGACGTGCAGCTGCGGCTTGCCGCCGGGGGCCGCGCGCAGGAAGGCAAGGGCCTGCCCGTCCGGCGAAAAGTCAGGTGCCGTGTCCCGGAATCCGCGGGTCAAACGGCGCGGCCGTTGGGCAGGATCGTTGTAGTCCAGGACGTCCAAGCCCGGGTCTACGGGGACGGTCCAGAGCTGTCCCACGTAGGCGTCGGCGTCGAAGTCCGGCCGAATTACGGACACCACGGCGCGAGAGCCGTCAGGGTGCACGGCGGGGGCGGAGACGGAATTGAGCAGCGGAAGTTGTTCAGATTTCACGCTTGCGAGCCTAGCCCGTGGTGCGCGCACTGTGAAATACCTCACTCCCTGCGGTGCGGCGCGGACGCTCCAACCGTCCACCCGCGGTGCGGAGGGCCGGCCCCGGACCGTTCCCAAGTAGCCCGCCGCGTGTTCCCTGTCCCGCAGGGAGTACCGGATCCCCGCTTAGGATGAAGCTATGCCTCCCGCCCCCGAACTCCCCCTCCTGTGCCCGGTGTGCCGGAACGTTCTCCGGCCCGGCGGGGGCGCGGCCCCCACCCTCGTGTGCGGCGGCGGCCACAGCTTTGATGCCGCCAAGCAGGGATACTTCAACTTCCTGGTCGGCAAGGGAACCGTGTTTGAAGCGGATACAGCCGACATGGTGGCCGCCCGATTCGATTTCCTCTCCGCCGGGCACTATCGGCCGCTGGCCGAAGCCGTCGCAGCGATGGCCGCACCCGCCGTCCTGGAGGCCACGTCCCGCCACCCGGTGGTGCTGGACGCCGGAACGGGAACTGGCCACTACCTCAGGGCCCTGCTCGATCGGGTGGCAGTGGATCGGCAGGACGGTGACTGGGCCGCCGCAATCGGCTTGGACATTTCGAAGTTCGCACTGCGCCGCGCCGCAAGGATGAATCCGGAAGCCGTGAATGTGGTCGCGGATGTCTGGCAGCCGCTGCCCGTCGCGGATAACGCCGTCGACGTCGTCACGGTGGTCTTTGCGCCGCGCAACGCGCCCGAGTTCGCCCGGGTGCTCCGACCCGGCGGCCGGCTGGTAGTGGTCACGCCGCGGCCCGGCCACCTGGCCGAGGTTGCCGGGCAGGCCGGGATGTTGGGGATCGAGCCGGGCAAGGACGAGCGTCTCGTCGCGTCCCTGGGCCAGCACTTCGCGCCCGTCGAATCGCGGGATCTGGACCTGCCGTTGTCCCTGAGCCCGCGTGACGTGGCCAACCTTGCGTTCATGGGGCCCGCAGGCCATCACCTGGACCGTGCCGCGCTCGGCGCCCTCGAGGCCAGTCTTCCGGAGCGGACCGCCGTCTCGGCACGCTTCCGGATCAGCGTTTTTGAACGCATCGCGTGAACACTCCCGGGGTGCTGCGGAGCGGTTCAGGACGCCCCTAGACCACCAGGGCGGGGACTCCGGACGGAGAAATTGCCCCGGGAAATAACGACTTGGCCACTTTGGCCATGAATTTCCGCCTGCCGGTCCCAGCCCTCTGCCTTCCGCATAGTATGGAAATACAGTTACTGGGGGGCTGTGCCTTCAGCTCCCGGAACTCAAGGGGGAATTGATGTCTGTATGGCTGGTCGAGAATTGGTGGGCGCTTTGGCTCGCGCTGTTTCTCCTGTTTGCCGTGGTCGAGATGCTCACCCTGGACCTGTTTTTCATCATGCTCGGCGGCGGCGCTCTCGCCGGATTAGTAGCGGACTTCGCGGGGGCCGATCTGTGGCTTCAAATTATTGCCTTCTGCGTGGCATCCCTGCTGATGATCGGCTTTGTCCGGCCGGTGGCACTTAAACACCTCCATCGAGGCCCTGCAGATCAACGCACGAACATTGAGCGGCTCATCGGCGAATCCGCCGTCGTCATGGAAGCGGTAAGCGAAAGCGGCGGGCTCGTCAAAATCGGCGGGGACGTCTGGAGCGCGCGGTCCGAATCGGGAGTCCTGGCACCCGGCCAACAGGCGGTGGTCAGCGCCATCGACGGTGCCACTGCCATCGTGGCGCCGCAGCCGGAATCGGCCATCCAATAGGGGACGCCAGTTCTGCGGTCACCTGCAGGCAGCAGGCCGCGGATCTGCAAGGAGCGGGACCAAAACCAAACAACTGGGGAATAGGTGAAGTATGAATATCGCAGTCGCAATTGTGCTGCTGGTACTAATTGTGTTCGTAATTATTGTGCTGGTCCGGTCGGTCCGGATCATTCCACAGGCCCGGGCCGGCGTCGTTGAACGGCTGGGCAAATACCAACGCACCCTGAATCCCGGCCTGACCTTGCTGATTCCCTTTGTGGACCGCCTGCTGCCATTGCTGGACTTGCGTGAACAGGTGGTTTCTTTCCCGCCGCAGCCCGTCATCACCGAGGACAACCTGGTTGTTTCGATCGACACCGTGGTCTATTTCCAAGTCACTGACGCCCGGGCCGCCACCTACGAGATCGCCAACTACATCCAGGCCGTGGAACAGCTCACCACCACCACCCTGCGCAACGTGGTCGGCGGACTCAACCTCGAGGAAGCGCTGACGTCCCGCGACCAGATCAACGGCCAGCTCCGCGGAGTCCTGGACGAGGCGACCGGACGCTGGGGCATCCGCGTCTCCCGAGTGGAGCTCAAGGCGATCGATCCGCCCCACTCGATCCAGGATTCGATGGAGAAGCAGATGCGGGCCGAGCGTGACCGTCGCGCCGCCATCCTGACCGCGGAAGGAACCAAGCAGTCTGCAATCCTCACCGCCGAAGGCCAGCGCCAGTCCTCCATCCTGAAAGCCGAAGGTGACGCCAAAGCCGCAATCCTGAGGGCAGACGGCGAGGCGCAGGCCATCCAGAAGGTCTTCGACGCGATCCACAAGGGCAACCCGGACCAGAAACTGCTGGCTTACCAGTACCTGCAGACTCTCCCGAAGATCGCCGAAGGCAGCTCGAACAAGCTGTGGATTGTTCCGAGCGAGATCGGCGAGGCACTCAAGGGGATCGGCAGCGTCCTGGGCGGCGTCCCGGCCCAGGTGCAGGAGCCGTCGACGCCGGAGGCTGCTCCGCAGCCAGCGCCCGCGGCGGCTGACGGCCAAGTAAGCCGGTCCTAGCCCCCGGCACCTGTCGGCCCCCGCAGCCCCGCCTTTCCGGCGCGGTTGCGGGGGCCAACCAGCTTAAGGCCTGATTGGCCGGGTACAGCCTACGCAGTTCGCGCTGCATGGGTACTCGCTTTACCTCACCCACACCACTCCCGTATACTTGAATATTTGTCCGGTCCGTTCAGTCGTCCGGAACAAATACGCTCCGCACAGCGTTGATTCCAATGACGTTCCAAACAGTTTTGTTCACTGGTGACTGTCATTTGGCCGGGCCACACGGGCCAGGCACGGTACAGCGCTGTGCAACCAGAAGTCCGGCGCCCGACGGTCCCCGGACAACGCAGGGCTTGACCCTGCGAACCGAATAGAGGGAGAAAAGATGAGCGATCGCAGCCTGCGGGGTATGCGCCTTGGCGCACAGAGCATGGAGACCGAATCCGGCGTCGAACCGGCTCCGCGCCAGCGGGTTGAATACCGTTGCGAGGACGGCGAGCAGGTGTTCGTGACGTTCTCCTCGGAAGCCGAAATCCCCCCGGTCTGGGTTTCGAAGACGGGCAAGGAAGCCTTGCTGGTGGACGGCGAACGCCCCGTCAACAGCAATGAAAAGGCAGTGCGCACGCACTGGGACATGCTGCTGGAACGCCGCACGCTTCCCGAGCTTGAGCAGATCCTCGAAGACCGCCTCACCATCCTGCGCGAACGCCGCGGCGAACGCCGCTCGGCCTAGAGCCCGGCGCACACGCTACGGCAAGGGCCGGGCCCGCATCACTTGATTGATGCGGGCCCGGCCCTTTTCTGTGGCAAGAGCCTTGTGTGCCTTAGGTGCCCTGCGGGACGGGAGCCGTCCGCGCTGCCGGTGGTCCTACTTGCCGTCCTGCTTACCGCGTAGCTTGTTCCAGCGGGCAGTCAGTCCCCATTTGGTGACGTTGATCATGGCTTCCACCACGATGTTGCCGCTCATTTTCGAAGCGCCGAGCTCGCGCTCGACGAAGGTGATGGGGCGCTCCACGATCGTCAGCCCGAGCTTGGCCACCCGCCAGGCCAGGTCCACCTGGAAGCCGTAGCCCACCGAGTCCACCGCATCCAGGTTCAGCTTCTCCAGAGTGGTCCGGCGGAACGCGCGGAAACCACCGGTCACGTCCTTGATTTTCACGCCCAGCATGATCCGGGCATAGGTGCTGCCGACTCGGCTGATGGCCTGCCGGTAGATGGGCCAGTTGACCACACTGCCGCCGGGCACCCAGCGCGACCCCATGGCGAGGTCCGCGCCTTGCTCCACGGCCTCAATCAGCTGGGGCAGCTGTTCGGGCTGGTGCGAGCCGTCCGCGTCCATCTCTACGAGGATGTCGTAGCCGGCGTCCAGGCCCCACTTAAAGCCCGCGATGTACGCGGCTCCGAGCCCGGCCTTTCCAGCGCGGTGCAGGACGTGGACCTGGCCGTCTTCGGCGGCCATGCGGTCTGCCAGCTGCCCCGTGCCGTCGGGGCTGTTGTCGTCGACAACCAGCACGTCGGACGCGGGCACGGCTGTGCGCAGGCGACCGAGGGTCTTGGGCAACGATTCCAGCTCGTTATAGGTGGGGATGATGGTGAGGACACGCACAGCGAGGCCTTTCCTTGAAGGGAGCGGTCGGTGCGCCGAAAGACGATCGTTCGGGAAATTCAGGCGCAACTTCCCATTATAGGGAGTTGTGCGCGCATGACAGGCCCGCATCATCGCCCGGGCAGGTCCACCCGCTTCGGGCCAGTTCCGTCAGGCCTGAAAATTGCGGCGCCGGAACCGTTTTCTGCTGCGAAGTAGACCCGCCCCCTGGGGGTGCCCGTGGTCATGACCAGAATAAGTTCCCGCGGGTGCGGCAACCTGGAATGGACCGGGGACTGCCGGAGCCTGCGCCATACGCAAGCCGCCGTTGCCCCTCAATGCTACGGGGGCGGCCCGATCTGTCAACCGAGCCGTGACCTGCCCTTATGTCCGTCGTTCCAGTTCAGGGCGGAGCGGCGCGGGGGAATGTTTCGGCTCCGTAGGCTTGATGACGGGCCTTAGTGACGGGCGTTAGTGACAGGGGCCCGACGGCGGCCGCCCGGTTCGGGTGCCCAGTTGAGGTGACCGGCTCAGGCGCCCAGGCCGCCACTGGCATGGAGCCGCTGGCCGTCTCGTACGGTCAGGAGGCAGGCTGGGTCGCTTCCGGTGTCCAGCGCAGGCAGGAGCGGTGTCCGGGCGCGCGGGTCGGTGCTCCAGGACTGCACCCTTCCGTCGGAGACCTGGACCATGAGTTCCTCGACTTCCCAGACCGCGAAGCTGGCCGGAGCCCCCGGCACCAGTTGTCCGGCCATCGGGTTGGGGTAGCGGGCAGCCCGCCAGCCGGCGCGGGTGTGGCCAAGGAACGCTGCCCGGGCGGAGATCTGCTCCGCAGGGTTGGTGTGCTGCAGGCAGGCCCTCACACTGGACCACGGCCGCAGTGGCGTCACCGGGCTGTCGCTGCCGAAGCAGATCGGCACGCCGGCTGAGTAGAAGCTTGCAAAGGGGTTCATTCCCAGCTGCCGGGAACCGAGGCGCTGCTGGTACAGGCTGTTCTCACCGCCCCACAGTGCGTCGAAGACCGGCTGGGCGCTGACGGTAATCGAATAGCGTGCGAGCCGGCTGATGGCCGCGGGGTCGGCGAGTTCGACGTGCTCGAAACGGTGCCCTGCGGCGCGGACGCGCTGCTCCCCTACCTCGGCGGCAGCCAGGTCGAGGGCGTCCAGGGCCGCGTCCAGGCCGGCGTCGCCGATCACGTGGAAGCCTGCCTGGATCCCCAGGAGCGAGCACGCCGCAAGGTGGGCCGCTGCGTCGGCGACGGAGAGGTACTGGCTGCCGCGCTCTCCGGGGGCGTCGGCGTAGTCCGCGCGGAGGGACGCGGTCCGTGAGCCGATGGAGCCGTCGATGTTGAGGTCGCCGGCCAGGCCCAGGACCGCGATACCCAGTCCGTCCAGGATGGAGCGGGCATGTTCCTCGGATGTGGCGAGCTCACCCCAGTACGGCAGGATCTCCGGCACCGCCATGCCGGCCGCGTTGTCTGCCTGGTTCTCCCCGCCGGGGGTGGTGTTCCAGGCCGAGGCGACCTGCAGGTCCTCGATGCTCCCGATGTGCGGGGCGGCCATTTCGGCGAGGGCAACGTACCCGTTGGCGGCCGCCTCTGTGAGGGCCCGCTGCTGGTAGGCGCGCAGCGCGGCCGTCGGGAGTTGGCGGGCCGCCAGGCGGGCGGCGGTGTGCGCCCCGCGCTTGACCTGGCCGCCGCCGCCGTCGCCGTCGAGGCCGTCCAGCCGCGCAGCCGCCGCCAGAGAGCTGGACACGAGGGCCGAGTGGACATCCACGCGCGACAGATAGACCTGGCGGCCGCCGGCCGCGCGTTCGATTTCCTCCCGGGAGGGCAGGGTGGGATCGGCCCACGTGGTTTCGTCCCAGCCGTGGCCCAGGACGGTTCCGGATACGGAGGCGCTGGAAGCCGCAACAGCATCGAGCAGTTCGGCGGCCGAGCGCGCGCCCGCCAGCTGGAGCCCGTCCAGCGCGATTCCTGTTTCCGTCAGGTGGGCGTGGGAATCGACGAAACCCGGTGCCAGGAGTGCGCCCTGCAGATCGATGATCTCCATGCTGGAGTCCGCGATGGAGGACGCAGCCTGCTCGGACCCGACCCAGGCCACGGTGTCGCCGTCGACCAGCATGGCGGTGGCAAAGGGATCGGCCGCTGTGTAGACGGAGCCATTGCGGTACAGCGTGACGTTGCGGGCGGCGGCCGGCGAATCGGTCATGGGGCGGGCACTCCTTGTAGCTGGTGGCCGGCCCAACGCCGGCGCGATCGAAAAATTCGGCAAACTCAATAAGGCGCAAACACGGAAAGCGCACAAAACGCAGTAGAGGCCCACTGCTGCGGCCCTAGGCCACGGAGGAATAGGCGACGACGCCGCGTTTGATCAGTTTGATGGCCTCCGAGCAGAGCCGGACAATCCGGGGGTCTAGGTTCGGGATGTCGGCGAGCTGGTCCAGCAGGTCAATGACCTGTTTGACCCAGCGGACAAAGTCGCCCGCCGCCAGGTCGGTGCCGCTGAGCACGTCCTGAAGGTGCCGGCCCTTGGCCCATTTGAAGATCGGCCAGACGAGGCCAAGCTCGGGCTCGCCAGTAAGAGGCAGCTTGTTGGCCTCCTCGATGTCCTCCAGAGCAGACCATTCGTGCACCACGGTATCCACCGCGGATTCCAGCGACACGCTGGGCATCTTGGGCCGAAGCCCACGGTCCTCCCGTTTGGCCTGGTAGACCAGCACGCTGGCCAGGGCGGCGATTTCGGCGGCGTCGAGGTCGTTGAACGCACCCATCCGCAGGGACTGCGAAATCAGCAGGTCCTTTTCGCCGTAGATCCGGCGCAGCCGTTGCCCGTCTGCACTGATGGAGAGCACGCCGGTGTCCGAGGTCTCCAGGTAGCCGTAGCCGGTCAGGACGCCGCACACGCGGTCGAACGTCTTGGCGATGGTGTTGGTCCGACCCTGGATCTGACGGATCAGCCCGTCCGTTTCCTGGCGCAGTTTCCACCAGCGCTCGGACCACCGGGCATGGTCCTCGCGTTCGCTGCAACCGTGGCACGGGTGGGCGCGGAGCTCCCGGCGCAGCTCGGCGATCCGCTTCTCCTGGTTGGGCGCGGCGGAGGCCCGGCCGAAGTCGTCGTCGCGGCGCGGGGGCGCGGGCGGCCGGTGCTCGCGGATGGCGTTGCGCACCGAGGACGCCAGGTCACGCCGTGATTTGGGCACCTTGGCGTTGAACGACTTGGGAATCCTGATCCGCGTGATCGGCGACAACGGGCCCTCCACGTCGTGCAGGCCGATCCGGCGCAGCTGGTTGTCCAGGGTCATCACGGCGGGGCGCGGTTCCCGGGACTCGTGGTCGGAACTGAGCACCACCGCGAGGCCCGGTGACTTGCCTGCGGGGACGTCCACCACGTCGCCTGGAAGCAGCCGGCTCAGGGAGTCCTCGGTGAGGGACTTCCTGGCCCGCGAGGTGCTCCGGGAGGCGGTCGTCTCGGCGTCGCCAAGCGCCCGCCGCAGCCGCGCGTATTCGGTGAAGTCGCCCAGATGGCAGGTCATCGCCTTGCTGAATCCGGCGATCGATTCCTCCCGGCTCCGGACCTGACGGGCCAGCCCAACCACGGAACGGTCCGCCTGGAACTGGGCAAAGGAGGATTCGAGGATCTCCCGCGCGCGGGGCCTGCCGAACTGCGCCAGGAGGTTGATCGACATGTTGTATGTGGGCCGGAAGCTGGAGTTCAGCGGGTAGGTCCGTCGTGAGGCGAGGCCCGCGACGGCGGCCGGATCCGTGCCCGGTTGCCACAGGACGACGGCGTGGCCCTCGACGTCGATTCCGCGGCGTCCGGCGCGGCCCGTCAGCTGGGTGTACTCCCCCGCCGTGATGTTGACGTGCGCCTCGCCGTTGAACTTGTCCAGCTTTTCCAGCACGACGCAGCGGGCCGGCATGTTCACACCCAATGCAAGCGTCTCGGTGGCGAAGACGGCCTTGACCAGCCCGTCGACAAACAGCTTTTCCACGACTTCCTTGAACGTGGGCAGCATGCCGGCGTGATGCGCCGCGAGTCCGCGCATCAGGCCGTCCCGCCAGCTCCAGAAGCCGAGGACGTCGAGGTCGTCAGAGGGGATGTCCTGGGCGGCTTCGTCGACGCGCTGGGCGATGAGAAGTTGTTCCGCCTCGGTGGTCAGCCACAGTCCGGCCGCGACGCACTGGGCAACGGCGGCATCGCAGCCGGCCCGGGAGAAGATGAAGGTGATGGCCGGCAGGAGGTCCTGCCGGTCCAGGCTGGCGATGACCTGCGGCCGGCTGGCCTTCCGCACCGGGCTGCGCTGGGCGCTTTGCGGTTCGTCCCGCTGGCTGCGCTGGTTCCGGCGCTGGCTGCGGCCGCCGTGGCCGAAGCGGCCACGGAAATTCATCTGGCTCTCGGCCCGTGCCATGGACAGTAGTTCCGGGTTGACCTCGAACCCGGCCCGGCCGGGCAACTCCGCAGTGACGGCGGGCTGGATTGAGGCGGTCAGCGACGCCGTGGTCGCCGTCTCCTGGGCGGCGCCGGCCTCGCTTCCTTCGACCTCGCCGGCGGGGGCGATTTCGTCAAAGCTGGTGTCGCCGGCAAACAGGTCCACGATCTTCCGGCCCACCATGACGTGCTGCCACAGGGGCACCGGGCGGTGTTCGGAGACAATCACGTCGGTCTGCCCGCGGACGGTGTCCAGCCACGCACCGAACTCCTCGGCGTTGGACACCGTGGCGCTCAGCGAGGCCACCTGGACCTCGCTGGGAAGGTGGATGATGACTTCTTCCCACACCGCGCCGCGGAATCTGTCGGCGAGGTAGTGGACCTCGTCCATGACCACGAAGCCGAGGTCATCAAGGGTGTCCGAATCCGCGTAGAGCATGTTGCGGAGCACCTCGGTGGTCATGACCACGACGGGGGCGTCGCCGTTGATGCTGGTATCGCCGGTGAGCAGGCCCACCTGGGCGGCGCCGTACTTGGCGGCCAGCTCGGAGTATTTCTGGTTGCTCAGCGCCTTGATGGGTGTGGTGTAGAACGCCTTGAGCCCGCGCTGGAGCGCCAGATAGATGGCGAACTCCCCCACGATCGTTTTCCCTGCCCCGGTAGGGGCGGCCACCAGGACGCCGCGCCCGGTCTGCAGGGACAGGCAGGCTTCACGCTGGAAGTCATCGAGCTCGAATTCGAGCGTCCGGATGAATCCGCCCAGATAGGTCTTGGCTTCGGCGGCCCGCTCGACGCTGGCGCGGTAACGTTCGGACGGTGATTCCGGCCCGGGGTGTGACGACATGCTTCCAGCCTAATGCGCGAAAGGCTAGAGATTCTCCAGCTCGGAGCTGGGGGTGGCGTGGTCGGCCGTGGCTTCCGTCTCAGCCTCGCGCTTGACGGCACGCCGTTCGCGCCGGCGGTCGTTGAGCAGGCAGAGCCCGATCGCGGCGAAGAACAGCGCCAGCATGGGGCCGGCAAGGTAGAACATGCTCATGGCGTCGGCGCCGGGCGCGGCCATCGCGGCGAACAGGCACACCAGGAACACCGTGATCCGCCAGCTCTTGAGAAGCTGCTGGCCCTTGATCAGGCCGGCCAGGTTCAGCCCGAACAGGACCACCGGGAGGAGGAAAGCGATGCCGAAGGCCAGCAGCAGCCGCAGGACGAAGGACAGGTACACCTGGGCGCTGATGAAGTTGGAGCCGCCCGACGGCGTGAAATCGGTCAGTACTCGCACCGCGTTGGGCAGCACGAGCCAGGCCAGCAGGACGCCGCCGAGGAACAGCGGCACGGCAGCTGCTACAAAGGACAGGGCAAGGCGCCGTTCCTTCTTGTGCAGCCCGGGCACAATGAAGGCCCACAGCTGGTAGAGCCAGACCGGGCTGGCAATGATCAGGCCAAGGAACACGGACACCTGGATCATCAGGTCGAAGGAGCTCGCGACGCCGTCAAAGTTCAGGGTGGCCTGGCGGCCCTCGTGCGTGTTCAGGTCGCGGATGGGCTTGATCAGCGCCGACAGCATCGGCTGGTAGACAAAGAAACCCACCACTGTCCCGAGGACGACGGCGATTGCCGCCTTGAAGAGCCGGTTGCGCAGCTCTTTCAGGTGGTCGAGGAGCGCCATCCTCCCCTCGGGGTTCGATCGACGGCTCATGGTTACTGCCATGCGGTCTTAGGCGCGGGTCGACGGCGGAACGTCGGTACCGTCGCCCGTTCGGCTTTCCGGAGCGCCGGCCTGCGGGTGGTTGATGACCCGGCCTTCGACCGGGTCGGAGCCATCCTTGGCGTCGGAGGAGCCGTCCTTCTTCATTTCACGGACTTCCGACTTGAAAATGCGCATCGACTGGCCCAGGCTGCGGGCCATGCCCGGCAGCTTCGGCGCAGCGAACAGCACCAATGCCAGAACGATGATGATGATGAGATGCCAGCCTTCAAGCCTCATTTGGGGAGGTCCTTTCGTTTGAATACATCCTATGTCTAACGCGTTTCGATGTCGCGCAGTGCCTGCGGTTGCCCGCGATCCTTCTTGCGCTGGATGCGGCGCAACCGGCGGGCGTTCTGCCGGGAGAACTTGGATGCGTGGTAATCATGACGCATCCGGGCAGGCGAGGCAAAAACGGCGCTCCCGGGTTCGGGACGGGGGGCTGCGTCCGCGCCGTCCGGGGCGTCGGCGTCGGCCGCTGTGTGCCCCGATCCGGGGTCCGCAAATGAGGGCACCTGGGAAAAGCGGTCCGCGGCTTCACTCAGTTCTGCAAGCGTCGTCGTGGCCTGCCGGAACAGCCGCAAGCCGAGCACGCCGAAGAACAACAGCGAAAGCGCGACGAGCGCTATCCAAATCACGATCCAGGACCACCAAGGCATGCGGATCAGTCTATCGGGCGATCCGACGAGTCTTCGTATTGCGTCAGGGCCGCGGCGAGCCACTCCCGGGACGCGTCTGCGACGGCGCCCGGCTGCAGGATCCGCACCATCCCGCCGTGCTGGGCCACGAACATCGGCAGCCAGTCGGTGCTGCCGAACCGGATTTCGGCGAGGAGGCCGCCGCCGGGCAGGGCCGCGGTCCGCTCGGCGTAATAGTCGTCGGCGAGTCCGGTGCCACGGGGCGCAAGCTCCACGACCACCACCGTATCGTCGTCGTTCGGGGTGAAAAGTTTCACCGGGAAGCTGTCCGCCGGCTTTGCCGTGGCTGCCACGGGCCGGCCGTTGGGCGCCATGGCTTCGATCCGGTCCAGCCGGAAGTTGCGCAGGCCGTTGGCGGAGTGGCAGTACGCCTCGAGATACCACGTGTTGTCCAGCGAATACAGCCGCAAGGGGTCCACATCGCGTTCGGACACGGCGTCGCGCTGCGGCGAGAAATACCTCAGGTGCAGCTGCGCGCCGGACTCGATGGCCGCGCGGGCGGTTTCGAGCGTTTCGGTGTTGCCCGGGGCCACCTCGGGCCCGGAGAGCGCGGCCGCCTTGAGCCCCTCCTCCCCCGCCGCGGCCATGAGCTTGAGCGTCACGGATTCCAGCGCGCCGCCTTCGGCGATCTCTGGCAAGCCGTTGAGGGTCTCCAGACCGGTCAGGAGGGCGCAGGCCTCGTCCACCGTGAACCGGACGGGGCGGGTCAGGTCCAGGTCCTGGGTGATGAACACGTGGTCATCGTCCCACTGAATGTCCAGCAGATCGTCGGGGTAGCCTTCCGGCAGTCCCGAGCAGATCAGGATCCGCAGGTCGTCCTCGAGCGCCTTGCGGGTGATCCCAAACCGGGCGGCCACCTCGCTGATGTGCAGTCCCTGGTTGTGGACCAGGAAGGGCACCAGCTGCAGCATCCGCTTGAGCTGATCCTCGGAGGTCCGTTTGCGGGGCCGGCCGGCGCGCCCGGCCTCCGGGAACGCCACCTCGGGCGCCGGCCGGGCAACGAACGCGGCGGCGGCGCTGAGGCGGCGGTGGACGGCGGCGGCAACGTCGGGCGGCGAAATCACGGTGACCCGGGGACCGTAGGAGGCCAGTTCCTCGCCGAGGGTCTCGGCGTCGCGGAAGGTCACCGCGAGTCTGTCCGTGCCGGCCGCGCGCCGCCGCCCCCCGGATCGGAGTTCTCCGGACCAGAGTCCCCCGGATCCGGGCTCCCCGGGTTCCTGTGCCGGGTCCGTGACCGGCAGGGCGCGTTTGCGGAGTCCCAGCAGCCGTCCTTCCTCGACGTCGACGACGGCGGTCTGCACGGGCAATTCGGCCAGAGCGGCCAGTTCGGCGCGGACGTTGAAGCCGGCGGGAGGCGGTGTGAAGCTCTCCTTGTCCAGCACCGTCACGGCGGACGTCAGCCGGGACAGCCGGAAGAACCGTTTGTCCGACCGGTCCCGGTCGTGGCCCACGAGGTACCACTGGCCGAAGCGGCTGCCCAGGCCCCAGGGCTCCACCAGTCGTTCCTGCTCCTCGCCCGTGCTGCCGGCGAGGTAGCTGAACCTGACCGGGTGCTGGGAGTGCATCGCGGCGACCAGGTCTTCGAAGGCCTGGCCTGCGGGGCGGATGCGCGGCTGGACTCCGGTGGGAAGTTCGGCGTCGGGCAGGCCGCCGGCGGCCTGCAGTTTGCGGACCGCGTCCACGGCGGCGGAGCCGAGGGCGGCGTGCTCCCAGAGTTGCGCTGCGAGGATGAGGACGGTGCATTCCTCGGGCGTGAGGCTGACGTCGGGCAGCCGGTTCGACTCCTTGCCGATCCGGTAGCGGGTGGTCGCCGGGTCGTCGGAGCCCCAGCCCGTGTCCGTGACGGTTTCGACGTCGAACCCGAACTGGCGCAACTCGCCTTTGTCCCGTTCGAACATGCGGCCGAAGGCCACGTCCGTGCTCGTCGTGTCGTGGTAGACCTTTTCGCGCAGTTCGCTGCGGCGCAGGCCGTACTTGGTATTGAGCAGTGCGATGAGCAGGTTCAGGAGGCGTTCTGTACGTGAGGCGGACACCTCGCAAGGGTACTAAAGCCCGTCCCGGAAAATGACGAAAGCGCGGTAACAGCCGGAAGAACTTTCCCGATTGTTACCGCGCTTTGCGCCGTGTGCGCCTGATTCAGCGGGCTGAATCAGACGACCGGTTCAGCCCGCGTAGCTGGCGTCCGCGCGTTAGCGGACGGCGACGAGGTCCACGACGAAGATCAGGGCCTCGTTGGGGCCGATTGCCCCGCCGGCGCCACGGGAGCCATAGGCAAGCTCGGACGGGATCTCCAGGCGGCGGCGGCCGCCGACCTTCATGCCCAGCAGGCCCTGGTCCCAGCCCTGGATGACCTGGCCGACGCCGACCCGGAAGTCCAGGGGCGCGCCGCGGCCCCAGGAGGCGTCGAATTCTTCACCGGTGGACCAGGCAACGCCCACGTAGTGGGTGGAAACAGTGTCGCCGGGCTTGGCCTCGGCGCCGTCCCCTTCGATCAGGTCGGTGATGACCAGTTCGGTGGGGACGTCTCCTTCGGGGAAGTCAATTTCGGGCTTTTCGCGGTCGAGGTTGCGCTGTCCAAATGACATGGGTGCTCCTTTGGGGGTGACGTGTTGTGGATGCGGTGGATTACTTGACGCCGAGGATGTCGACGACGAAGACGAGATCGCCCTTGGCGTCGCCTTGGCCCTGATCACCGTAGGCGAGGTCCTTCGGGACCACCAAAAGGACGCGGGAGCCGACCGTCTTGCCGGTCAGGCCC
Organism: Arthrobacter sp. 2MCAF15; assembly: GCF_052115605.1. Classification (NCBI taxonomy): domain Bacteria; kingdom Bacillati; phylum Actinomycetota; class Actinomycetes; order Micrococcales; family Micrococcaceae; genus Arthrobacter; species Arthrobacter sp. 2MCAF15. The sequence goes on along the minus strand of NZ_JBFRGZ010000004.1, from coordinate 344,999 downwards.
TGGGTCCAGCCCTTAATGACGCCGGTCAGCGGGAAGGTGGCTTTCTTGCCACTGTCGAAGCTGGAATCGAAGACCTTGCCGGTGGCGAGGGCGACGCCGACGTAGTTCACGGTGATGGTGTCGGTCTCCTTGAGGGCCTGGCCCTTGCCCTTGATGAGGTCCTGCGAGACCAGCGCGGTGGGAGCCTTGACGCCGGCCACGGAGATTTCCGGAATGCCCTTGTCGTTTTCCTTGACGGTCGGCAGCCCGGCCGGCGGGGTGACGGCGTCGCCCTCAGGCTTGTCCAGGACCGGCGGAGCGTCCTTGGCGGAGAGCACCTTGACGATCAGGAGCTGCGTCGGCTTGGCCTCGGTACCCTCTGCTGCGGCCTGGCCGGGGACGGCCAGGGCAAGGTGGGAGCCAATCTTGGCGCCCACAAACGCGTTGTAGATCACGGGGCTGCTGCTCTTGAGCTCGTCGTTCAGCTCCAGCGGCTCGGGATCGTTCGGGAACGTGTCTTCGAGGGTGCTGCCGTCCTTGCCGTTGAAGGCGACGATCGAGATGTTGGCGATCTGGTTGGCCTTGACCCGGTCGCCGCTGCCTTCGGTGACCACCTTGACGGTGGGTTCCTTGACATCGAGCGGTTTGGTGAATTCGACACCGGGGGCCTTCTTGTCACCGTTCTCCGTCAATTTGACCGAGTCCAGCTTCGCGGTCTCACCCGCGGACTGGCTGGTGGGTTCCGGAGCCGGGGGCGCTTCGCCGCCGCCGCAGGCGGTCAGCAGCAGCAGTCCGGGAAGAAGAATTGCTAGTAGTCGGCGCACTTGGAAACTTTCGTCGAGGCAGGGTGGACTCAGTGCCGTTCGGTTTCCCGCGGCAAAGAAAGCGGCGGCCGCCAGGCGGCCCTACCTCAGAATAACGTGCGAAGCTGAGTATCAGCCCATCGAGTCCAGCAGCGCATCCACCCGGTCATCGACGCTCCGGAACGGATCCTTGCACAGGATGGTCTGGTGGGCGCGGTCGTTCAGCTTCAAATGAACCCAGTCCACCGTGTAGTCGCGGCCGAGCTCCTGGGCACGCCGGACGAAGTCGCCGCGGAGTTTGGCCCGGGTGGTCTGCGGCGGGGCATCCACCGCATCCTTGACCGTCGTGTCGTCCACTATCCTGCGGACGGCCCCGCGGGCCTGGAGCAGGTAGAACAGTCCGCGGCCGCGGGAAATGTCATGGTACGTCAGGTCCAGCTGCGCGATCCGGGGCGCGTCCAGCCCCAGCCCGTGCCGTTCCCGGTAGTTGTCCATGAGCTTCTTCTTGATCGCCCAGTCCACTTCTGTGTCGATGGTGCTCGTGTCGCCGCTTTCGATGGCGTCCAGCGTGCGCTCCCAAAGGTCCAGGATCAGCGGCACGTGTGCGTTGTGCGCGCCGTGCTCGGCCACGAACGCCGTGACCTTGCCCAGGTACTCGCGCTGGATTTCCAGGGCGGTGAGCTGCCGGCCGTTGGCGAGCCGGACCAGTGCCCGGCCGCTGAGGTCGTGGGAGATTTCCCGGATGCTCCGGATCGGGTTCTCCATGCGCATGTCGCGCATGATCACCCCGGCCTCGATCATCCGCAGGATCAGGTCCACCGTGCCGATCTTCAGCAGGGCCGTTGATTCGGACATGTTGGAGTCGCCCACGATCACGTGCAGGCGGCGGTAGAACTCGGCGTCGGCGTGCGGCTCGTCCCGGGTGTTGATGATCGGCCGGGAGCGGGTGGTGGCGGAGGAGACGCCCTCCCAGATGTGGTCGGCCCGCTGGGAGAAGGCGAAGGTGGCCCCGTGCGGGGTCTTCAGGATCTTGCCGGCCCCGGCGATCAACTGCCGGGTCACGAGGAACGGGATCAGGATCTCCGCGAGCCGGGAAAATTCGCCGCGGCGCGGGATGAGGTAGTTTTCGTGGCTGCCGTAGGAGTTCCCGGCCGAGTCCGTGTTGTTCTTGAACAGGTACACGGTGCCGTTGAACCCCTCGGCCGCCAGCCGCTCCTGGGCTTCGTCCACGAGGTCGCAGAGGATCAGTTCGCCGGCGCGGTCATGCGCGATCAGCTGGGCGAGGTCGTCGCACTCGGCCGTGGCGTACTCCGGGTGGGACCCGACGTCCAGGTAGAGGCGCGAACCGTTGGTCAGGAACACGTTGGAGGACCGTCCCCAGCTGACCACCTTGCGGAAGAGGTAGCGGGCTACTTCCTCGGGCGCGAGCGGCCGGGACTCCGGACTTGAATAGGAAATTCCGAATTCGGTTTCGATGCCGAATATGCGCTTGTCCATCTCACTTCTCCTCAGCCAGCAATGCCACGATGTCCGGGTCCTCGAGCCGGCGGAATGCCCGCCGGGTGCCGCGTCCGCTCTCCGAGGCCCGGTCCAGTACCGCGACTTCCAGCGCGGACGCCGGCAGCGTGGTTGTTTCCTTGTCCGCCACGAGTCCGGCGAGGGCCAGCCGGATGGCGCCCGCGAAGTCCAGTTCGCCCTGCCAGCCCGCCGCGACTGCTTCGGAAACCTTGTCCGCCTGGCCGCCCATCACAATGAAGCCCTGTTCATCGGCGATGGAGCCGTCAAAGGTCAGCCGGTACAGGTGATCCGCCTCCTGGGTCTGGGCGACCTCGGCCACAGCCAGTTCCACCTCGAAGGGTTTCTGTTCGGCCGTAAACACCGCGCCGAGGCTCTGCGCGTATACGCTCGCGAGACCGCGGGCCGTGACGTCCTCCCGGTCGTAGGAATAGCCGCGGACATCGGCATAGCGCACCCCGGCTTGGCGCAGGCTTTCGAACTCATTGTACTTGCCGACGGCGGCGAACGCGATCTTGTCGTAGATCTCGCCGATCTTGTGCAGCGACGGGGACGGGTTCTCGGCCACGAGGGCAATCCCATCCCTGCAGCTGATGACGACCACCGAGCGTCCGCGGGCGATGCCCTTCCGTGCGAAATCCGCACGGTCCTTCATCAGCTGTTCGGGCGATACGTAGAACTGCTGGGTCATTTCAGGCCTCCCGCTGGGCGACGGCCCGGGATTCGATGATGCGGCCGGCGACGGCGGCGAGATCGCGCTCCGGGACCCGGAAGGCGCCCGTTCGGTTCACGATGTACACCACCGGCCATAGTTGCCGGACCGGATCGGGCCCGCCCGTGGCGGAGTCGTCGTCGGCGGCGTCGTACAGGGCCTCGACGGCGACCGCCACCGCGTCCTGTTCCGAAAGGCCGGGGCGCCAGAGTTTCTTCAGCGCGCCGCGGGCGAACATCGAGCCGGAGCCCACGGCGTGGTGCTCCTGCTCCTCGTAGCGGCCGCCCGTCACGTCGTAGGAGAAGAGCCTGCCAAAGCCCGCGGGCCGGTCGAATCCGGCGAACAACGGGACGACAGCGAGGCCCTGCATGGCCATGGGCAGGTTGCCGCGCACCATGGCGCCGAGCCGGTTTGCCTTGCCGTCCAGGCTGAGCAGCGTGCCCTCGATTTTCTCGTAGTGCTCGAGTTCCACCTGGAACAGCCGGGTGATGTCGAGGGCAATTCCGGCTGTTCCGGCGATGCCCAGCACGGAGTACTGGTCCGCGGGAAAGACCTTTTCGATGTGCCGGCTCGCGATCACGTTGCCCATCGTCGCGCGGCGGTCGCCGGCCATCAGCACTCCCCCGGCATAAGTCATCGCCACGATCGTCGTGCCGTGCGGGACCTGCAGCCCAGCCGCCGGCTGGGCGGCATGCCCGGTGGCCGGCAGCTGGCTGAACGGCATTTGGCCAAAGGGCATTAAGTCAGGCCGTTCGCGCTGCAGATGCTCGGTGAATGAGGACGTCGCGTTGGCTGCTACTCGGTTGGCTGTTGTTTCCTGCACTAACGCTCTCCCTCAACGTGGTGGATCAACGACTCTTCCGGCCCTTAGCCCCTCCCGCCGCCCTCATCCGGCGGCCGGCGGCGCTCCTACTGGCCGCCCTTTTGGACGAAGGCGCGGACGAACTCCTCGGCATTGGACTCCAGTACGCCGTCGATCTCATCGAGGAGATCGTCCACGCCCTGGGTGGCTGCCGACGCCTGGGCGTCCGCGGGGGCCGGCGGCGCGGCGGGGACGTCCTCGTCAACCTCGGTGTCCCGCGACTGCGGCTGCTGCTGCTCCTGGCCTGCCATTGTTTTCTCCTTCATGTCCGTCCCTTTTCTCCTAAGGGACATCCTGTAGCAATAGTGCCACGCCGGGGGCGCCGGCGGGGGCCTTTATTCCTAGGAACCGGGGCTGAGTCCCAGCAGTTCGGCCAGGAACGTCCCGGCCTCCCGGTGCCGGGCAAACAGGCCGCCGGTGAGGGCTTCGGTTCCGCGCAGCGGCTCGCGGGTGGGGACCCGCTGGAGCCTGCCCCGGCCCGGGACATCGAAGATCACCGAGTCCCAGCTGGCTCCCGCGAGGTCCGCGCCGAACCGGCTGACGCAGCGTCCGCGGAAGTAAGCCCGGGTGTCCGACGGCGGTTCAGTCACCGCACGGGCGATCGCGGCGTCGTCGACGATTCGCTGCATCCGGTCGCGGGCCAGCAGCCGATAGTAGAGCCCCTTTTCGGGGCGGATGTCGGCCCACTGCAGGTCCACCAGGCCCAGCCTGGCACTGTCCCACTCCAAGCCGTCACGCTGGCGGTAACCCTCCAGCAAGGACAACTTGGCGAGCCACTCCACAGAGGACGCGGCCGCAGCCCGGTCACCGCCGAGCTCGGTCAATGTGGCGGACCACCGTTCGAGCACCTCGTGGGTGTGCCCGTCACCGTCCACGGCGTCCGCGACGCCGGTGTCCTGCGCGTGCTTCGAGGCGGCCTCGAAGTAGATCCACTGCAGGTCCAGGGCGGTGATCCGCCGGCCGTCGCCCAGGCGCAGCAGCGTGGTCAGCGAGGTGTCGTGGCTGATGGCCTGGAGGGCGGCGACGGGTTCGTGGACTTCGATCCGCGGCGCCAGCCCGGCCTCGATCAGGCTCAGGACCATGGCGGTGGTGCCGAACTTGAGGAAGTTGGATGCCTGGCTGAGGTTGGCGTCGCCGATGATGACGTGGAGCCGGCGGTATTTGTCCGCGGTGGCGTGGGGTTCGTCCCGGGTGTTGATGATGGGCCGGCGGATGGTGGTTTCCAGGCCCACCTCGGTTTCGAAGAAGTCCGCCCGCTGGCTGATCTGGTAGCCCGCCCGGGCGCTGTCCTGGCCCAGACCCACACGCCCGGCACCGCAAATGATCTGCCGGGTGACGAAGAACGGCGTGAGGCCGCGGACGATCTCGCCGAACGGCACCGAGCGGGGCATGAGGTAGTTCTCGTGCGAGCCGTAGGAGACCGATTTGTTGTCCGTGTTGTTCTTGTACAGGTTGATCGGCGGCAGTTCGGAATCGGCGGCCAGGCGGCGGACGGCGGCCAACGCCACGAGGTCGCCGGCGGCGTCCCACGTCACGGCGGCGTGCGGGTTCGTCACCTCGGGGCTGGAGTACTCCGGATGGGCGTGGTCGACGTACAACCGTGCGCCGTTGCCCAGCACCATGTTCATGAGCAGCGTGCCCGATTCGTCCTCGCCGTCGGCCTCCAGTTCCTGCCGCCCGTAGGCGAGGGCGATCGCCTCGGCGTCGAGGACGGGAGGCTGGTCCGTGAGCTGTTCCGGGTCAGCGCTGCTGCGCTCCAGGGTCCAGCCGCGGGCGTCGTGCAGCGGTTCCTCGTCGGTGTAGTCCCACCGTGTTTCGGCGCCGCCGGCGGCGCGCTGCCGCGTGACCTGGGCGTAGGCCTGGATTACACGGGCCGACATCATGGTGGCGTTGGCTCCCGGTGCCGAGGGCGCGTGGATGCCGTATTCGGTCTCCGAGCCCATCACCCTCATGGCCCCGCCGACCGGCAGCCCGCCCGAGTCGGCCGGCTTGCCGGAGACAACAGCCGTCACAGGTACTGCCCTGTGCTGGGCATCGTCTCGATGGACTTCCCGGGCTCCTGGCCGGCCTTGCCCTGCACGATGGTGCGGATGTAGGTGATGCGCTCGCCCTTCTTGCCGGAAATCCGTGCCCAGTCATCCGGGTTGGTGGTGTTGGGCATGTCCTCGTGTTCACGGAACTCGTCCACGACCGCCCGGAGCAGGTGGTCGATCCGCAGGCCCTTCTGCCCGATGGTCAGCAGGTCCTTGATGGCGTACTTCTTGGCCCGGTCCACGACGTTCTGCACCACGGCGCCGGAATTGAAGTCCTTGAAGTAGAGCATCTCGGTGTCGCCGTTGGCGTAGGTCACTTCGAGGTATTCGTTGGACTTCTCGGTGGAGTACATCGCCTCGACGGTCCGCTGGACCATGGCGTCCACGGTCGCCTGGACGTCACCGCTGTGCTCGGCGAGGTCGGTCTCGTGGAAGGGCAGGTCCGTGGTGATGTACTTGTTGAAGATGTCCGCGGCGGCCTCGGCGTCGGGACGCTGGATCTTCACCTTGACGTCCAGGCGGCCCGGCCGCAGGATGGCCGGATCGATCATGTCTTCCCGGTTGGACGCGCCGATCACGATCACGTTGTCCAGCCGTTCGACGCCGTCGATCTCGCTGAGCAGCTGCGGGACAATGGTCGTTTCGACGTCGGAGGAAATGCCGGTGCCGCGGGTGCGGAACAGGGAATCCATTTCGTCGAAGAACACCACCACCGGGCTGCCCTCCGACGCCTTCTCCCGGGCCCGCGCGAAGATCAGGCGGATGTGCCGTTCCGTCTCGCCGACGTACTTGTCCAGCAGCTCGGGTCCCTTGATGTTCAGGAAATAGCTCTTCATGTCCGTCTTGCCGGCGCGCTCGGCGGCCCGCGCGGCCAGCGAGTTGGCCACGGCCTTGGCGATCAGGGTCTTGCCGCAGCCCGGCGGGCCGTACAGCAGGATGCCCTTGGGCGCCTTCAGTCCGTGCTCGCGGTACAGGTCAGGGTGCAGGAACGGCAGTTCGACGGCGTCGCGGATCTGTTCGATCTGCGGGCCCAGGCCGCCGATGTCCTGGTAGGTGATGTCCGGAACTTCCTCGAGCACGAGGTTCTCCACCTCGGAGCGCGGGATTTTTTCCAGTGCGTAGCCGGTGCGTGAATCGATCGAGAGCGCGTCACCGACCCGCAGCCGCTGGGCGAGCAGGGCACCGGAGAGCCGGATCACCCGCTCCTCGTCGGCGCGGCCGACCACCAGGGCGCGGTCCGGCCCGAGCATTTCCTTGAGCGTGACGAGGTCCCCGGCGCGCTCGTAGCCGAGCCCGGCGACCACCATGAGGGCCTCATTGAGCAGGACTTCCTGCCCCACGGCCAGCTGGTTGAGGTTGACCAGCGGGCTAATCCCCACGCGCATTTTGCGGCCGGCGTTGAAGATGTCCACGGATTCTTCGGTGGCCGCCTGGCCGCTGTTCCCGGCGGTCGGCAGCCGCTTGGGGTTCAGCTGAAGGATGGTGCCGAAGCTGTACGGCGGCTGTCCCTCCTGGTCGAGGGCGTTCTTGAGCCGCAGGATTTCGGCTTTGGCCGTTTCCAGCATGCTGACGAGCTTGGAATTGTTCTGCGTCGCGGCAGCAAGCTGGCGGTCAATGTGGCGGAGCTTATCCCTGAGGATATTGACCTGCCGTTCTGCGACGGACAGTTCACTGGCGGGGTACCGCTCGCCCTCGCCGGATGCGGCCCGGGCCGCATCCGAGCGTGCGGTGGCATCCGCTGCGTCCTCAGCCGGTGTGCGGCCCGGGTCAGTGTTCGGAGTCTCCATCGTGTATCAGCCCCTTCCTGCTCTTCTGTTAAGACCATAGTCCTAAGAAGGCTGGTGCCGCTGGAGACATCCTAAATATGCTGCCTAGTTCGTTATCTCCGGGGCGTCCACGACGTTTGTTCCGGCGATTGCGTCGCGGGCGGCGCGGCGCAGTTTCTTGTCCGAAACGGCCCGCTCGCCCACCGCGCCCGGGGTCCAGGCATTGACGTCTTCTTCGTTAAAGTCCGTCTTGGAGGGACGGCGCTTCACCGAGATTCCCGTGACGCCGTCGGCCAGCCGGCGGGTTACGAGCAGGAATCCGGTGTGGGCGACCATCCGGTGATCCGGTCGGACGGCCAGGCCCTCGAGGTGCCAGCCGCGGACCATGGATTCCCACGCGTCAGGTTCGGTGAACCGTCCGTCGGCGCGGATGGCTTCGGCTGTCCGCGAAAGCTGCGTCACAGTCGCGACATAATTGATCCACACTCCGCCCGGTGCGAGGACAGTGGCGACGGCGTCGAGGCATTCCCACGGGGCGAGCATGTCCAGGACCACGCGGTCCACGGAGCCGGGTTCCTCGGTGCGGACGACTTCCTCCTGGAAGTCGCCGAGCGAGATCTTCCACGCGGGGTGCGGGCCGCCGAAGATGGTCTCGACGTTGCCGCGGGCGATGTCCGCGAATTCCTGGCGGCGCTCAAATGAGTGCAGGTAGCCGTTGTCCCCCACCGCGCGCAGCAGCGAGATGGACAGGGCGCCCGAGCCGACACCGGCTTCGACCACGCGGGCGCCGGGGAAGATGTCCGCCATGGTGACGATCTGGCCGGCGTCCTTGGGGTAGACCACGGCTGCGCCGCGCGGCATGGAGAGCACGAAGTCCGAGAGCAGCGGGCGCAGGGTCTGGTACTGCTGTCCGACGTTGTTGACCACCACGGAGCCGTCCGGCTGGCCGATGATCTCGTCATGGTTCAGGAATCCCCGGTGCGTGTGGAAGGCCCCGCCGACTTCGAGCGTGATCGTGTTCATGCGGCCGCGCTCGTCCGTGAGCTGGACCCGCTCGCCTTCGCGGAACGGTCCGCGGCGGCGCGCCGCGCCGGTCGCGCCGTTGACTGGGGCGGCGGCAGTTGTGTCGCCTGCGGCGGGGGTGGTGGCGGTGTTAGTGCCTGCGGCGGTGTCGCTGCTCATGAAGATGTTCCTCGCTCCTGTAAAGCTGTGTGGCCGCGGACATGCCGGCGGTCACCGGTCCTTGCGCGTGGGGGGCCGGAAATTCACGACCGCCCAGTAACTCTACCGGTTCTGCCCCTGGTTCTGGCGCTCGTTCCGGTACTTGCCCGTGATGGCCTTGAGCACAGCGGACTGGCGCAGCAGCCCGGTGACGGCGCCGTCGCGGTCCACGACGGCGTACTCCTGGCCTTCGAGCTGGGCCAGGTACTGGACGAGTTCCTGGCCCTTGGACCATTCGGGGACATAGGCGCCGGCGCCAAGGGGGTAGGAGACAGCGGTGAGGGCGGTCGCGGCGGCCAGCGCGGCGGGCACGGTGGCTGCGGCTCCGGCGTCGACGATGCCGACGGGGCGGCCGTCCCGGTCGCACAGCACCACGGCGGGCTTTCCTGCCGGCGCCCGGTCCAGGAAGTCGGCCACTGTGGCGGTTTCCGGAAGGCCGAGGGCCGGCTCGGCGAGGGCGGCGGCGTCGACGAGGTACAGCCGGCCGCGCAGGCGGGCCTGCTGGATCGACGCTGATGCGCCCATCCACAGGAAGCTGCCCACGAGGGCGGTGATAAGGGTGAAGGTAATGTCTGGCCGCTGGCCGCTGACCAGGGGCAGGATGATGAACCACAGTGCCAGGGCGACCACGATGATCCGGCCCGCCCAGCCCGCGGCAATGGTGCCCTTTTCCTGGCTGCCGGTGACTTTCCAGACGGCGGATTCGACCAGCCGGCCGCCGTCCAGGGGAAGGCCGGGAAGGACGTTGAAGATACCGATCAGCAGGTTGGCCCAGACGAAGATGTTGGCCAGGATGTCGCCAACACCCCTCAGGTCACCGAACGAAAGCAGGAGCCAGCCTGCGCCGGCCAGGACGAAGTTCGCGGCCGGTCCGGCCATCGCCACCAGGACGGAGCGGCCAGGTGAGGCCGTGAAGCTTTGGAACTGCGTGTGCCCGCCCCAAAGGTTCAGGACAATTTTTTCCGTGGGCCAGTGGAAGATCTTCGCGGTGAGCGCGTGGGCGAGTTCGTGCGCCAGCACGGAAATCAGAAGCAGCAGCGCGTAGGCGAAGGCGACGAAGAACGCGGTGACGCCGAGACGTGGATTGTTGCTCTGCAGGACCGGGCCGTACGCGATCACGGTGAAGGCGGCGATGATGAACCAGGAATACGCCAGAAATACCGGGATGCCGGCAATGCGGCCCAGCGGGATCCCCTCGCGGCGGGAAGCCGTGCTCTTGCCGGATTGCCCCCGGCTGCCGGTGTCAGCCACGGTGCTGGCTCCCGGCCGAGGCGCCGGTTGGGTGCAGGTCGGATTCGGGCGCGCGGCCGAACGTGGCGTCCGGGAATTCCTGCCGCAGGGCCACCAGCTCCTCAAGGTCGGCAACGGTCCGGCCTTCGAGGGTGTCCCAGGTGGTCCGGCGGGGGTCGTGCGGGAGGGGCAGGATATGCGGGATGGCGACCGTGACGACGCCGGAGGCTACGGCCGCTGCGACACCCGGCACGGAATCCTCCAGGGCCACGCAGTGGTGCAGGCCCAGTTCGGGATCCTGCTGCTGCAAGAGTTCCACGGCCGTCAAGTAGGCCTCCGGGTGCGGCTTCCCCTGCGTGACGGTGTCCCCGGTGACCAGGAACTCGAAGTAGGGTTCCGGCAGGCTCGCGACGATCTCGCGGGCCAGCGGGCCCTCGGACATGGTGACGAGGGCGCAGCGGACGCCGGCGTTGTATAGCTCGTCGAGCAGTTCGCGGGCGCCCGGCCGCCACGGAACGGAGTTCCGTACCTGGCTGATGACATGGCCGGTGAGCGTGTCGATGATCTCGCGCTGTTCCATCTTCACGCCGGCTTCCTGCAGGATGCCCGCGGAAAACGTCAGTGCCTGCCCGACGAGCTGCATGGCCTGGTCCTGGGACCATTGTCCGCCGTGGGCTTCAACGAGGGCGCGCTCGGCTTCGATCCAGTAGGGCTCGGTGTCGACGATGGTGCCATCCATGTCCCAGAGCGCTGCTTTTAGAAGGGGCCGGGAAGCTGAGGATCGCATGCCCTCCAGTCTACGGGGAAGCCCGCGGACCGGAGCCCGCGCTACGCCTACGGCGAATTCCGGCCGCCGTGCCGCGGGATTCGGGGCGGAAATTGGGCACGCTGAGCGCCCAATTGCCTGCGCGGGGCCGGGTCTTGGACGTAGGGTGATGGCATGAATAGCTTCGAGGCAGACCCCACCGAACCAGGCGCCGTCTCCGAGCCGGAGCGGCTGCTGCTGCCCGTCGCCGAGGGCCGGCGCATCACCGTCATGCTGGCTGCCTTTGAGGGCTGGAACGACGCCGGCGAGGCTGCCAGCGATGCCCTGCGCTATCTGAACAAGCTCTGGGGCGGCAAGAAGGCCGCTGCGATCGACGCCGACGAGTACTACGACTTCCAGTTCACCCGGCCCACGATCCGCCGGACGGCGGCCGGCGAACGGAAGATCAAGTGGCCGTCAACACGGATCTTCAAGGCCAGTGTCCCCGACTCGAACGTGGACGTGATCTTCGTCCAGGGCACCGAGCCGTCCTATAAGTGGCGTGCCTACACGGCAGAGCTGCTGGTCCATGCCGAGGCCCTCCACGTGGACTATGTGATCCTGGTCGGGGCGCTGCTCGCCGACGTGCCGCACAGCCGCCCGATTCCAGTGAGCGCGTCCACGGACGACGCCGCCCTGCGCGAACGGATGGACCTCGAGGCCTCCCAGTACGAGGGTCCGGTGGGGATAGTCGGGGTGCTGGCCGAGGTGGCCATGCTGGCCGGGCTTCCCACCGTGTCGCTGTGGGCCGCCGTGCCGCACTATGTCGCCCAGGCGCCCTCGCCCAAGGCCCAGCTTGCGCTCCTGCACCGGATTGAGGAGCTGCTCCAGGTCCCGCTGGACACCACGGAACTCGTGGAGGAGGCCGACGCGTGGGAGCGGGGCGTGGACGAGCTCGCCACCGAGGATCCCGAGATTGCGGCGTATGTGCGCCAGCTGGAGGAGGCGAAGGACACCGCCGACCTCCCGGAGGCCAGCGGTGAATCCATCGCCCGCGAATTCGAGCGCTATCTCAAGCGCCGGGGCAAGGACAAGCCCTAGCAGGGGTTTGTTGCGGGGCAGCGGGCTAGAGTTCGACGCCGAGGAGCGCGTTGACGGCGTCGCTCACCAGTGCGGCGTCCGTGGCGGCGGCCGTCTCCGGCGTCTCCAGGGCTGCCTTGGCCCAGGCGTCGACGGCGGCGAGGGCGCCGGGCGCGTTGAGGTCATTGGCGAGCTCTGTCCGCATCCGGCCGATGAGCCCCGCGGCGGAGCCCTGGGGAGCCACGGCGAGGGCCTCGCGCCAGGTGCGCAGCCGGTCCTTGGCCTCGGCGAACCCCTCAGCGGTCCAGGACCAGTCCGTACGGTAGTGGTGGGCCAGGATGGCCAGGCGGATCGCGGCCGGCTCTTCGCCGTCACCGCGGAGCTTTGACACCAGGACAAGATTGCCCTTGGACTTGCTCATCTTTTCCCCGTCGAGGCCCACCATGCCGGCGTGCGCGAAGTGGCGGGCCAGCGGCACACCGGCCAGCGAGTACGCGTGGCCAGCGCCCATTTCGTGGTGCGGGAAGATGAGGTCCGAGCCGCCGCCCTGGACGGTGAAGGGCTTGGGCAGGTATTCCTGGGCGATCACGGTGCACTCGACATGCCAGCCGGGCCGCCCCTCCCCCAGTTCGCCGCCGGGCCAGCTGGGCTCGCCGTCGCGGGCAACCCGCCACAGCAGCGGGTCCAGCGCCTGGCGCTTCCCGGCCCGGCCGGGGTCGCCGCCGCGCTCGGCGAAGAGTTCGAGCATTTCGGCGTCGGAGAGTCCGGAAATGGATCCCAGGGTCCAGGCGTCAGCGTCGTCCGTCGAATGTTTACCGGCGGCCTCGACGTCGTAGTACACGTCGCCGTCGGGCTCCCCGGCGCTGCCGGGCACGCGGTACGCGAGTCCGTTGTGCAGGAGGCGCTCAATGGCGGGAACGATCAGTGGAACGGACTCGACGGCACCGACGTAGTGGTCCGGGGCGAGGACGTTCAAGGCTTCCATGTCGGTCAGGAACAGCTCGATCTGGCTCGCGGCGAGGTCCCGCCAGTCGACGCCGGTGGCCGTCGCGCGTTCCAGGAGGGGATCGTCGACGTCGGTGACGTTCTGGACGTAGGCGACCTGCTGGCCACCGTCCCGCCAGGCACGGTTCAACAGGTCGAAGGCGACATAGCTGGCCGCGTGGCCCATGTGCGTGGCGTCATACGGGGTGATGCCGCAGACATACATGGACTGCTCACCCGTGGCCTCCAGGGTGACGATTCCGCCCTTGGCGGTGTCGAAAAGGCGCAGGGCGGGCATGCTGCCGGGGAGCTGGGCAACGGGGCGGGAGATCCAGGATTTCACAGCCCAAGCCTAGTGCTAGGCGCTGATGACATTGAAACCGAGCAGCAGGAACAGGGACATTCCCAGGATGATCCGGTACCAGACGAAGAGCCGGTAGCCGCGGGTGGAGACATACTTCAGGAACCAGCCGATGATGACGTAGCCCACGACGAAGGCGATCACGGTGGCCAGGGCCGTCTCCGGGAGTCCGTACGGGCCGGTGATGCCTTCCTTGGAGACCACTTTGTACAACTGGTACAGGCCGCTGCCGAACACGGCGGGGATGGCCAGCAGGAACGAGTAGCGGGCTGCCGCCTCACGGGTGTAGCCCATCAGTAGGCCGGCGCTGATGGTGCCGCCGGAGCGGGACACGCCCGGGAACAGCGCCAGGGCCTGCGCGAGTCCGTAATAAAGGCCGTGCTTGTAGGTCAGTTGCGTCAGTTCGCGGTTCTGCTTGCCAACCGTGTCTGCCACCGCGAGGACCATGCCGAACACGATCAGCATGGTGGCGACGCCCCACAGGCTGCGGAGCACGGATTCGATCTGGTCCTGGAACAGCAGGCCGAGGACGATGATCGGGATGCTGCCCAGGATCACCAGCCAACCCATCCGCGCATCCGGGTCCTGCCGTGACACTTTGCCGGTCAGCGAACCGGACCACGCGCGGATGATCCGCAGGATATCGCGCCAGAAATAGACAATCACAGCCGTCTCGGTGCCCAGCTGGGTGATGGCCGTAAAGGCCGCGCCGGGGTCCGACGCATCGGGCAGGAAGGCGCCGACGATCCGTAAATGGGCGCTTGAGGAAATCGGGAGGAACTCGGTCAGGCCTTGTACGAGGCCCAGCAGGGCCGCTTGTATCCAGTTCACGTTTATAGACCCTACGTTATGAAGCACGGCGACTCCCGTAAGCTTGCTGGCATGCAGCAGCGTTATGTCGGCAACAGTGGGTTGCGCGTGTCCGCCCTATCCCTTGGCACCATGTCCTGGGCCCGGGAAACCGAGGAACAGGATGCCGCCGCCCTGGTGCGGTCCTTCGTCGATGCCGGCGGAACCCTGATTGACACCGCGGCGTCCTACGCCGACGGTCAGGCCGAGGCGATGCTCGGCGGAATGCTCGGCGACGTCGTCGCCCGTTCCGAAGTGGTGATCTCCACCAAGGCCGGTCTGACGACGTCGGACGGCCGCCGAAGCGTCGACACCTCCCGCAACGGCATGCTCTCCGGCCTTGACGCGAGCCTGGCCCGGCTGGGAACCGACTACGTGGATCTCTGGTTCGCGCACGCCTGGGATCCAAACGTGCCGCTGGAAGAAACCCTGTCCGCGCTGGACTTCGCCGTGCGATCCGGCCGGGCGCGGTACGCCGGCGTCTCCAATTTCAACGGCTGGCAGACGGCCAAGGCCGCCGCGATCGCCGGCTTTCCCCTCGTGGCCAACCAGTCCGAATACTCGCTCCTGCAGCGCAACGCGGAGATCGAGCTGATTCCGGCAATTGAGGACGCCGGGCTCGGCCTGATGGCCTGGGGACCGATGGGACGCGGCGTCCTGAGCGGAAAGTACCGCGGGCACATCCCGGCGGATTCCCGTGCCGCCAACCAGCGGCTCGCCACGTACGTGGAGCCGTATCTTGAGGCACCGGCGTCGAGTGTGGTGGAGGCGGTCGCCATGGCGGCGAAGGGTCTCGGTCGGACGCCCCTGGATGTGTCGCTGAGCTGGCTGCTGTCCCAGCAGGGCGTGGCAACGGCCGTCGTCGGTGCGCGGACGCCGGTCCAGCTCAAGGAGATCCTGGATTCGGCCCTGGCGCCGCTGCCGCCGGAGATCGCCCAGGCGCTCGAAGACGTCTCCGACCCGGCCTAGGGCCGTCCAAAGAAGTCGCGGGCCGGCCCAGTTCTCTGGCGGCCTGGTTTTCCGGCTGCTCAGCTTCCTGGCCGCTCAGTTCTCTGAGTTCTGCAGGATCTCGAGGTCTTCTTCGTCGTCGACATCGTCCACGTCATCATCGTCGTCGTCGCCGTCGATCACTTCCAGGGGCGTCACTTCCCCATAGGCTTCATAGAGGGCGTCGTCGTAAACTTCAAAGGCATCGGCGACGGCGAAGAACGCCGCTTCGACCGCGGGATCCCCGTCGCTTCTGCGGGCGGAGGCCGCCGCCAGGTGCTCTTCGAGTGCAGAGGTCAGTGACTGAAGCGCGACACGCGGATCGATGCTCATGACTTCACGTTAGTCGGAAAAAGACGAAAATGGAGAGCAATGAAAGAACATTTTCTGAGCAGCTCGGTCCGGCGGGAACGGGACTATGTGAAGCAGTACGAGTACCTCGTCCTGACGGTCGGCCCTGAGGATTCCCTGCCCGAGGCCCGCCGCCGGCTGGTGGAGCACTCCGAGTACGGCAAATGGGAACTGGAACGCAGCCGCCTCTACGTAGGCGGCGGGCGACGGTTCTGGTTGCGCCGGAAAGTCATCCAGGTCCAGCGCACCGTATAGGACTCCCCCGGGCCCCAGGGCCGCCCCTAGGGCTCCAGTGGGCCCAGCCAGGCGTTCGCCACGGTGTTGTGCGCCGATTCGTCGTCGGACGGGTGGAACATGCCGGCCAGCACGTCCCGGTAGAGCCGCTCCAGTTCAGAGCCGCGGAAGTAGCTTGATCCGCCTGACACCCGGATCGCGAGGTCCACCACGGTGCGTGCCGTTTCCGTGGCCCGGACCTTGAGCCCCACCAGCCGGGGAAACCACTGGCTGCCGTGCTCAGCCAGTTCATCGACGTCGGCGGCAACGCGGGAGAGCTGCGGGTACAGCGCATCCATGGCCATCGCCGCCTCCGCCACCTTCCAGCGGATGTCCGGGTCCTGGGCGTAGCTGCGGCCGCCGTTCTTGAACGACGTGCGGCGCTGTACGGCTTCCACCCCGAGTGTGAGGGCCCGGTCGCCGATTCCGGTGTAAACCGCAGCCAGCAGGGTCTCGAAGCAGGCAAAGATCGCGAAAATGAGCGGGTCCGCGTTCGGGCCCACCGGAAGTTTCCGGAAGATCCGTTCCGCCGGCACGACGGCGCCGTCCAGGACCGTGGTGTTTGACTGGCTGGCCCGCATGCCCAGGGTGTCCCAGTCCGGCAGGATCTGGTACCCGGGCGTATCCCGGGTGATGAAGCCATGGACCAGCTCCCCGGCGCCGTCGGCCGCCGAGGAGTCCTTCCCGAAGATCCCCAGCCGGGTCCACGCCGGTGAGAGGCTCGTGAAAATCTTGCGCCCGGTGAAGCTGTAGCCTCCGCCGGGCACGGGGACGGCCTCGGTGCGGGAATCGAACAGCACCGCGTCGTTGCCGGCCTCCGAATTGCCGAAGGCAAAGATCTCCCCCTGGGCGGCTTCCTGGAGGATGAAGTCCAGGGAGGAGTCCCCCCGGGCTCCGAGCACGTGGGCGACGCCGGTCCACACCAGGTGCATGTTGACGGCCAGCGCCGTGGCCGGCGCCGCCGTCGCCAGCCGGCGCTGCAGCTGCGCCGCGTCCGCCAGCCCGAGTCCCAGCCCGCCGTCGGCCACGGGGACAAAGATCTTCAGGTAGCCGGCCGCCGCCAGGTCCGCAAGGTCCTCATGGAAGAAGGCGTTGTCGCGGTCGTAGCCGGCGGCGCGGCCGCGGATCCGTTCCAGCAGCGGCGCGGTGAGGATGTCCTCGGGCGTCATGGCCGGGGCGCCCGATCAGTAGTTGGTGAGCAGGGTGTCCAGCACCCGCGCACCGAACTTCAGGGAATCCGCGGGGACACGCTCGTCCACACCGTGGAACATGCCGGTGAAGTCGAGCTCGTCCGGAAGCATCAGGGGGGCGAACCCGTAGCCGGTGATGCCAAGCCGGCTCAGGGACTTGTTGTCCGTTCCGCCGGACAGCGTGTACGGCAGCACCTTGGCGCCCGGATCCTCCGAATGCAGGGCGTCGATCATCGAATCGACGAGGTTCCCGGCGAACGGCACCTCCAGTGAGACATCGTTGTGCACGTAGCTGATGTCCACACCGGTCCCCGCGAGTTCCCGGACGATCTCCAGCACCTGCTCTTCCTGTCCGGGCAGCGTGCGGCAGTCGATGAGGGCCTCGGCGGATTCCGGGATGACGTTGTGCTTGTAGCCGCCCTTGAGGAGGGTGGGGTTGGTGGTGTTCTGCAGCGTGGCGCCGACAAAACGGGCCACTGTGCCGAGTTCCTTGAGGATCTTGTCCGGGTCGTCGGGATCGAATTCGACGCCGGTGAGTTCGGTGACGCCGTCGAGGAACTGCCGGGTGGTCGGCGTGAGCTCGATGGGCCAGTTGTAGGCGCCGATCCGGGAGACGGCTCCGGCGAGCCGGGTCACGGCGTTGTCGGTGTTGATCTGGGACCCGTGGCCTGCCCGGCCGTGGGCGACAAGGCGGAGCCAGGAGAGGCCCTTTTCCGCCGTCTGGAGCAGATAGGTGCGCTGGCCGCCGATCGTGGCGGAAAAACCGCCAACCTCGGAGATCGCCTCCGTGGCGCCCTCAAAGAGTTCCGGCCGCTTGTCGACGGCGTAGCGGGCCCCGTAGGTGCCGCCGGCTTCCTCATCGGCGAAGAACGCGAAGATGAGGTCCCGCTTGGGTTTCCGGCCGGTGCGGGCGAAGTTGCGCAGCACGGACAGGATCATGGCGTCCATGTCCTTCATGTCCACGGCACCGCGTCCCCAAATCAGGCCGTCCTTCAGCTCGGCGCCGAAGGGGTCCACCGACCACTGCTCGCGGAGGGCGGGAACAACATCCAGGTGGCCGTGGACCACGAGCGCGCTGGCCGAGGGGTCCTCCCCCGCCAGCCGGGTCACGACGCTGGCGCGGCCGGGGGCGGCCTCGAAGATTTCGGCCTCCAGCCCGACTTCAGCCATGAGCCCGGCGGTGTACTCGGCGGCCGCACGTTCACCGGGGCCGGAGCCGTCTCCGTAGTTCGATGTGTCGATCCGGATCAGCTCTTGGCAGATCCTGACGACCTCGTCCTCGGGCCTGGGTTCAGTCCGGTTGTCAGTCATTGCGGCTCCTCTTAGCGGGTGGCTCAATTGCTTGCTTCAGCCTACCCACACCACCCCCGCGGACCCCGATTATTTGTTTCCGGAAAAGTCGTGCTAGAGTCTTTCTCGCTGCTTCCGAGAAAAGCAAAACGCTGAGAGGCGAAACGAACTCGGAATTACCACCTGCGCGGGTGGCGGAATGGCAGACGCGCTAGCTTGAGGTGCTAGTCCTCGAAAGGGGGTGGGGGTTCAAGTCCCCCTCCGCGCACAAGGGAAAACCCCTGGAATCCAAGGATTCCAGGGGTTTTTTTCTATCTTCACCCAGGCGGGGGCCGGCCCGCTGCCGGGGACTTCCTCGATGTCCGGGATGTGATTTCAAGCACATGAGCCCGCGATGACTGTGAGCTGAGACTACTGGGCAGGTTAACCAGCCGGCAGCTCTGGTTCGGGCAGCTCAGGTTCCGTCAGCTTGGGTTCCGTCAGCTTGGGTTCGGGCAGCGGATCGCGGCCGGTCCACGTCTTGAGGACAGTCCAGGCAACAGCCGTGATCGGCACCGCCAGCAACGCTCCAACGATGCCGGCGAGCAAAGTGCCGGCGGCCAGGACCAGCAGGATGGCCAGTCCGTGGATGCTGAGCACTTTGCCCATCAGGACCGGCTGCAGGAAGTGGTGTTCGAGTTGGTTGACCCCGATGACGACGGCGAGGACGATGAGCGCCTGGATCAGGCCGTTGGAGACCAAAGCGACGGCGACGGCGAGGGTTCCCGCCACGGTGGCTCCGACGATAGGGATGAAGCCGCCCATGAAGACGAACACACCCAGCGGAAGCGCCAGGGGTACGCCCATGATGGCGAGTGTAATCCCGACGACGAGACCGTCGATCGCGGCGACAATGGCGGTGCCGCGCACGTACCCGCCCAGGACGACAGTGCTGCGGTCTGCGGCCAGGCGTGCCTTGGCGCGCTGGTCGGCGGGAAGGAAACCAATGAGGAACGTCCGGATCTCGGGCCCGTCCTTGAGGAAGAAGAACAGCGTCACGACCATCAATACCGAGCCGGCGAATATTTCTCCCGCAGTACGGGCTCCCGTGATTGCCTCCGCACCGAAGGAGCTGGACGTGAAGAACTCCCGCACGGAGTTGATCGCGGCGGTGATCTGTTGGTCGCTGACGGGGACAGGTCCGGTATTGAGGAAGGAGTGCAGCTGGTCAACCCCGGCAGCGGCACGGGCCGAGAGCTCCGCCCACTGGCGGGAGACCAGGATCACGATGCCGGCGATGACGCCGCCAACAACGGCGAGGATGGCCACGAACGCGGCGACGACGGCGAGGGCGCGCGGCCATGCGCGCCCGGTAAGCCAGCGGACCAGGGGGGAAATGGCCGCGGCCAGGATGACGGCAATCAGGACCGGAATCACTACGAGCGAAACGCGCGTCGCGGACCAGATGATCGCCCATGAGAGGGCGGCCACAGAAAGGGCCTGGATGGAACGGATGCTGGCGCGGCCGAGTCCGTCCGACCATATGGCCGCTAAACCGGTGCGGAGTTCGGTCATTGGTGCCCTCTTTCGCAGCGCTGCGTCGTCGCGGTTACTCCCAGTGCAGGGGTTCCGGCCTGGAATTTTGCCAGGAGTCCAGGAAGCGCACGCGCGCTTCATTGCCGCGCTGTTGCTCCAGGGCATGCAGTCTCCCGTAAGTGAATCCAATGCCCGCGTCGGCAGCTGCCTGCGCGGCCAGCATCAGCAGGGTTTCCCTGGTGACCACGCTGTCCTGGAAATCTCCGAGCACTTCCTGGATTTCCTCCGCGGCCCGGGCCAGGGTGGTTGCTTGCTTGTCGAAAATCGGCGAGGCCGCTTCGGCCGCGTACCGCAGCCGCTTGGCGCTCTTGCGAACATCGTGGAGTGCGGCATCCTGCGACGTCCCGTCGGTGCCGCCGTTCAGGGACCGGACCGCTGCCTTCAGGCGTTTGCGGTCGGCCGAGACCAGCCGGCCAATCGTTCCCAGCGCTTCATTCCGGGCAGTACCGGAAAGCGGAGGTGCGGCCAGGAAGGCATCGAGGGAATCGAGGAGACGGAAGTAGCGGTCACTGTCCAGTGCCTCCAAACCTGCGGCGCGGCCCTGAAGCTGGATGGTGCCGAGCTGCTCCTCGATTTGCCGGGCCACCGGACCGATCAGCAACTCCGGCGGCTCGGCATCGAGCATGTCCTTCAGCCTGGCGCGGATGACCTCGGTGTCCCGTGCCTGGCCTACGGTGCCGGCGAGCCATTGGAGTTCGGCCCGCAGGAACTGGGACAACGTCGTATCCGTGAGCTTCCGGAAGGTCGCCAGCGCCGAGCGCAACCTGCGCGCGGCCACCCTGAGCTGGTGCACGGCATCGGGCGCATCGACGCGGACTCCGGGGTCATGGACTTTCAAGGCCCGAACTTGTTGGAAGATGTAAGCCAGCATGACATCCGACGCCGGCCCGCGCCGTCGTGGTTTTGGCGCCGGTGCCGGTTCCCCGGGATACCTGGCGCCGAGCGCCCTGGCGAGCTTGGAGGGCAGGGCGGAGACCGGGACGCCCTCTGCGGCCAGCACTTCGTCAGCGTCCTGGAGCAGCGCCCTGGGGCCGTCGGCGAGTTCAATTTCCCATTCCCGCCACCGCGACGGTTCCGCCGGCGGCAACAGGAATTGTGCCTCAACGCGGTCATCGCTGAACCGGGCCAGGAGTGCGGCATCGGCGGCGTACAAAGGGGTCGAGCTCCGGCTGGTCCTGATACGCGCCACAGGCACCAGCACGTGGTTGCGGGTGTGAACCAGCACCAACTGGCGCAGACGCTCCGGCACGGCGTCCTGATCGGCTCCGAGCGGCTCCGTGATCTCCCGCCGCTCCCCCGCGGCGACCGGGAGTTTGAGGTGCCAGCCCGCATCCGGACCACCGGACCGGCGGCGCAGGGTGATCCGCCGTGCGGCCAGCGCCAGTGCTTGGGTGTCAAAGTAGACCGCGTCCAACTGTTCGCTTACGGGTTCCCCCACGCGATCTACGCCCTGTATTGATGCCAGCCTCGGCAGGGCGCCGGATTCGGAAGGGCTGTATTTGTGTTCCACCTCAATCACTTCGGAACCAGCCATGATCCATTCTAGGAACTGGCATGCACTTCCGGCACGTGTCCAAAGCCCTTTTATCGCAGCACCCGGGTGCACAGATTTCGCGGGCAACGGTGGACGTGGCGAAGCTCCGACCAAATAGCGGTTGACCGGAGCTTCGGGACCATTATGGGCAGTGTTTGCTGTGTGTTCGCCGGGAAGCGGCGGCCGCCGTCGCCGGTGGCTGTGAATTGCCGCGAACAACCCGGGCACGCTGCCCCGGGCAGCAGCGCTATTGGTTGAGCATGTCGCTCATGAGGGGCGCGTTGCGGACGTTGTCGGTCAGGGGCTGAAGCCCCCACAGGTCCTCGACAGTGTGCAGCAGGGAGTAATGCGAGTAGGCCGCATTGGACGTGAAGCCTCTGCGTGCGGCCGGCCCGGCAAAGACTGTGGCCACCCGGTTGTCGTCCTTGCTGCCTTCATCCCAGGTGACCACCAGCAGGGAATTCTGCGTCGTGAAGGCCGGCGACCCCAGGATTTTCGGCACCTCGCGGGAGAGCCAGCCGTCCCCGGTGCCGATGGGACAGTCGTGGGTGTCGTTGCACAGGTCAGGGGTGATGAAGGAGTAGTCCGGCAGGGTCGCCGCCGATTGCAGGTCCTGGTCCAGCCGGGCAAACGGCACAACATGGTCCGAGCACGAGGCCAAGTCGCCCGTCACGGCGGGGTAATACATGAACGGATTGTGCCTCACCGCATACCGCCGGGAGTCCTGCGCGGTGCAGGGCGCGGGCATGCCTTCGGCGTACATTTTCCAGGTGCGCCCGGATTGCTGGATCTCATCGGCGATGGAGCGCACATTGGCCGTGCAGGACTTCGGTTTGCAGTTGCTGGTGATTCCCGCGTTGGTCCCGCTGGTCAGGACGAGGTAATTGGGAAGACTCGGGTGCATGATCGCCCGGTAGTTGTCAGCCACCGAGAACTCTGCCGCGAGCATGTTGAAGTAGCCTGCCTCGCTGGCGCCCATGATCTCCGAGGCCGCCTTGTTTTCCTGCACGATCACCACAATGTGCCGGATGCCGCCGCCCTGCGGTCCCGGGGCCGGGTGCGGCGCCGGCTGTGCGAAATACGGGGAAGGTGGCGGGCTCGCGGCGGGAGGGGTGCCTTGGCCCGGCGGCGCCTGCTCGGCAGGCGGGGCTGTAGCCGGCGGCGTGTCCGTGGCTGTGGCCTCAGGAGGCGGGGCTTCGGACGACGGCGCTTCGGCGGAGGGGGCTCCGGGGGGCGCAGGCGGGCCGGCCTGGAAGGGGTGCACCGCGGTGCACCCCGCCAGCACCATCGCCAGCGCCCACCCGCCGGCCAAAAAACCTCGGCCGATCCGCGTCATCGGACCATGCTAGCGGCCGGCATCGGTGCAGCCAATGCTGCCCGCAGTTCAGGTCTCAGGAATCGCTCAGGTCGGTGAGGTGATCATTCAGGGCCCAGCTGAAGTACCCGCGTCAGTCCGCTTGATGCAGCGCTTCCCGGACGGTGCCCAGCAGGGACAGGAACCGCTCGTTCCCGG
Source organism: Arthrobacter sp. 2MCAF15 (assembly GCF_052115605.1). NCBI lineage: Bacteria > Bacillati > Actinomycetota > Actinomycetes > Micrococcales > Micrococcaceae > Arthrobacter > Arthrobacter sp. 2MCAF15. The sequence continues at coordinate 322,146 of NZ_JBFRGZ010000004.1, read as the reverse complement.
GCAGGTCATCGATCAGCACCACGCCCTCGGGAGCGGCCAGCGGGATCCGCCAGTTCGGGTACTCGGTGCTGGTGCCCGGCTGGTTCTGGGTCCGGGTCTCCCCCACGGCGTCCACGAGCGCCACGCCCAGCAGCGAGGACGGGGCCAGCGCCGTGTACGCGTAGAGCGCCTCCACCGTGGTCCGGACATCCGGGCCCTGCATGTCCGAGGGGTCCTGAGTGTCCGTCAACAGTCCGCGGGCCCGGACCTGGGCCAGCACGGCTTCCTGCTCGGCTGCCGCCTCCGCGCGTTCGTCCTCCACAGGGCGCCGCAACAGCCCCAGAGACTCCCGCAAAGTGACATGTTCGCCGGCAAGGTAACCGGCTGTCGGGGGCAGATCGTGGGTGTTGACGCTGGTCAGGCACTGCCGGCGGTAGCGCTCCGGCGGAATCGGGCCGTCGGCGTCGTGCTCGAACCAGAGAATCGATGTGCCGAATATCCCCCGCTCGGCCAGGTAATCGCGGACCCACGGCTCGAACACGCCTAGGTCCTCGCCGATCACGATCGCCCCCGCCCGTTGCGCCTCAAGTGCCAGTATGCCGATCAGGGCTTCGTAGTCGTAATGGACATACGTGCCGCTCTCCGGGCCGGCCCCGGCAGGGATCCACCACAACCGGAACAAGCCAAGGATGTGGTCCACGCGAATGCCGCCGGCGTGCCGCAGCACAGTCCGGAGCATGTCCCGGTAGGCGGCATAGCCGGATTCGGCGAGCCGGCCCGGATGCCACGGTGGCTGCGACCAGTTCTGGCCCAGCTGGTTGAACATGTCCGGGGGTGCGCCCACGGTCACGCCGCGGGCCAGGACGCCGGCCAGCGTCCAGGCATCGGCACCGCCAGGATTTACCCCGACAGCAAGGTCATGCACGACGCCGATCCCCATGCCCGCGTGGTGCGCCGAGCGCTGGGCCGCCTCGAGTTGCTGGTCGCAGAGCCACTGCAGCCAGCAGTGGAATTCGATCCGGCCCGCGAGCCGCGGCCGCTGCTCGACGCAGTACGGCGATTCCGGGGTTGCCGCCGCACCGGCCCACTCCTCCGCCGTCGGCGGCAGCTCTTCGGCGAGTGCACACCACAGCGCAAAGTCTTCGAGCCCCTTGCCCTGATCGGCGCGGAAGTCCGCGAAGTCCCGGGAGCGGGCCGGACCGCGGCGCACCGCAAACACGCGTTCCAGGGCCGCGAGCTTCGCGGCGTAACTGGCGTCGCGGTCCAGCAGGTCCCGGGACCGGTTGGCTGCCTGCAGGCTTTCGGCCAGGCCCGCGACCTCGGCCCGGCCGGCGGTGTCGAGGTAACCGTATTCGGGGATTTCCTCCACCCGAAGGTAGAGCGGGTTGAAAAAGCGCCGTGTGGTGGGCAGGTACGGCGAGTCCTCGACGGGCGGCACAGGTTCGGCGGCGTGCAGCGGGTTGACCAGCACAAAGCCGGCCCCTTGCCCACCTGCAACGGTCGCGAGGTCGTTGAGATCGGCAAAGTCGCCAATCCCCCACGACCGGGAGGACCGCACGGAGTACAGCTGGGCCGTCAGCCCCCAGGTGCGGCGTGCCGCAATCGGGGCAGGGATTCGGAGTTGGCCGGGTGTGACCACCAGCGGACACTGCGCCAGGGTGCCGTCGGCGTCCGCGTGCAGGGTGTGCCAGCCGAGGCCGAGGTCGCCGGGAATGGTGAACGTGGCACGGCCGGTGAGGACGCCGTCGACGTCGACCGGCTGGTCCCAGTTCTCCTGCTGGGTGGCCTCATGCCTGCTGCCGTCTTCGGCGGCGATCCAGACCCGGACTCCGGCCCCGTGCGGTACGTGGACGTCCACGAGGGTCTCACGTCCCTCCCTTAACACCAGAACCGGTGGGAGGATGCGCCGCCAGGGAGCCAGCCGGGACGCCGACAGGGAACGCTGCTGCTGGTCGGGCCCGTCGGCGGGGACGCCCAGGGCCGCCAGCACGGCACGGAGAGTGCCGGCCGCCACGGACCGCTCCGCACCGTCCCAGCCCCAGTAGCTCGTGTCCACACCGTGGGCCGCGGCGAGTTCGCGCAGGAGCGCATCCGCCGCACCAATGTTCCCGGGGCTCCCGGGGTCCACTGGGACTTCTACGTCGTCGGAGTCTTCGGGGTTCTCGAGGAAGGTGCGGTCCGCCATGCGCCCACTCTAGACGCTGCCCCCACGCCCCGCGCCCCCTCCTAGGAGATGGGATCCATCTACCAGTTGCGGGGTGTTCCTTGGAGTCATTCCCCTGCACAGGCACGCGGCCTGGCCCGTCGGTCCGTTTAGGCGCCGCCACGGCGTCCGCGCTAGCCTTGCAGTCTATGGTTGACGTCGAACGGTTCCGGGTCCTGCTGCACGAGGAACGTGACCGGAAGCTTGCCCTCCTGCCCACCCTTCATGGCGACCGGATTCCGGAGGGCCGGCTGGGGGCCGTGCCCTGGGCCCCGCATTTCATCGGCCACGCCTGGGGCCGGGCATGACCGGGCTCGGCCTGCCCGCGGAACCGAACCTCGCCGTGACGTGGTGGGACCGGATCGTTGCAGGTTTCTCGCACGCTCCCAGTCCGCACGTGACCGGCACCGAGCTCGTCGTCGTGATGGTACTGGCCGTCGCACTGTCCTTGCCCCGCCTGACGTGGCGCTACTTCGGCCTGCTTGGCACCGTGACCCACGAACTCGGCCACGCGTTTGCCGCCCTGACCACCGGCCAGCGGCTCGGCGGCATCCGGCTGGGCCTGGACCACTCCGGCACCACCACGACATACAGCAGGAGCCGGCTCTCGGCCGCCTGGTCGACTTTTTGGGGCTACCCGGTCCCCGCCGTCGTCGGCGCCCTGATGGTGTGGTGCGGTTTCAACGGCTGGGGCCCGGCCGCGATGTCAGTGGGCACACTGATCCTGCTGGCCTCATTCCTGTTCCTCCGCAACGGCGTCGGGCTCCTCATCACCGCCGCAGCGGTGCTGGCCGCCGCGCTCCTGGTGCTGTTCGTGCCGCCGGCGTTCAACGGACACGTGATGATCGTGCTCGGACTCGCGCTCCTGGTCGCAGCCGTCCGGGACCTCGGCAAACTCGCCAACGTCCATCTGCGGCACCGTGAGAGGCTGCCGACGTCGGACGCCTATCTCCTGGCTCGGGCTACCTCTGTTCCCGCCGTGATGTGGATTGCACTCTTCGCCGCGGTAGTGGCCGGTGCCTGGTGGTTTGCCTGGCAGCCGATGGCGCCGGTGTTCACGGCACTGTAGCAGCGGAGTTCGGGCCGTCTAATTCCCGGCCTTAGGCTGGGACCATGAGCCAGACTACCCACACCGACGATCCCGGATTCAGCACCAAAGGCGCCTACGTGACCGGCGGCGCGGAATTCACCCGGGACACCAACTACATTGAGGACCGGATCACCCGGGACGGCGCACCGGGGAGCAACGGAGAGCCGGGCTGGCCGGTGGAGCCGGGACGCTACCGCCTCATCGCGGCGCGCGCGTGCCCGTGGGCCAACCGCACGGTGATCGTGCGGCGGTTGCTCGGCCTGGAGGACGTCATCTCGCTCGGCCAGCCCGGCCCCACCCACGATGTCCGGTCCTGGACGTTTGACCTGGACCCGGACGGCAGGGATCCCGTCCTGCGGATCGAGCGCATCCAGGACGCCTACTTCCGCCGCTTCCCCGACTACCCCCGCGGGATTACCGTCCCGGCGATCGTAGACGTTCCGAGTGGACAGGTAGTGACGAACGACTTTGCCCAGATCACGCTCGACTTTTCCACCGAATGGGAACAGTTCCACCGGGCCGGGGCGCCGCAGCTGTACCCGGAGCACCTGAGGGATGAGATCGATGCCGTCAACAGGCGCGTCTTCACCGAGGTGAACAACGGCGTCTACCGGTGTGGCTTTGCCGGTTCGCAGGAGACCTACGACGCCGCCTACGACCGGCTCTGGACGGCCCTGGACTGGCTCGAAGAACGGCTGGCAGGGCAGCGCTACCTCGTGGGCGACACCATCACCGAGGCAGATGTCCGCCTGTTCACCACACTGGCCCGCTTCGACGCCGTCTACCACGGCCACTTCAAGTGCAACCGGCAAAAGCTCAGCGAGATGCCGGTCCTGTGGGCTTACGCCCGCGATCTGTTCCAGACGCCCGGATTCGGCGACACCACCGACTTCGTCCAGATCAAGCAGCACTACTACATCGTTCATGAGGACATCAATCCCACCGGAGTGGTCCCCCGCGGCCCCGCACTCGGCAACTGGCTCTCGGAACACGGCCGCGAAGCGCTGGGCGGCCGGCCGTTTGGCACCGGCACACCGCCGGGACCGGTCCGCGCCGGTGAAGAGGTCACCCCCGGACACGGCGCAGCCTGAGCGGTTCCCCCGCCGGTCAGTCGGGAAGTGACCACAGCCGCGGCAGGTTAGTCCACTTGTCGCAGCAAGCTTCCGGCCCTAGGGTGAGCCGGGATGGTCACCCCAGAAAAGACAGCCGGCAGCCCACCCTCCGCGCCGCGCCGATGGACCCGCAACGTGTCCCATGCCGTCTCCGCGGCAATCCTGTGGCCCCGCCTCCAGCTGGCCCTGAAGGCGGGACTGGCCGCGGGCATCGCCTTCGCGATCGCTCCGTTCATGCCCGGCTCCGCTGCCGAGTACCCGTACTACGCACCGCTCGGCGCCCTGGTGGCCATGTACGAGAACGTTGCCGGTTCCATGCGCCAGGGCCTCCAGACGCTCGTCGGCCTGGCGATCGGCGTCGGCCTCGCGTTCATGCTCTTCAGCCTCGGTTCGCCCACTCCGCTCACGGTCGCGCTAGTCATGGGCCTGGGCGTAATCCTGGCCGGGCTGCCGAAGATCGGCTCGGGCCGGGACTGGATCCCGACGGCGGCGCTCCTGGTGCTGCTGGTCGGCGGACATAATCCGGACACGTTCTCCTTCGGGTACCTCTTCCAGATGGGCGTCGGCGTCACGGTGGGCATCATCGTGAACCTGCTGGTCTTCCCGCCGCTGCATTTCCGGGCCGCCGCCCTGAGCATCGCGGAATTGCGCCAGGCCCTCGCCCAGCAACTCTGGGACATGGGCAAGGCCCTGAAGGAAAGCTGGCCGCCGGAACATCAAAACTGGTCGCGCCGGTCGGAAGCGCTCGCGGCACACGCCCGGTCCGTGCGCCTCGCCGTGGAGAAGGCCGACGCGAGCCGCCAGGCCAATCCCCGCCGCCACCTGCATCCGCACGACCTGGACCTCGATTACCGGAACCTGCGGGACCTCGAGCGGCTGACGTTCCACGTCCAGGACGTGACCCAAGTGCTCTCCGAGGTCATCTGGGACGAGGACACCCCGTTCGTGATTCCGGACGCCTACGCGGCCCCCCTCGCGGACGCCCTGTCCTCCGTCGGCGACGTCCTCCGTGCCATGGAGGAAGAACAGCCCGAACGCCAGGCCGAGCTGGCCGTCACCGCCGATGCGGGGATCAACGAACTCACCGCCCGGCTGGGCTCCGAAGAGCACAGCAAGGATGCCCCGAGCGCGGTGGAATCCATCCTCCTGAGCCTGCACCGCATGCTGAAGGTGGCCACGCCCGGCCGGCCAGAGGCACAACCCGGGGCCCAACCGGCGGCATAGGTCGGGCATAGGTCACAACAGGCCAACCCGCCCGCAAGCCAGGCAACGGAGCGCACCGCCAGCCGGGAAGGCGTGCGGCGGGAACGACGGCGGCTACGGCAGCGCCGCGACAGAACCGCTGATGTGCCGGCGCCCGGAGAGTGCGTTCCACGCCACGTAGTCGGAGCGCTGCCAGGCGCCGCCGTCGGCCTGCATGCTGCTGATGTCCAGCGCCACCCGGGCCGGCAGGAACACCGGCGCCTCGAAGGCCACGTCCCAGCTGAACGAATCCCCCCTGACGGCGCCGACGTCGGCCAGCGCCCGCGACGCCAGGTACATGCCGTGGGCAAGGGAACGGCGGAGACCCAAGGCCTTGGCCGTCAGGACGCTGAGATGGATGGGGTTGAAATCGCCGGACACGGCCGCGTAGGCGCGCCCGGTGTCGACGCCCAGCTGCCACAGGGCCGTCGGATCCGGCACCGAGAACGGCGGCGGCGTCACGGGCACCGAGGGCTTGTCGATCCCCGGAAGGAACACGCCCTTGGCCAGATAGGTCGAGACCCCGCGCCAGCTGAGGTTCTCCTGCCCTCCGGCACGGACCTCCGCCACGAGGTCGAGCTGGGTGCCGGCCCGGTGCCCGCGCAGGTTCTCCACCCGGGCCCGGATGTCCAGGGCCTGGCTGAACAGAACCGGCGAGGACTGCACCACCTTATTGCTCAGGTGGATCATGCCGAGCAGCGGCAGCGGGAAATCGTCCCGGTTCATGACGCTCATGGCCAGCGGAAACGCCAGGGCATGGATAAAACCGGCGGGGAGGACGTCGCTCGCGCTCTCGCCGATCAGGTGCTGATAGGCGGTCAGGTTGCCTACGTCCGCCTTCACGCCACGGACCTCGTGAGTGTAGGCCGGCAGTTGCGTGCCGCCGTGGGTACCCAGCACCCGGCGACGTGCCGCGGCGGCCGCCGCGTTGACGTAGAGCTTGGACAGGGCAGGCATCTCGCCCAGGATGACGGTCTGGGAACCGCTCATGCGCCGACCAGGTTTTGCCCGCAGACCCGCAGCACCTCCCCGGAGATGCCGCCCGCTGCGTCGCTGGCCAGGAACGCGATGGCCTCGGCGACGTCGCCCGGCCGGCCGCCCTGCTGGAGGGAATTGAGCCGCCGGGCCACTTCGCGGGTGGCGAAGGGGATCCTGGCGGTCATCTCAGTTTCGATGAAACCCGGGGCCACTGCGTTGATGGACCCGCCGCGCTCACCGATCAGCGGAGCCGTGGCGCGCACCATGCCAACCACGCCGGCCTTGGACGCGGCATAGTTGGTCTGGCCGCGGTTTCCGGCGATGCCGCTCGTAGAGGCCACGGACACTATGCGGGGCGATTCGCCGAAGTGGTCCGAGGCAAGGAGTGCCTCGTTGATCCGCAGCTGCGCGGCGATGTTGACGCCGATCACGGAGTTCCAGCGGCCCGCGTCCATGTTGGCCAGCAGCTTGTCACGGGTAATTCCGGCGTTGTGGATCATGATGTCCAGCCGGCCGTGACGTGCCGCCGCGTGCTCGATGATCCGCTGTCCGGCGTCCTCGCGGCTGATGTCCAGCTGCAGCGCCGTCCCGCGGACCTCGTTGGCCACCTCCGCAAGGTGGTCCCCGGCCGCCGGGATGTCGACGAGGATCAGCGTGGCGCCGTCGCGGTGCAGGGTGCGGGCGATCGCGGCGCCGATTCCCCGGGCGGCGCCGGTCACGACGGCCACCTTGCCGGCCAGCGGCTTGTCGACGTCGTCGGGCAGCTGACCCGCGCCGGAGCTGACGGTCAGGAACTGCCCGTCCACGAAGGCCGAGCGGCCCGACAGGAAGAACCGCACTGCACCGAGCGTTCCGGGGCTGGTGGTCCCGGCGCCGTCGGCGAGCAGGATGCCGTTCCCGGTGGCGCCGGCGCGGAGTTCCTTCGCCAGCGACCGCAGGAGACCGTCCACGCCCTGCCGGGCCGCTGCCGCCGCCGGATCCGCGGCGGTATGCGCCGTGCGGGACACGGTGATGACGCGGCTGTTCCGGGCGAGATCACGCAGGGAGCCGGCGGCGGTGAGAACCGGCATCTCCAGGTCGCCGGGGTGGGCAAGTTCGTCCAGGACCAGGATGATGGCGCCGAGCTTTTCCTTGGGTATCGCGTGGCGGCGGACGTCCAGGTTCCAGGCCAGGAGGGTGGCGGCGAGGTCGTCGGCGCCCCTGGTTGACCCCTGGACGAGGACGGGACCTTCGATGAGGGGGCCGCCGGGCTGGTACCGCCGGAGGGCCACCGGCTGTGGGAGCCCGAGCCGCTTGGCGATGTCCTTGCCGAGTCCGTGGCTGACGAACTGCGTGTATTTGTCGCTCATCCGATGCTCCTTAGAGTGCTTCGAGGATCGCGACGACGCCCTGGCCGCCGGCGGCGCAGATGGAGACAAGGCCGCGGGCCGGGCGCCCGTTGACCTGGCCGGTGGTGTGCAGGGTCTTGGCCAGCGACGCCACGATCCGGCCGCCGGTGGCAGCGAAGGGGTGTCCGGCGGCGAGCGATGAGCCGTTGACGTTCAGTTTGGAACGGTCGATGCTGCCGAAGGCACCGTCCAGGCCGAGGCGGGTGCGGCCGAATTCCTCGTCCTCCCAGGCGGCCAGGGTGCTCAGCACCGTGCCGGCGAAGGCCTCGTGGATCTCGAAGAAGTCGACGTCCTCGAGGGTGAGGTTGTGCCGTGCGAGCAGCCGGGGCACCGCGAACGCCGGCGCCATGAGAAGCCCGTCCTTGCCGTGGACGAAGTCGACGGCGGCAGCCTCGCCGTCGACTACCGTGGCGAGCTTGGGGAGGTCGTGGGCGTCGGCCCATTCCTCGGAGGCGAGCAGCACGGTGGAGGCGCCGTCGGTCAGCGGGGTGGAGTTGCCGGCCGTCATGGTCGCCTCGGCGCCGAGGTTTTTGCCGAATACGGGCTTGAGCGTGGCCAGCTTCTCCAGGCTGGTATCGGCCCGCAGGTTCGAGTCGCGGCTCAGGCCACGGTAGGGGGTCAGGAGGTCGTCGAAGAAGCCGGCGTCGTAGGCTGCGGCAAGGTTCCGGTGGCTGTTGAAGGCGAGCTCATCCTGGGCCTCGCGTGTGATCTTCCACTGTGCAGTGGTCAGCGCCTGGTGCTCGCCCATGGACAGTCCCGTCCGCGGCTCCCCCGTGTTGGGGGCATCCGGGGCGAGGTCCTTGGGCCGGAGCCGGCTGAGCACCTGCAGCTTCCGGGATACCGTTTTGGCGCGGTTGAGGTCCAGGAGCACCTCGCGGAGTCCTTCGCTGACGGCGATGGGGGCGTCGGAGGCCGAGTCGACGCCGCCGGCGATTGCGGACTCGATCTGGCCCAGCTTGATCTTGTTGGCCAGGCCGAGCACCGTTTCAAGGCCGGTGGCGCAGGCCTGCTGGAGGTCGTATGCCGGGGTCTCGGCGGAAAGGGCCGAGCCGAGCACTGCCTCCCGGGTGAGGTTGAAATCGCGGGAGTGCTTCAGGACAGCTCCGGCAGCGACTTCGCCGATCCGCTCATCCTGGAGGCCGAAGCGGGCGATCAGTCCGTCCAGGGCGGCGGTCAGCATGTCCTGGTTGGAGGACTTGGTGTACGCGCCGCCGGTCCGGGCGAACGGGATGCGGTTGCCGCCCACCACCACAGCCTTGCGGAGCCGCGCCGAGGCGGCGGGCGCCTCCCCTGCTGCGGCTGGTGCGGCAGCTGATTCGGCGGCTGGTTGGGGGCGGGGCACTGACTGTCCGTTGACGGACATGGGCTGTCTCCTTCAATCAAAGCGGTTACCGATACCCAGCGTACCTGATACGCTGGGTATCGTGAACATCTCCGACGCAACCGCGCCCGACGGGCACACCGCCGTCGACGGCCGCGCTTCCCGCTGGCAGTCGCACCGCGAGGAACGGCGGCGGGAGCTCATCAAATCGGCCCGGCGGGCAGTGCACGCCCTTGGCAGCGACGCGTCCATGGAGGACATCGCCGCGGCCGCGGGAACGTCAAAGTCTGTCTTCTACCGCTATTTCGGCGACAAAGCCGGGCTCCAGCAGGCCGTCGGCGAGGTGGTCCTGAGCCAGATGCAGCGGCGCATCCAGGAGGCGGCCCAGAGCGCCCAGACCCCCCGCGAAGGCCTGTTCGCCATGGTGTCCGCCTACCTGCAGATGGCCGAGACCAGCCCGAATGTCTATACCTTCGTCACCCGCCATGCCCCGGGCGAAGCGGATGCCGCCAGCGCGCCGGTATCCACCGCTGGGGCGTTGAGCCACTTCTTCGCCGCCATCAGCGACATGATTGCCCGGCCCATGCGCAGCCACCTGGGCAGCGGCCAGGACAAGGAAGCCGTGATCGGCTACTGGCCGAACGCCGCGATCGGCCTGGTTCGGAACGCCGGGGAGCAGTGGCTGGCCAGCCCGCCCGGACCCGCCAAGCCGGACCAGGAAGCCATGGCCCGGCAGATCACGGACTGGCTCTGCTTCGGAATCGCGCCCGAACTGCAGTCAGCGGCCCTGGCACAGGCTGGTCCATCGAACCCGGGCGACCCGGCGGGCGAGGACACGGCCCGGCCCGGACACACCGGTCCCACGCCTGCGAACTGAATTGCCAGAACTAGAGATTGTCAGAACCAAAGAAGGAATCGACATGACTGAACTAGCCGACCGCACCACCGGCAACGCGCCACGCCGCACGCCGCGACCACAACTGCCGGCCGAACCCACAGCAGCCGGCCGCACCGACGCGCAACCCGGCTCCCGACCCGGTTCCGCTGAGGCGCCCGCCGTCGACGTCGCAGCCCTGGGCAAACAGCTGCTCGGCCAATGGGCCGACATCCGCCTGACGTCCAGGGCCCTCGCCGGCCGCCCGGAACTGCACAAGATCGAGGGGCTGACCCACACCGAGCACCGCCAACGCGCGTTCGGACAGCTCAAGATCCTCGTCCACAATGGTGCCGTCCACCGCGCCTTCCCGGCCTCCGTGGGCGGCTCGGACGATCACGGAGGGAACGTGGCCGGCTTCCAGGAACTGGTCATCGCCGACCCGTCACTGCAGATCAAGGCCGGCGTCCAGTGGGGACTCTTCGGCTCCGCCGTGAACCACCTCGGCACCGCCGACCACCACGCCAAGTGGCTGCCGGGCATCATGAGCCTGGAGATCCCGGGCTGCTTCGCCATGACCGAGACCGGCCACGGATCCGACGTCGCCAGCATCGCCACCACGGCCACCTACGACCCCGCAGCCGGGGAGTTCGTGGTCCACACGCCGTTCCGGGCCGCGTGGAAGGACTACATCGGCAACGCCGCCTCCGATGGCCTGGCCGCCGTCGTGTTCGCCCAGCTGGTGACCAAGGGCGTCAACCACGGCGTGCACGCGTTCTACATGGACCTCCGGGACCCCGAGACCAAGGAGTTCCTGCCGGGCATCGGCGGAGAGGACGACGGCGTCAAGGGCGGCCTGAACGGCATCGACAACGGCCGGCTGCACTTCACCCAGGTCCGGATCCCGCGCACCAACCTGCTGAACCGCTACGGCGACGTCGACGCCGAGGGCAACTACACCTCCCCCATCGCCAGCCCGGGCCGCCGCTTCTTCACCATGCTCGGCACGCTGGTCCAGGGCCGCGTCTCGCTCGACGGCGCCGCCGTGACGGCATCGAAGCTGGCCCTGAAAACCGCCATCCAGTACGCCACGGAACGCCGGCAGTTCAATGCCTCCTCCCAGACCGATGAGGAGGTCCTGCTCGACTACCAGCGGCACCAGCGCCGGCTCTTCACCCGGCTGGCCACCACGTACGCCGCGAGCTTCGCCAGCGAGCAGCTGCTGCAGAAATTCGACGACGTCTTCTCGGGCCGTCACGACACCGAGGAGGACCGGCAGGACCTCGAAACCCTCGCGGCCGCCCTCAAGCCGCTCAGCACCTGGCACGCCCTGGACACCCTGCAGGAATGCCGCGAGGCCTGCGGCGGCGCCGGCTTCCTGATCGAGAACCGCTTCGCCTCGCTGCGTGCAGACCTGGACGTGTACGCCACGTTCGAGGGCGACAACACTGTCCTGCTGCAGCTGGTCGCCAAGCGCCTGCTGGCCGACTACGCCAAGGAATTCCGCAGCGTGAACTTCGGCGTGCTGGCCCGCTACGTCGTGGGCCAGGCCACCGGCGTCGCCATCCACCGCACCGGGCTGCGCGGCGTCGCCCAGTTCGTGGCGGACACCGGATCAGTGCAGAAGGCGGCCCTGGCAATCAAGGACGAAGCCAGCCAGCGAACCCTGCTGACCGACCGGGTCCAGACCATGGTCGCGGAGGTCGCCTCAGCCCTGAAGGGCGCGAACAGGCTCCCGCAGCAGCAGGGCGCCGCGTTGTTCAACGCCCACCAGCACGAACTCATCGAAGCTGCCCAGGCCCACGCGGAGTTGCTGCAGTGGGAGGCCTTCACCGAGGCCCTCGGAAAAGTGACCGACCCCGGCACGCACAAGGTCCTGACCTGGCTGCGTGATCTCTTCGGCCTGTCCCTCATCGAGAAAAACCTGGCCTGGTACCTCATGAACGGCAGGCTCTCGATGCAGCGCGGCCGCACCGTGGGCGAATACATCAACCGCCTGCTCGTGAAGATCCGCCCCCACGCCGTCGACCTCGTGGACGCCTTCGGCTACGGTCCCGAGCACCTCCGCGCGGAGATCTCCACCGGCGCGGAAAAAGCGCGCCAGGACGAGGCCCGGGACTACTTCCGGAAGCAGCGCGCCAGCGGCCAGGCACCCCTGGATGAAAAGATCCTGCTTGCGCGCGCGGCCAACGGGACAAAAGCTTCCGGCGCACGAGCCACCCGCTAACAGCTTCGCGTCCTCTGTAACGGCCGGATTACGACGACGGCGCCGCCCCCTCAGCCGGGGCGGCGCCGTCGTCGTTCTGCTGTTTGAATGCTTTGTCAGGAGTCCTTGTTGAGCGCTGATTTGTTGAGCGCCGATTTGTCGAGCACTGAGCGGTAGACCTCGAGTGTGGTCTCGGTGATGGACTCCCAGGAGAAGTGCTCCTCGGCCCTGCGCCGGCCGGCCACGCCCATGGCGCGCGCCCGGGCGGGATCGGACACCACATCGATGAGTGCCTCGGCAAAGTCGGTGACGAACTTCTCCGGGTCCAGCGGGATGCCCGTACCGTCGGTGACCTGCTCGATCGGGACGAGCAGTCCGGTCTCGCCGTGCTGGACAACTTCGGGGATGCCGCCGGTGGCGCTTGCGACGACGGCGGCGCCGCACGCCATCGCCTCGAGGTTCACGATGCCCAGCGGCTCGTAGATGGACGGGCACGCGAACGCCGTCGCGTGGCTCAGCACCTGGATGACCTCCTTGCGGGGAAGCATCCGCTCGATCAGGATCACGCCGCTGCGCTGGCTCTGCAGCTCCTCGATCAGGCGTGCCGTTTCGGCCGCCAGCTCCGGCGTGTCGGCGGCACCCAGGCACAGGACGAGCTGGACGTCGGCCGGGAGCTTGGCGGCGGCCCGCAACAGGTACGGAACGCCCTTCTGCCGGGTGTTCCGGCCGACGAAGACAACGCTCGGCCGCTCCGGATCGATGCCGAGCTCGCGGATGATGTCATCGTCCTCATCCCGGGTCCAGTGGCTGACATCGATGCCGTTGTGGACCACCCTGACTTTGGCCGGGTCAACGTCCGGGTAGCTGCGCAGGATGTCCTGGCGCATCCCTTCCGAGACGGCGATGATGGCGGCAGCGGCCTCATAGGCGGTCTTTTCCACCCAGGAGGAGACGGCGTATCCGCCACCGAGCTGCTCGGCCTTCCACGGTCGCAACGGCTCCAGGCTGTGGGCGCTGAGGACATGCGGGATGCCGTGGAGCAGCGACGCGATATGTCCGGCCATGTTGGCGTACCAGGTGTGGGAGTGGACCAGATCCGCCCCGGCGATGTCCGGGACGATCCTCAGGTCCACCCCGAGGGTCTGGATGGCGGCGTTTGCTGAACCCAGGTCTTCGGGCACGGAGTACGACGTGACAGTCGCCCCGTGATACCCGGGCTCACGGGGCGCGCCGAAGGCACGCACCTGTAGGTCCACATGTTGGGCCAGCACCCTGCTGAGCTCGGCCACATGGACTCCGGCGCCGCCATAGATTTCCGGCGGGAATTCTTTAGTCACAATATCTATTCGCACATGCACCAAGGTAGTCGTTACGGTGGAACTGATCTAGTGTGAAGACGTTCGGGCATGCCGGACTGTTTTGGGGAGTAACGAAGGCGTTCAGGAGCGATCACCATGCCGCATCAAAAGAAAGTCTTGGCAATTGTCCTCGCAGGTGGCGAGGGAAACCGGCTCATGCCGTTGACGGCGGACCGGGCCAAGCCGGGCGTGCCCTTTGCCGGGAGCTACCGGCTTATTGACTTTGCCCTTTCCAATCTTGTGAATTCCCGGTATCTGCAAATTGTGGTGCTGACGCAATACAAGTCGCACAGCCTTGACCGGCACATTTCCGAAACGTGGCGTTTGTCCACCCAATTGGGCAACTACGTGGCCTCCGTTCCGGCCCAACAGCGCGTCGGTAAGAGCTGGTTCCTGGGCAGCGCCAACGCCATCTACCAGTCCCTGAACCTGATCCATGACGCCAATCCCGACATCGTCGTCGTGGTCGGCGCAGACCACGTCTACCGGATGGACTTCTCCCAGATGGTGGCCCAACACGTGGCCAGCGGGGCCAAGGCGACTGTGGCCGCCGTCCGCCAGCCGCTGCACATGGCGGACCAGTTCGGCGTGATCGAAACCGACGCGGAGAACCCGGACAAGATCGCCGCGTTCGTCGAAAAGCCGTCCTCGACGCCCGGCCTCGCGGCCGATCCGAGCCAGTTCCTGGCCTCCATGGGCAACTACGTGTTCGACGCCGACGCCCTGGTCGAAGCCCTCCACGTCGACGCCGAGCGCCTGGACACCAAGCACGACATGGGCGGGGACATCATCCCCTACTTCGTCACCAAGGGTGAGGCCGGCGTTTACGACTTCACTCTCAACGACATTCCCGGATCGACGGAACGGGACCGCACCTACTGGCGCGACGTCGGCACCATCGACTCGTTCTACGACGCCCACATGGACCTGATCTCCCCCGTCCCGGTGTTCAACCTCTACAACTCCGAGTGGCCGATCTACACCCGGCAGAGCGTCTCGCCGCCGGCCAAGTTCGTGCGCGGCAAATCCAACACGGTAGGCACCGCCCTCGACTCCATCGTGGCCAACGGCGTCGTCGTCTCCGGCGGCATCGTGGAGGGCTCGGTACTCTCCAACGACGTCTACGTCGGCACGTCCAGCCGGGTCCTGGATTCTGTCCTGATGGACAAGGTCAATGTGGGCGAGGGCGCGGTGATCAAGCGTGCCATCCTCGACAAGAACGTCAAGGTTCCGGCCGGGGCCGCGATCGGCCTCGACCCCGAGCTGGACCGCGCCCGCGGATTCAAGGTCACCGACTCCGGAATCACGGTCCTGTCCAAGGGGCAGCTGGTCCCGGATCCCAGCGACGCGGAACGTGCGCTCTCGGCCGCCAACCTGCGCTTGGTGCCGTCGGCCGTTCTTTCCGCCACGGAAAACTGGCCCGAAATGCGGGAGTCAGTGGACAAAGTCGCAGATGTGCAGGCCGCCGCCGTAGGTGCGGACGCCTCCGGCAAGCAAACTCCCACGGCATAGCCCGGCGGGGGGCCCGGCGCCGGCGTCAGGCCGGGCTCCCCGCACCCTGTAAAATTAGGGCAATGAGCTCCCCCGATCTGTCCTCTGATCTCCCCCCTGCCGAGCCTGGTCCCGCCGAGTCCGGTGCTGCCGGGTTGACCCCGGAGGAGATCCGCGCCTGCTTGAAGGTCCTGAACACGATCCACGCCTACGACGAGGAGCACCCGGACTACGTTTCCGTGCGCCGCGCCACCGGGAAGATGTTCAAGGCCGTCAAGCGCCACCGGCGGGTCAGCAAGCGCGACGAGATCGCCGAAGCGGACCGCGCCGTGATCGCCCAGACGGCGACGGCAGCCCCCGACAGGATCGACGACGAGACGCGCGGCAACAAGCTTGCCCCGTCCGCAACCGGCGAGATCGCAGGGCACCTGATCAGGTCCCGGCCGTGCTACATCTGCAAGCAGCACTACACGCAGGTGGACGCCTTCTATCACCAGCTGTGCCCCGAATGCGCATCCTTCAGCCACACCAAGCGCGACGCCCGGACCGATCTGACCGGGCGCAGGGCCCTCCTCACCGGTGGCCGGGCCAAGATCGGCATGTACATCGCGCTCCGGCTCCTGCGCGACGGCGCCCACACCACCATCACCACCCGGTTCCCCAAGGACGCTGCCCGCCGCTTCGCCGCGATGGAGGACAGCGCCGGCTGGCTGCACCGGCTCCGGATCGTGGGCATCGACCTCCGCGACCCGTCCCAGGTGATGGCCCTGACAGATTCGCTCGACGCCGCGGGTCCGCTGGACATCATCATCAACAACGCGGCCCAGACGGTACGCCGCTCCGGAAACGCCTACAAGCCCCTCGTCGACGCCGAGGACGAGCCGCTGCCCGCCGCCCTCCAGGCCGCCAACGGCGGACCCGAGCTTGTCACATTCGGCCACGCCCATGACAAGCACCCGCTTGCCCTGGCCAGCACCGTGCTCGAACACCCCGTGCTCGCCGGGGACGCGATCACCTCACTGGCGCTGTCCACCGGTTCAGCATCGCTGGAGCGCATTGCCTCCGGTACCGCCATCGACGCCGGTGGACTGGTGCCGGACCTCGCCACCATCAACAGCTGGACCCAGGTGGTGGACGAGGTGGACCCACTCGAGATGCTCGAAGTCCAGCTGTGCAACGTGACAGCTCCGTTCCTGCTGGTCAGCCGGTTGCGCGGGGCCATGAAGCGCTCCACCGCCCGGCGGAAGTACATCGTCAACGTCAGCGCCATGGAAGGCCAGTTCTCCCGCGCCTACAAGGGCCCCGGGCACCCGCACACCAACATGGCCAAGGCGGCGCTGAACATGATGACGCGCACCAGCGCCCAGGAAATGCTCGACGCCGACGGCATCCTCATGACAGCCGTGGACACGGGCTGGATCACGGACGAACGGCCGCACTACACCAAGGTCCGCCTCATGGAAGAGGGCTTCCACGCACCCCTTGACCTGGTTGACGGCGCGGCCCGCGTGTACGACCCCATCGTGATGGGCGAGACCGGCGAGGACCAGTACGGCGTCTTCCTGAAGGACTACAAGCCCAGTCCCTGGTGACCGGCGGCCCGCAGTGCGCACGGCACGCACGTGCCCGCCGCGGGTCTTATGGCCCTAATGGGGGTCCGGGACGGTCCGTAACGTGGCTCCACATGGACACTACCTCGCCCACGCCGCACTACTCGCTGACCATGGACCAGTGCTGGGCCCTGTTCGATACCGAAGTCGTGGGGCGCGTGGCAATGATTGTGGACAGCCATCCAGAGATCTTTCCGGTGAATTTCGTGCTGGAGCGGCGGAGGATTGTCTTCCGCACCTCCGGCGGGACGAAGTTGTGGGGCGCCATCACGGGCAAGCCGGTGGCATTCGAGATCGACGGCTATGACGCCGCCGACGAGTCGGCCTGGAGCGTGATGGCTCGCGGCGAAGCCGAGCTCATCGAAAGCCAGGACGAGAAGGACGCGGCGGATGCCCTGCTCCTGGAGCCCTGGCAGCCGGGCGAGAAGGCCTACTACGTACGTGTGGCGCCTCAGGCGCTCACCGGTCGGCGCTTCAAGGTCAACAGGCCCGATCTGTGGACCACGCGCCTGTCCGATCCGCGGCGCTCTTCATTCGAGTAAGGCGCGGCATTGGAGTCAGGCACGGCGCGGGCGTCAGGCCCGGCTTCGAGTCAGGCCCGGCTTCGAGTCAGGCACGGCGCGGGCGTCAGGCCTTCTCCGGTGCGTGCACCACCAGCACGGGGCAATGCGCGTGCGCCACACAAGCGGAGCTGACCGAACCCAGCAGCAGGCCCCCGAACCCGCCGCGGCCGCGGCGGCCGAGCACGAGCATGTCAGCCGACTTGCTCTCCTCGATGAGGGTGTTGCGGGGGTGCCCCTGGACGAGGCGGCTCTCGACGTACCCAGGAGTCTCGGGGCCGAAGGCCTTCGCTACCGCCTCGTTGAGGATCTCCCCGGCCCGGACGTCAAAGTCGCCGATGCCGACGGCGACGTAGCCGTCGTACACCGGCGGATAGTCCCAGCACGCCAAGGCGACCACTTTGGCGGACAGGGGCACGGCGAGGCCCTGGGCCTGCCGTAGCGCCTCCACCGAAGCCTCCGAGCCGTCTACGCCTACAACGATCGTGCGCACGTCCCTGGCTTCGTTCATCGGTAATCCTTGCCCTCGTGCCGGCCGGACATCCTGCCCGGTTTGGCGCCGCTCCCATAATTTCGCCCCGCCCTCCGGGCGGCTAGGGCCAAAAGACATCCAGCCATCGGTCCGGCGCCGACCCGGGGCGCAGGCGGACGCCAGCGAAGGCGGTACGGACGGCGGCCGGATCCGGCCGGCTGGGCACTATGACCCTTGTCCGTGGCCCCGCCGTGCAGAAGAATGGCAGGGCTGGGATACGTCGATGAACTACAGGATCAAGCGGTCCACCAAGCGGCCGGACGGGAGAATCATGATTGCCTGGGCAGACGCAGGTCTCACTGCATCCGAGGGTATGCAGTCGGTGATGCGCGTCTTTATCCTTGATGACCACGAGCTCGTCAGGCGCGGGCTCCAGGAACTCCTCGAAGGCGAAGGGTTCGTGGTGGTTGGCAGTTCCGGCTCCGCGGTGGAGGCGACGCGCCGGATTCCCGCCCTGCACCCCGATGTCTGTGTGCTGGACGCCCGCCTTCCGGACGGGACCGGCATTGAAGTCTGCCGCGACGTGCGGTCAGTGGACCCGTCCCTGAACTGCATCATCCTGACGAGTTTCGACGACGAACAGGCCCTCCGCGGCGCTGTCCTGGCCGGCGCGCGCGGATATGTGCTTAAGGAGATCGGCGGAACGGACCTGATCGGCGCCCTGCGGCGGGCAGCAGCGGGCGAGTCCCTCTTCGATGAGGGCGTCGCCGCCGGCGTCGTGGACAGCCTGGTAGAGGCCGAGGAAGTTGACCCCCGTACGGCCTCCCTCACACCCCAGGAACGCAAGGTACTGGAACTGGTGGGCGGCGGACTGACGAACCGGCAGATTGCCGCGGAGATGTTCCTGGCGGAAAAGACCGTCAAGAACTATGTATCCTCCCTGCTGGCTAAGCTCGGATTCGAACGCCGCACCCAGGCAGCGGTCTTCATCGCCAGCCCGGCATATCCGGTGGCCTCCGCCGGGAGTGCCACCGACGGGACGCGGCCGCACAGCGTTAGGTAGGCGGTGTCCTGTAGACGCGATTCGGTGCGCGCCCGCCGGCCCCGTCGGCCAACGGGGGCAGTAACTAAAGCGGCACCGACCATTCCAGGCTGGTCCCGGCGTCGGGCGCGCTGGTGATGGTGCATTCGCCGTCGAGCATCCGCGCACGGTCCTCGAGATTGCTCAGCCCGTTGCGCTTTCCTGGCTGGGCAAATCCGGCGCCGTTGTCGCTGATCACCACCGTCACGCGGCCCTTGACAACGGCGACCGAGACCGAGATGGTGTCCGCCCCGGAGTGCCGGATGGCGTTGCTGAGCCCTTCGGAGACAACCGCCACGACATTGTCCGCCTTGTCCGGCGTCACGGCATCGACGGGTCCTGTGATGGTCAGGCGCGGGGCGAAGGGCATGGATTTCGAGGAGCTTCGGGTGACCCGGCGGATCCGGCCGCTCAGCAGTTCAGTAACGCCGGTGTTGCTCTTCAGCGAGTAGATGGTGTCTCGCAGACTGCGGATCGCCTCGTCGAGTTCACCGGTGATGTTGCGGATGCGCTCCATCGCCAGCTCCTCCCTGGTGAACCGGGTGAGGCTCTGCACGCTCAGTCCGGCCGCGAACAGCCGCTGGATGACGAGATCGTGCAGGTCGCGGGCGATCCTGTCCCGGTCCGTGAAGACCAGGAGCTCTTCGCGCAGCCGGTGCACGCGGGACAGTTCCAGGGCCAGGGCCACGTGGGAGCCGAAGACGGCGCCCATTTCGATGTCTGTCCGGGTGTAGCGGACCGAATCCTTGTTCCGTGCCAGCAGCAGCAGGCCGTGGTGGGCGCCCTGGGTGCTAAGGGCCACGGCCAGAAGCGGCCCGGTCACGCCGGCGTCGACCTCCCCGACCACCTCCGAGGCGTCGTCGAACAGCAGCGGCTCGCCGCCGTCCAGAACCTCTTCCAGGAGTTCTGATTCCAGGTGCAGTGACCGTCCCGAAAACGCCGTGCCACGCTCGCCGGCAACACCGACCACCACGTGGGCAACGCCGTTGGCGGCGGGCGCCACCAGCAGGGCGAGGTCGGAGGCGGACTCCTGGAGCGCGCGGCCGGCGATGGGGTCCAGGCCGCCGGAGGTGTAGTCGCGGTCCGTGCTCAGCATCAGCCCGGAGACGTCCATGCAGGCCTCCAGCCAGCGGGCCCTGCGGCGGGCGTCGTCGTAGAGCCTGGCATTCTCGATGGCCACGCCGGCGGCTGCCGCCAAGGCGACGGCCAGGGCCTCGTCTTCGGGGCTGAAGTCCTCGCCGCCGATTTTTTCCGTCAGGTACAGGTTCCCGAACACCACGTCGCGGACGCGGACCGGAACCCCCAGGAACGACTGCATGGGCGGGTGGTGCGCCGGGAAGCCGTAGGCCTCAGGGTGCTGGCGAAGATCATGCAGCCGCAGCGACCGCGGGTCCGTGATCAGGAGGCCGAGCACGCCATGGCCGGTCGGCAGCGGACCGATCCGCCGGGCCAGTTCGCCATCGATACCGACGGTGATGAAATGGCTCAGGGCGTGGTCATCACCGATCACTCCCAATGCACCAAACCGGGCATGCAGCAACCGGCAAGCCGATTCGACCACGCGTTCCAGGACGGCATCCAGGCTCAGGTCCTCGGCCAGGGCGACGACCGCTTCCAGCAGGCCGGCCATGCGTTCTTTGGATTGGAGCAGCTCTTCCGCGCGGGCGCCGAATCCCGTCAGCAGTTCCTCAACGGCAGAATTTGGCGCGGATACGGTATGGCCTGAACTCTCACCCGTTGACTGCATATTATTGCCCCCAATCGCTCCGGCCAATGTCGACGCTGACGGCCCTATGCCAGAATACAGTGAACCACTCAGGAAGGCCCCAGATTTCGCAGTTTTTCCCGGAGCCTGGGTCCATTTGCCCTAGCCGACGTCAGCCCGTCCGCGTACGCTCTCGGGCATGACTACTGATTCGAACGCGGGCGGTCACGACTCAAAGGACCAGGCCCATACGGTGGAAAACCTCGAGCGTCACGAATGCTGGGAGCTATTGCGCAGCGTCTCGGTCGGCAGGCTGGCGGTGTGGGTGGACGATCATCCGGACATCTTCCCCCTCAACTACAAGGTGGACCACGGTTCGCTGGTCTTCCGGACCGCGGAGGGCACCAAGCTGCAAGCGGCCACCGGGGACGCGCCGGTGGCGTTGGAAGCGGACGGCGTGGACGCGGACACCGGGGTCGCCTGGAGCGTTGTGGTTAAAGGCCAGGCCGCGCCGGTGCAGAACCCCCAGGAAGTCATGGACACCGTGGGCCTGCTGCTGTTCCCGTGGCAGGCCGGCCAAAAGGAACACTTCGTCCGGATCACACCGGACACCATCACCGGCCGGCGCTTCAAGGTGGTGCCGCCGATGACATGGTGGACGCCGCTGGACGACTCCACCCGCACCGGCCTCGAATAACCCCGAAAAGCACCACATGCGCTGTCAGTTAGAGCTGCCCTGAAGGCCTCTGGGCAGCTCTAACTGACAGCGCAACGTGGGGGGTGCCGGGCAGGTCAGGCGACGCGGGTGATCTCCACGCTGACGGTCAGGGCCGATCCCCCGCCGCCGGACAGGATGCCCTTGAGCGGCGGAACGTCGCGGTAGTCGCGGCCCCGGGCCACGGTGACGTGGAAGTCCCCCGCCGGCTTGTGGTTGGTCGGATCCCAGCTGCGCCATTCGCCGTCCCACCACTCGAGCCACGCATGGGACTGGCCGGCCACGGTCTCGCCGAGCTCCGCCGTCGAGCGCGGGTGCAGGTAGCCGGACACGTAGCGGGCCGGGATCCCGCAGCTGCGCAGGGAGCCGATGGCGAGGTGCGCCAGGTCCTGGCAGACGCCCTGCCGCTGGGTCCAGGCCTGCTCGGCGTTGGTGGTGACGCCGGTGGAGCCCTTCATGTACGTCATCTCGCCGCGCATCCACTCAAAGACCGCCATCGCGGCCTCGTGCGGGGACTTTCCCTCGACCACGCCGGGAATGATGCCGAGCACTTCGGAGCCGGGCCCCGTGAGCTGGGACTGTGGAATCCAGTCGCTGAACTGGTTGAGCGTCTCCGGGGCGGCCAGGACGTCCCACCCGACGATGTCGGCCTCGGCGGCGATCTTCTCGACCCGGTGCACCTCAACGGTGGTGGTGGACAGGACTTCGAGGTGCTCGTGCGGCATCTGCATGTCGAAGGCCGTCACGCGGGTGCCCCAGTAATCGCGGTAGCTGCTCAGGGCCGCCTGCGAGGGTGAGACCTTCATGGAGGATTCCAGGACCACCTGCTGCGGGTCCGTGAGAGGGGTCATCCGGGCCTCGTTGTAGGACAGGGTGACGCGTTTGTTGTACTTGTACGCCGTCTTGTGGACGATGTTCAGCCGGGTCATGAAACTTCTCCCACCCAGGCCAGTTCGTCTGCCTGATTGAAGTACTTACGGGAAATGGCGTCCGAGGCCTGCGAAACAGCCTTTTGCACGCGCTCCATGTGCTCGGGCAGCTCTGCCATGAGGTCATCGGTGCGGTGGAACTCCAGGAACGTGCGGGCCTGGCCGACGATCCGGCGGGCGTCGTTGATGAACCCGACGCGCTGGGCCGAGGGGTCCAGCTTCGCCAGGCACTCGTCGGCGTCGCGCAGGGCGTAGACGATGGAGCGCGGGAACAACCGGTCCAGGAGCAGGAATTCGGCGGCGTGCTGGTCGCCGAAGGCCGCCCGGCGGGTCCGCAGGAAGGACTCGTACGCGCCGGCGCAGCGGAGCATGTTCACCCAGGACATGCCGGCCGAGAGGACGTCGCGGGTGGAGAGCATGCGGGCGGTCATGTCGGCCCGCTCCAGGGACCGGCCCAGTACCAGGAACTGCCAGCTCTCGTCATGGCTGACGGTAGTGTCGGCCAGGCCGCTGACCATCGCCGTGCGTTCAAGGACCCAGTTGCAGAAGCGGTAGGTGCCCACCACGTCCTTGCGGTGCTGGTTCAGCCCGTAATAGGTCGTGTTGAGGCTTTCCCAGAGCCCGGAGGAGACGGTCTCGCGGGCGCGGCGGGCGTTCTCCCGGGCCGCGCCGAGCGAACCGGCAATTGACGTGGCGCTCTGCTTGTCGTAAGCGAGGGCGTTGAGCAGTTCGGGGAGGCCGAACTCCTCATTCTGCGCACGGGCGCCCATGACGGCGAGGAGTTCCTGCGCAACGCTGCGCTGTTCCTCCATGGGCAGATGGTTGAGGCGCTCGAGGTGGACGTCGAGGATCCGGGCGGTGCCGTCTGCCCGTTCCACGTAGCGGCCGATCCAAAACAGTGACTCGGCTATACGGCTAAGCATTGGCGGTTACCTCCTGAGCCTGGGAAATCTGCTGCTGTTGCTGCTCTTTCTGGCTGTCACGCCAGTTGCTCTCCACGGGCCAGACGGAGACCCGCTCACGGACCGCAATGGCGGGCCGCGGGATGACTTCGACCGGGACCTGCGGGGAATCGGCCAGGACCCACGTGTCCTTGGAACCGCCGCCCTGGCTCGAGTTGACGATCAGCGAGCCCTCCTTGAGGGCCACCCGGGTCAGGCCGCCGGGGAGAACCCAGACGTCCTCGCCGTCGTTGACGGCGAACGGGCGAAGGTCCACGTGCCGGGGCCCGAACTTGTCGCCGCTGAGCGTGGGCACGGTGGACAGCTGCAGGACCGGCTGGGCGATCCAGCCGCGGGGATCGGCGACGACGCGCTTGCGGAGCGCATCGAGTTCGTCCTTGGACGCGTCCGGACCGATCACCAGGCCCTTGCCGCCGGAACCGTCGACGGGCTTGACCACGAGCTCGTCCAGGTTGTCCAGGACGTACTCCCGGGCTTCCTTCTCTTCGAGCCGGAACGTGTCCACGTTGGCGATCACGGGCTCTTCGCTCAGGTAGTAGCGGATGAGGTCGGGCACGTAGCTGTAGACGAGCTTGTCGTCGGCGACGCCGTTGCCCACGGCGTTGGCGATCGTGACGCCGCCGGCGCGGGCAGCGTTGACCAGGCCGGGACACCCGAGCATGGAGTCGGCGCGGAACTGCAGCGGGTCCAGGAACTCGTCGTCGATCCGCTTGTAGATGACGTCCACGCGCTGCTCACCGGCCGTGGTGCGCATGTAGACGCGGTTGCCGCGGCAGATGAGGTCGCGGCCCTCGACGAGTTCGACACCCATCAGGCCGGCGAGCAGGGTGTGCTCGAAGTAGGCGCTGTTGAATACGCCGGGGGTCAGGACCACAACGGTGGGATCATCGACGCCGGAGGGGGCCGTCTTCCGCAGGGCTGACAGCAGCCGGCGGGGGTACTCCTCGACCGGGCGGATGAGCTGCTGGCCGAAGGCTTCAGGCAGGCCCTTGGCCATGGCCCGGCGGTTCTCGAGGACGTAGCTGACGCCCGAGGGAACGCGCACGTTATCCTCCAGGACGCGGAAGGTGCCCGCGGCATCACGGACCACATCGATGCCGGAAATGTGGACGCGGACACCGCCGGCCGGCTCGAAGCCGTGCACCTGGCGGTGGAAGTGCGCGCTGGTGGTCACGAGCTGGCGCGGGATGACGCCGTCGGAGACCACGGCCATCTTGTCGTAGACGTCATTGAGGAATGCCTCGAGGGCACGGACCCGCTGGGCCACACCGCGTTCCAGAACGCTCCACTCATCGGCGGGGATCACCCGGGGGACGATGTCCAGGGGGAAGGGCCGCTCTTCGCCTGCGAAGTCGAAAGTCACGCCGCGGTCCAGGAAGGTGCGGGCCATGGAATCGGCGCGGGCACTGACATCGGCCAGCGACAGCTCGCGCAGGGCCAGGGCCACCTGCCCGTAGGACTTCCGGGCCTGCTGGCCGGGGGCAAACATCTCGTCGTAGGCGCCGGAGCGGCCGGCGGCCTCGGAGTAATCCTGGAATAGGTCAGACATGGTCACTAGCCAACCACTTTTTCGTTACGAAATCATTTCGACGGCCCGCGCCGCGATCCCGCCAGCACAATCACCGGCACAATCCCACTGGTGCGATCCCACTGGTGCAATCCGATCCGTGCAGGCCACCCCGGGGTACGGCCGCGGTTACGGCTTTTGGGGCCGCGTACGGCAAGGTAGGGGCGTGCCCCCCAAGAGATCCTTGTACGAGGCCGCGCCGGGCCTGATCGCCGCCGCGGCCGCCGTCGCCGCCGCCGCGGCAGTGCATCTGGTGCTCCCGGCGCTGCCGGTGATGACCCTTGCCGTGGTCCTCGGGCTGCTGGCGGCCAACCTGCCGGGTGTGGCGGGGTGGACGGCCGGGCCGGCGCGTCCCGGGCTCGACTTCGCCGGCAAGCACCTGATGCGGGCCGGGATCGTAGTGCTGGGCCTGAAGGTCAGCCTCGGCGATGTCCTGGGCCTGGGCTGGGTTGCGCTGCTGCTGGTGGCGGGCGTGGTCCTGGCCGCCTTCGCGGGCACCTACGGGATCAGCCGGCTCTTCCGGCTTCCTCCCCGGGTATCGCTGCTGGTGGCCACTGGATTCGCCATCTGCGGGGCGTCAGCGATCGGGGCCATGGCCGCCGTGCGGCGCATCCGCCAGGAGGAAACCGTGCTGCCCGTTGCCCTCGTGACCCTGTGCGGAACGCTGGCGATCGGGGTGCTGCCCCTGCTCGCGCAGCCGCTGGGCCTCGGGCCGGAGGTCTTCGGGGCCTGGACCGGCGCTTCGGTGCACGACGTCGGGCAGGTGGTCGCCACCGCCCAGACCGCGGGCGCCGCGGCCCTCGCCGTCGCCGTCGTCGTCAAACTCACCCGGGTGATCCTGCTGGCGCCGATGGTCGCCGCCGCCGGGCTCCACCACCGGATGGGTACCGCACCCGACGGCGCCAAGCGCCCGCCGGTGATCCCGCTGTTCGTGATTGGGTTCGTGGCCATGGCCGGCCTGCGCACCACCGGCTGGCTCTCCCCCGGCGTCCTGGAAGCCGCCGCAGCGCTCCAGGACCTGTTGCTGGGCATGGCGTTGTTCGGGCTGGGCTCCGCCGTCCGCGTGGGCCAGCTGCTGCACACGGGCGCCCGCGCACTGCTGGCCGCGCTGGCGTCGTGGTTGCTGATCGCCCTGCTGGGCCTGGCAGCAGCCTTCCTGATGTTCCCGCCGGCGTGATTCGGCACACACGCAGCCGTGATTAGATAGCTGGGTGTCGAATCAGAATCTGAGCCGCGACGAGGCCGCGGCCCGCGCTGCCCTCATCACCACGCACAGCTACGACGTCTCCCTTGACGTCCGGCAGGCAACGGACCCAAACGTCGCCGGCTACACCAGCCGCAGCGTCATCAACTTCTCGGCCAGCGAACCCGGGGCCTCGACCTTCGTGGACTTCATTGCGGGCAGCGTGCACAGCGTCTTCCTCAACGGCAAGGGCCTCGCCGTCGCCGACGTCGTGGACGGATCCCGGATTCGGCTGGAGAACCTGCAACGGGAAAACCAGGTCACGATCACCGGCACGGCCCTCTACAGCACCTCCGGCGAGGGCATGCACCGCTTCGTCGACCCCGCCGACGGGCAGTGCTACCTCTACACCCAGTACGAACCGGCCGACGCCCGCCGCGTGTTCGCGAACTTCGAGCAACCCGACCTGAAGGCCGAATTCACCTTCCACGTCATGGCACCCTCGGACTGGCAGGTGTCCTCCAACGGCGCCGAGGTCCTGCGCACCCAGCTGACCAGTGACCCGGCCACCAGCCGCTGGGACTTCGCCCCCACCAAGGCGATGTCGACCTACATCACCACCGTCCTCGCCGGACCGTACTTCAAAGCCGAGGACGCCTGGAGCGGCACGCTGGCCGACGGCACGGTCCTGCACGTGCCGCTGGCGCTCTACTGCCGGGCCTCCATGGCCGCGTCGTTCGACGTCGACGCCCTGTTCCGCCTCACCAGGAACGGGCTGTCCTTCTTCAACGAGCTCTTCGACTTCCCCTACCCGTGGGGCAAGTACGAGCAGGCATTCGTGCCCGAATACAACCTCGGTGCCATGGAAAACCCGGGCCTGGTGACCTTCACCGAAAGCTACGTCTTCACCTCGCGGGCCGCCGACTCCCAGTACCAGGCCCGCGCCAACACACTCCTGCACGAGATGGCGCACATGTGGTTCGGCGACCTCGTCACCATGAAATGGTGGGACGACTTGTGGCTCAAGGAATCGTTCGCCGACTACATGGGCACCCTGGGCGTGGACCGCACCACGGACTGGGACACGGCCTGGGTGAACTTTGCCAACAACCGCAAGGCCTGGGCCTACGTCCAGGACCAGCTGCCCACCACGCACCCGATCGTCGCCGACATCCCGGACCTGGAAGCGGCAAAACAGAACTTCGACGGCATCACCTACGCCAAGGGCGCCTCCGTGCTCAAGCAGCTCGTGGCCTACGTCGGGTTCGAGGCGTTCATCGACGGGTCCCGCCAGTACTTCCGGGACCACGCCTACGGCAATACGACCCTCGCCGAACTGCTGGCGGCACTGAGCGCGGCGTCCGGCCGCGACCTCGGTGAATGGGCCCGCCAATGGCTCCAGACCTCCGGCATCTCCACTCTGTCCAGTGAAATTCTGTCCAGTGACATCACCGGGCACGGGGACACGTTCAGCTCGGTCGCGATCCTGCAGGACGCCGTGGATCCCGCCACCGGCCGGCAGGAGCCCCGTCCGCACCGGCTGCGGATCGGGCTCTACGACTTTGATGACGCCGGCGCGCTGGTCCGCACGGGCAGCGTCGAGACCGACGTCAGCGGCCCCCGGACCGAGGTGGACGAACTCGCCGGCAAGTCACGGCCCGCGCTGCTGCTGGTCAATGACGAGGACCTCAGCTACGCCAAGGTCCGGCTGGACCCGGACTCCGAGACCACGGTGCGGGGCTCCCTGGACAAGCTCAGCGACCCCATGGCGCGGGCGCTGTGCTGGACTGCCCTGTGGGACTCGGCCCGCGATGCCGTCACACCTGCCTCCCTCTACGTCGACGCCGTGGAGCGGTTCGGGCCCGCCGAACCGGGAATCGGTGTCCTCCTCAACGTGCTCGGCAACGCGTCGACGGCGGTCGAACACTACGTGCCCCGCGGCCAGCGGGACGCCGTCCGCCGCGGCTTCCTCGCCACCGCCGCCGAACAGCTGCAGGCGGCGGCGCCGGGTTCCGACCAGCAGCTGGCCTGGGCGCGGACCCTGGCCGCGACCAGCCGGTACGACGCCGCCCGGTTGGACCTGCTCCGCGGCATCCTGGACGGCAGCACCGTGATCGACGGCCTCGCGGTGGACGCCGAACTGCGCTGGAACCTCTGGCACGGCCTGGCCGCCAACGGCCAGGCAACACAGGACCAGCTCGACCAGGAGCTCGCCCGGGACAACACGGCGGCCGGCAAGTCCGGGCACGCCACGGCCCTGGCCGCCCGCCCCGAAGCCTCCGTCAAGGCCGCCGCCTGGGACGCCGCGGTCCACGGCACCGCGCTGTCCAACCAACTCCTGAGCGCGACCATCGCCGGGTTCAACACCGGTGAGGCCGCGCTGCTCAGCCCTTTCATCGACCCGTACTTCGAGTCGCTGGAACAGATCTGGGCGGACCGGAGCATCGAGATCGCCGGCCGGATTGTCCGCGGGTTCTATCCCGCCGGCCAGGACCTCGACGGCCACGGCGGGACACCCGACACCCACGCCGTCATCGTCCGCACCGACGGCTGGCTGAGCGCCCATCCCGACGCGCCGCGTGCCCTGCGCCGGATCATCATCGAACAGCGCAGCCAGTTGCACCGTGCCCTCAAGGCACAGGCCCTTAAAGCACAGGCCCTCAACGCCTAGACCCGGGCGGAGTAGGTCCTGGCATCATCGACTGCTCCCCACCCACCGGCCCTTTTGACGGTTCAAAAGGGCCGGTGCGGAGCAACCGATGGAATGACTGCTACTAAGGAACCCGGTGCAGCCACTCCGCGGTGCCGAACTTGGTCTCCACGCGGCGGCGGGCGGCCTCAAGCTCGGCGTCGGTGAGCACGGACGGCGTCGCGCCGTAGCGTTCGGCGAAGACGTCCATCATGGCGGCGACGATTTCGGCTCGGGCCAGGCCGGTCTGGCGGCGGAGCGGGTCCACCCGCTTCTTGGCGCTCCGGGTGCCCTTGTCGGACAGCTTCTCCTTGCCGATCCGCAGCACGTCCACCATCTTCTCGGCGTCGATGTCGTAGCTCATGGTGACGTGGTGGAGCATCCCGCCGTTGGCGAGCCGCTTCTGCGCGGCCCCGCCGATCTTGCCTTGTTCCGTGGCGATGTCATTGAGCGGCACATAGAAGGCGCTGATGCCGACCTTCTCCAAAGCCGCCATCACCCAAGCGTCGAGGAACGGGTAGGAGTCGGCGAAGCTGATGCCGTCGACGAGGGTCTGCGGAAGGTAGAGCGAGTAGGTGATGCAGTTCCCTGCCTCCATGAACATCGCTCCCCCGCCGCTGATCCGCCGGACCACACTGATGCCGTGCCGGGCGACGCCGTCGGGGTGCAACTCGTTGCGGACCGACTGGAAGCTGCCGATCACCACGGAGGGCTCCTCCCAGTCCCAAAAGCGCAGGGTGGGATTGCGCCGCCCGGCGCCGACTTCCTCGGTCAGGACCTCGTCCAAGGCGACGTTGACGTGGGTGGGAAGGACGGACGGGGCGATGATGTTCCAGTGGTGGTCCGCCCAGCCGGTGGCCTTCGCGAGGGCGCGGCGGACGGTGATCGCGACGGCGTCGGCGGAAAACCCAAACAGCACGGCATCCTCCGGCAGGGCAGCTGTCACGGCGGCGGCGATGTCGGCGGCGCCTGTCTCGACGGGCAGCCCCGTGAGTGCCCGGTTGATCTCCGGCAGCGACTCGTCCGGTTCCAGGAAGAAATCCCCGCTCAGCGAGACGTGCGCCAGGACACCGTTCACCACGTCGAAGTCGGCGACCACGAGTTTGCCGCCCGGGACCTTGTACTCGCCATGGTGACGGGCGCCGTCGTCGTCAGTACTGGAAACAGTGGCCACGGGATGCGATGTCATGGCATCCATCCTGCCGCATGCTTCCGCCAACCCGCGACACAGGGAACCCGCGACGCCGGAAGGCCGCCGAGTGGTGAATCAGCCCAGACGCAGGAAGCCCGCACCGTTGCCGGTGCGGGCTTCCTGCAAGACCTTGGGGAAGAAGAAAGTTACTTCTTGCCGCCGAAGCCCTTGAAGCGAGCGTTGAAGCGCTCGACGCGGCCTGCGGAGTCCATGATGCGCTGCTTGCCCGTGTAGAACGGGTGGGACTCGGAGGAGATTTCGACGTCGATAACCGGGTAGGTGTTTCCGTCTTCCCACTCGATGGTCTTCTTCGAAGACACGGTGGACTTGGTCAGGAACTTGACGCCGGAAGCCAGGTCGTTGAAAACAACAGCTTCGTACTTCGGGTGAATATCAGACTTCATAATTGGACCTTTGTTCGCACAACTGGATTTTGCCAGTTGCCAGGTATGAATGGGATGGCCACGGAATGTACCGGACGGCCAGCTATCAATCATAGCCGATTGCCGGTGCACTGACGAACACCATTGGCGCACGTCAGCGCGGCGCAACCTGGCTTCGCCCTGGTCCTCATATTGTTGCCGGGTAGTTTTCCGTGAGCTCACCCGGTGAGGGTGAGGCGACGCACCTCACCCGGGCACAGGATGGAACTGTGGCTGTCCGTCGGATTGCCTGTACCCAATGAGAAACGGAGGTCATCAGTATGGCTGAGTCACTGGATGAACTAGGGCCGGTGGACTGGCTCGTCGTGGAGTTCCCCGGGCCCGACTTCGGTAAGGGCCAGATCGCCCCGTTCCTGGAGGACCTGGTCAAGCGTGACCTCATCAGGGTGCTCGACATGGTGTTCCTGAGAAAAACCGACGATGGCACGCTCGAGACGGCCGAAATCTCTGACCTCGACCCGAGCGAGCTCGGCGAGGTGCGCATGGCCGAGGCCGACCTGGCCATGGTGCTCTCTGAGCAGGACGTCATGGACCTGGCCGAGACGATCGCGCCCGGCCACTCCGCCGCGGTGCTGGTCTGGGAAAACCAGTGGGCGGCTCCGTTCGGCGCGGCCGTCCGGAAGGCCGGAGGCCAACTCGTGGCCAGCGGCCGGATCCCGACCCAGGCCGTCATCGCAGCCTTCGAGGCTGACGCCGAAGCCCAGTCACCCGAAGAAGCCAAGGAAGGAGCCTGACATGCCACTGGCAGCACGACGCAGACGACCCTTCTGGGTCATGCGCACCCCACTTTGCGAACTGCCCGGGCAGGACCGGCGGGCTTACCCGGGCAAAGACCTACTAGCACCCAAGTTCTCCCGGTCACGCGGCCGGGAGAACGGGGGCGGCACCGTACAAAAGTCCGTTGACAACATCATTGAGAGTCCCTTGGGCGGAGTTCCCAGAACGCAACCGCCGACGCCGCAGCGACGTTCAGCGAATCGACGCCCGGGCGCATCGGGATCTTGACGGCGAGGTCGACGGCGGCCAAGGTTGCCGGGCTCATGCCCGCGCCCTCCGTGCCCAGCACCAGGGCCAGCCGTTCCGGCTGGCGGGCCGCGAGTTCGTCGAGGTCGACGGCGTCTTCCGTGAGCTCCATAGCCGCCACGGTGAAGCCCTCCCCCTGAAGCGCAGCCAGGCCTGCGGTCCAGTCCTCGAGCCTGGCCCACGGCACCTGGAAGACGGTGCCCATGCTGACCCGCACGCTGCGGCGGTAGAGCGGATCCCCGCAGCGCGGCGAAACCAGGACGGCGTCCACGCCGAGGGCCGCCGCGGAGCGGAAAATGGCCCCCACGTTCGTGTGGTCCACAATGTCTTCCAGCACCGCCACCCGGCGGGCTCCGGCGAGCAGTTCCGCCAGCGGCACCGGGGCGGGCCGGTGCATGGCGGCCATGGCGCCGCGGTGCAGGTGGAATCCGGTGATTTCCTCCAGCAGCGCCGCCGAGCCGACATAGGCCGGGACCTCTGGGTACTGCTCGAAGACATCCGCCAGGTCCTCGGCCCACTTCTCGGCGAGGAAGAATGACCGCGGCCGGTGCCCCGCCGCCAGCGCCCGGCGCAGGACGCGGGAGGATTCGGCGATGTACAGGCCCTCGGCCGGTTCCCGGAGCTTGCGCAGGTGCACGTCTGTGAGCCGGGTGTAGTCGGAAACCCGCGGGTCGTCGGCGGATTCAAGAAAGTGAAAGGTCACGGGCAGGTCATTTCGGGGCTCTTTGAACGGTCGGGGGCTAGAGGCGGGGCTATTTGAACAGGTTGGCGATCATGAATCCCAGTGCCACAAGGCCCAGGGTGAAGATGACGCCGCGCAGGACCACCGGGGAGAGCCGGCGGCCTACCTTGGAGCCAATGATGCCGCCGATCAGGGAGCTCACGGCGATCAGGCTGACCACTCCCCAGTCGATCCGGTCGAATGCGAACAGGAGGTAGGAGCCGGCGGCGATCACGTTCACGCCCAGGACCAGGATGTTCTTCATCGCGTTGGCGTTCTGGATGGTCCCGGTCATGAAAATGCCAAGGATCCCCACCAGCAGGATGCCCTGGGCCGCGACGAAGTACCCGCCATAGACTCCGGCCAGGTACACCAGCACGACGAGCAGGACGCCGTGGCGCCGGTCCCGGATGGCGTGCTCGGGGTTTTCCTCGCGGGCCTTCACCCAACGCTGGAGCCGCGGCTGGAAGACCACCATCAGCAGGGCAAGCACGATCAGTACGGGAGCGGCGTAGTAGAAGACTTTCTCCGGCAAATGCAGCAGCAGATAGGCGCCGGTAACGGCGCCCAGCAGCGAGGCCGGGAGGAGCCGGAGCAGCTGCCTGCCGCGGCCGGCGAGCTCCCTCCGGTAGCCCCAGGCGCCGGTGGCGTTGCCGGCCACAAGCCCCATCGCGTTGCTGATGGAGGCGGTGACGGGGGGATAGCCGAGGGCGATCAGTACAGGGAACGTGACCAGGGTGCCGGATCCGACAACGCTGTTGATGGTTCCCGCCCACAGCCCGGCGAAGAAAATGAAGGCGCTGTTGAGGAGCTCCACGCGTGGTCAGCGGCCCCGGTCAGCGGCTGGCGGTGGCGGTGTACCGGCCTGCGTTGACGGTGACGTCCAGCGGCAGGCCGAACGTTTCGCTCAGGTTTTCGGCCGTGAGGACCTCCGGCAGCGGACCCGACGCCACCACTCCGCCGTCGCGCATGAGCATCGCGTGCGTGAAGCCCGGCGGCACTTCTTCCAGGTGGTGGGTGACCAGCACGATCGCCGGGGCGGCGTCGTCGCGGGCGAGCTCGCTCAGGCGCTGGACCAGGTCCTCGCGCCCGCCCAGGTCCAGACCAGCGGCCGGCTCATCAAGGAGCAGCAGCTCGGGATCGGTCATGAGGGCGCGGGCGATCTGGACGCGTTTGCGCTCCCCCTCGGACAGCGAGGCGAAGTGGCGGTTGAGCAGCGGGCCAATGCCCCACTCGTTCAACAGGCCGAAGGCGCGCCGCTCGTCGTTCTTCTCGTAGCCTTCGCGCCAGCGGCCGGTCACACCGTAGGCGGCGGTGACGACGACGTTGAGGACCTTTTCCTGCTCGGGGATCTGGCTGGCCAGCGCGGCCGAGGACAGCCCGATCCGGGGCCGGAGTTCGAACACGTCGACGGAACCGAGGACTTCCTCAAGGATGCCCGCCACTCCGGACGTCGGGTGGATCCGGGCGCCTGCCAGTTGGAGGAGAGTGGTCTTGCCGGCGCCGTTAGGTCCGAGGATTACCCAGCGTTCGCCTTCCTTGACCTGCCAATCGACCTTGTCCAGGAGGGTTTTAGCCCCACGTACAACGCTGACGCCGGCCATTTCAAGAACATCACTCATAGGAGTAGACACTAGGACAAAATAGCGGAGGACTGATAACCGGCGCTGCAGGCTGCCGTGGAGCGTCACGCGGCGGCGGCCGGGGCGCAACGAATTCGGGCCGTCCAGCGCGTGCTCGCTAGGATTGAGGCCATGAGTTCGAACGTGACCGCAGTCAGCTATGGCCTGAAACTTTCCCCTCCCGACATCCAGCGGCTGCGTTCGCTCCTGACCGCCGCGGGGCTGGGCGTCGGGGCCGAAAACCGCACCGGAAACGCCCGCTTCGAGGTGTACGCGGCGGACTGCACAGTGGATGGCTCACTGGACGGCTTGCCGGACGGCGCAACAGACGCTTCACTGGCCGCTTCCCTGACAGGCGCGCGCCGCACGCTGGCTGCCTCAGGGATCGACGGCGTGGACACGGCGCTGGTTCCCGCGGCACTGCGCAATGCGCCCCGGAAGTTCCTCATCATGGACGTGGATTCCACCCTCATCCAGCAGGAAGTCATCGAACTCCTGGCCGCCTATGCCGGCAAGCGCGAGGAAGTCACGGCGGTGACCGAGGCGGCCATGCGCGGGGAACTGGACTTCGCCCAGAGCCTGCACGCCCGGGTGGCTGTCCTCGCGGGGCTGCCGGCCGACGTCGTCGATTCCGTCCGCGCCGAGGTCCGGCTGACCGAGGGCGCCGCCGAACTGGTGGCGGCGTTCCGGGCCGCCGGCCATGCCGTGGCCGTGGTGTCCGGCGGGTTCAACCAGATCCTGCGGCCGATCGCCGAAGACCTGGGGCTGGACTACTGGATCGCCAACGACCTCGAAATCGTCGACGGCGCCCTGACCGGCAAGGTCCTCGGCGACGTCATCGACCGGGCGGCCAAGGAGAAGTACCTGCGCGAGTGGGCCGCTGCCGAGGGCATCCCGATGGAGCACACGATCGCCGTCGGTGACGGCGCCAACGACCTCGACATGCTCGGCGCCGCCGGCATCGGCGTCGCCTTCAATGCGAAGCCGGCCGTCCGCGCGGCCGCTGACGCCGCCATCAGCCTGCCCTACCTAGACGCCGTGCGGTACATCGCGGGGGTCTGAGGCGTTAACCGCGAGATGGCACGTCGCGGCAATGTTTGCGAAAAACATTGCCGCGACGTGCCACCTCGGTCGGCCCGGGGGCCTGCGCTACTAGTTGGAGCCGGTGCCGGCAGCCGTGTCTGCGGCCTTACCGAAATAATCGGCGCCGCCAACGTATTCGGTGTGGCCGGTCTCGACGTCGGCGGTAGCCATCTTGGCGACCTCCGCGGCGAACTCCTTGACCGAGTACAGCTTGCCGGCCTCGGCGCGTCGGGCCTCGATGGCGCCGGGGTTGGACCGGTCAAGCAAAGTGGCCGTGACGGTGCCCTCGATCATGTCACCGGAGACGACGACGAGCGAGATGCCCTTTTCCGCCAGGGCGGGCACGAGTTCACGCAGCGCGTCCTCGCCGGCACGCTTGCTGCGGGCGACGGGCTCGTACTCGGGCATGGTGGGAACCGTGCCGATGAAGTGGGCCTGGTGGCTGGTCACGAAGACCACGCGGGAGCCCTCAGGCATGAGCGCCACGGCGGCGTTGAGCATGTTCAACTGGGCGTCACGGTTCAGCTTCAGCGCGTAGCCCTCCTCCATGCCGGTTTCCATGCCGCCGGAGGCGTTGAGGACCAAGAGGTCGAGCGAGCCGAAGTTCTCCATGGCGGCGCTGGCGAGGGCCTGGACGCCTTCCTGGGTGGTGAGGTCCGCCCCGACGGCAGCCGCACGGCCGCCGTCGGCTTCGATCTCCGCGACGACCTTGTTGGCGCGCGGCGCCTTCTGGCGGTAGTTCACGACGACGGCCGCGCCTTCGCCGGCGAGGATCTTGGCGATGTCTGCGCCGATTCCGCGCGACGAACCGGTCACGATCGCAGTCTTGTTGTCCAGCAGTCCCATACGAGCTCCTTTTGTTCCAAACGTCCAAACACTGTGGGTCTGCAATCCATCATGCCAGCGGATCGTGCCTTTACAGTTGTTGAGCGTCCACAAAGAAGCCCAGACAGCGTAGTTCCCGGGGTGACAGGAACCCGCTGATGGCAGGGTCAGCTGCGGTCGATCCTGATCTTCGTCGTCGTTTCCCCTGTGACCACCTCGGGAGCCGGTGCACGGACCTCCAGCACGCCGTCCTTGTACGTGGCCGTGATGTCTTCTTCCTTGGCCCCTTGCGGCAGCGCGATGCTGCGGACGGACCGGCCGTAGCGGAACTCGGAGCGGTAGCCGGCCTTGCTCTTGTGCTCGGACTTTTCCTCCCGCTGCACCGCGATGTGCAGCATGCCCTCGCTGACCGAGACGTCAACGTCCTGGTCGGGGTCGATCCCGGGCACTTCCGCCCGGACCACCAGCGTGCTGCCCTCCTGGAACTGTTCGATTTTGATCCCGGGCGCTATGGACAGATCACCATCGAGGAAGCGGCGGACCGGTTCCAGCATGTCCGAGGGCGTCCACTTGCTGAGATCACTCATGATTTTCCTCCTGCGTCCACGCCCCTGCCATGGCATGGGCTGGGGCTGTGAGGCCATTAGACGCTCCCGGAGTCCCGGTGCCAAGGGCAAAAAGGCCCAGCGAAGAGGACAGCGGACGACGGCGGATACCGCCGTCGTCCGCTGTGTTCGGAGCTAGTGGCCCATTCCCAGGCCGCCGTCGACCGGGATGACCGCACCGGAGATGTAGGACGCCTCGTCGCTGGCGACCCAGCGAACCACGTTGGCGACCTCGGAGGCCTCGGCGAAGCGGCCGGCCGGGACCTTGGTCAGGTAGTCCTTCTGCGTGGCCTCGGGCAGCTCGGCGGTCATGTCCGTGTTGATGAAGCCAGGCGCGACCACGTTCGCGGTGATCCCGCGGCCGCCGAGCTCGCGGGTGAGCGAGCGGGCGATGCCCACCAGGCCGGCTTTGGAGGCCGAGTAGTTGATCTGGCCCGGCGCGCCGTACAGGCCGGAGACAGAGGAAATCAGCACCACGCGGCCCTTGCGGGCACGGATCATGCCCTTGGACGCGCGCTTGATGACCCGGAAGGCGCCGGTGAGGTTGGTGTCGATCACGGAGGTGAAGTCGTCCTCGCTCATCCGCATCAGCAGGGTGTCCTTCGTGATGCCGGCGTTGGCGACGAGTACTTCGACGGGACCGTGGGCGGCTTCGACTTCCGCGAATGCGGCGTCCACCGAAGCCTCGTCTGTGACGTCCGCCTTGACGCCGAGGATGCCCTCGGGCAGTGAAGACTCGCTGCGGAAGGTCACCGCCACCTTGTCGCCGTTGGCCAGGAAGGACTCGGCAATGGCCAGGCCGATCCCCCGGTTTCCGCCGGTGATCAGAACGCTGCGGCCGGTGGTGGGTGTTTCAGACATATGGGGCTCCGGGATTCTGCGGCAGGGAGGCCGCGCTGGGGGCTGGATTTTTCCTGCCTCCGATCTTAGCGCCCGGTTCGCATGCGTTTGGGCGGCTCCGCCGATGGTGAGAGAATTGGAGTAAGCCTTGGGAGCGTGATCTGACAGCCGTGACACTCAAAAACCGACCCGGTGCCCCTGTGCCCGGGAGGCCGGACGCCGAGTCCGGCGGTACCGAGGTGCACAGCATCACAGACGCCGCTGCTGCGCATTCGGACGAGATGCACCAGCGGATGGTCAAGTACGCCGTCGCCATGGGCATCCGGATGGTCTGCCTCATCCTGATATTTGCCGTGGATGGCTGGTTCAGGCTGATTCCGGTGCTGGGGGCCGTCTTCCTGCCGTGGGTGGCCGTGGTGATCGCCAACGGCAGCGACAAAGCGGAAATCCACAGTGACTCCCTCTTGGACTACGCTCCGCTCGCAGAGCTGGATGCACCGGCTCCCGCCGGGCCGGCCGAGCCGTACGCCGGCGATGACGCCTCGGGAACGCTGCTGCAAGGCGAGCTGATCGATGATGAAAACGACGACGACGACCACGGACGGGCAGCTTCATGAACCTCTTTGACCTGGCCGGGGGCGGCGGGGACACCCCCGCAGGCCCCGGCACCGTCTGCTCCCGGAAGGCCTGCCGCACGGCGGCGGAATGGCAGCTGTTGTGGAACAACCCCAAGATCCACACCCCGGAGCGGCGCAAGATCTGGCTGGCGTGCGGAGAGCACCGGGCCTGGCTTGAGGACTACCTCCAGACGCGCGGGCTATGGAAGGAGACGGTGGCCTTCGCTGAGGACTCCGTCCCCCTCGACCAAGACGCAGTCCCCCTCGACCCGTCAGGCAGGATCGGCTGAATGTACCGCTTTCTCTTCTCCAGTAAATGGCTGGGGTATTTGTTGCTGGCCGCGATCTTCGCCGCGGGCTGCGTCGGACTGGGCCGGTGGCAGATGGACCGGCGCGCCGAGACGCTGGCCGAAATCAACAGGGTGGTTTCCAACTACTCTGCAACGCCCGTGCCGTTCGCCGATGTCCGCGACCAGTTCAGCCGGCTGAATCCGGAGCGCGAGTGGACCCAGGTGGAGCTCAAAGGCAGCTACGACGTCGCCGGCCAGCGCATCGTCCGCAACCGCCCGCTCAACGGCCAGCCCGGCTATGAGGTGGTGGTTCCGTTCAAGCTCGAATCCGGCGAAACCGTCGTGGTTGACCGCGGCTGGCTGCCCATCGGCAACAACACTCCGGGCCGGCCGGACTCGGTTCCTGCGCCGCCGCAGGGTCCGGTCACAGTCGTCGCCCGGCTCAAGCCGGCCGAACCCGAGCTGCAGCGCGGCGCCCCGGAGGGGCAGCTGGCCTCGATCGACCTCGCCACTTATTCCACCCAGCTGGGCTATCCGCTGCTCACGGGAGCCTACGGCCAGCTGGCCTCAGAGTCGCCGTCGGTCCAGGACATGCCGTTCCCGTTCCCCAAACCCTCCACTGACGAAGGCACGCATCTTTCCTATTCGCTGCAGTGGTTCGCGTTCGGCATCCTGATGTTCGTCGGGTTCGGTTATGCGGCCCGGCAGCAGGCCCGAAACGCCGCGATCGATGCGGAGGACGCCGAGGCCGACGCCGCCGAGGGCGTGTTCCTGCACTCCAGCGGCCCGGCCGTACGCCGCCGTCCCGCTCCCCGCAAGCGCAAGAACGCGACCGCGGAAGAAGAGGAAGACGCCATCCTCGACGCCCAGGGGTTCTGAGCAGTGAGCACTGATTCCTTGCCCGGGCCCGTGGCGAACGTCAAGCGCGCCCTCACCTCGCTGGGCGTCGCGGACACCGTGACGGTGTTCGACTCGAAAGTCCCCACGGCTGCTGCGGCGGCCGCCACACTGGGCTGCGACGTCGCCGCGATCACCAACAGCCTCATCTTCGACCACGAGGGCACGCCGCTGCTCATCCTGGCCAGCGGCGCGGCCAAAGTAGACGTCCACAAGGTCGCTGATCAGCTGGGCGGCGGGAGAATCCGCCGGGCCTCCCCCGAATTCGTCCTGGAACACACCGGCCAGGAAGTGGGCGGCGTGGCCCCCGTTGGCCATCCGGAGAAGATCCGGACGCTGCTGGACACGTCGCTCGCGGCCCACCCCCTACTCTGGGCGGGGGCAGGCGACCACAACTCGATGTTCTCGATCGCCTATGAGGACCTGCACCGGATCACGGGCGCGGAAGAGATGCTGGTCCGTTAGGAGTTGGCTGCACTGAGCGGTGACAACCGCACGAGCGCGGCGGTGCGGGTGATTTGTGTAGCGTGCGTCTAAGCGAGGCACGAGCGAGCACGCGGCAAATTACCTGCGCCGAGGCGCGGGCTCAGCCGCCCTGAGGAACCAGCCCAGCGCCCTACGCCAGCGTGATCAGGTCCAGGTAGTCTTCGTTCCAGTGGTCCTCGATGCCATCGGGCAGCAGCACGACGCGCTCCGGGTTGAGCGCCTCGACAGCACCTTCATCGTGGCTGACCAGGACGACGGCGCCGGTGTAGTTGCTCAGGGCGCCGAGGATTTCGGCGCGGCTGGCGGGGTCGAGGTTGTTGGTGGGCTCGTCCAGGAGCAGCACGTTCGCGCTCGAGGCCACAATGGTGGCCAGCGCCAGGCGGGTCTTCTCACCGCCGGAAAGCACACCGGCGGGCTTGTCGACGTCGTCGCCGGAGAACAGGAACGAGCCCAGGATGTTGCGGACTTCCGCGTCGTTCATGTCGGGGGCGGAGGAGCGCATGTTCTGCAGGACGGTGCGGTCGACGTCGAGCGTCTCATGTTCCTGGGCGTAGTAGCCCACCTTCAGTCCGTGGCCGGCCACCACTTCGCCGGTGTCCGGTTTGTCGACGCCGGCGAGCATCCGCAGGAGGGTAGTCTTGCCGGCACCGTTGAGGCCCAGGATGACCACCTTGGAACCGCGGTCGATCGCGAGGTCGACGTCGGTGAAGATCTCGAGCGAGCCGTAGGACTTGCTGAGGCCGTCCGCCGTCAGCGGGGTCTTGCCGCAAGGTGAGGGATCCGGGAAGCGCAGGGCGGCTACCTTGTCGTGCGCGCGGACGGCTTCGAGGCCGCCGAGCAAACGCTCGGCACGCTTGGCCATGTTCTGCGCGGCGACTGCCTTGGTGGCCTTGGCCCGCATCTTGTTGGCCTGGTCGATGAGGACCTGTGCCTTCTTCTCCGCGTTGGCGCGCTCCCGCTTGCGGGCCCGCTCGTCCGTTTCGCGCTGGGTGAGGTAGCGCTTCCAGTCCATGTTGTAGAAGTCGATCTGCGCGCGGTTGGGGTCCAGGAGGAAGACCTTGTTTACCGTCGCTTCGAGCAGTTCGGTGTCGTGGCTGATCACGATCAGGCCGCCCTGGTGGTTCTTGAGGAACTCGCGGAGCCAGGAGATGGAGTCGGCGTCGAGGTGGTTGGTGGGCTCATCGAGGAGCATGGTCTCGGCATCCGAGTACAGGATGCGCGCGAGTTCCACGCGGCGCCGCTGACCACCGGAGAGGGTCTTCAGCGGCTGGTTCAGCAGCCGGTCCGGCAGGGCAAGGTTCGAGCAGATCGCCGCCGCCTCGGCTTCGGCCGCATAGCCGCCAGCCGCCAGGAATTCGGATTCCAGCCGGTCATAGCGGTTCATTGCCTTTTGCTGGACCGCGGCGTCCTCGCTGGCCATCTCTTCATGGGCGACGCGGAGCTTGCCCACCGCAATGTCTAGGCCGCGGACGGACAGGATCCGGTCCCGCGCGAGCTGCTCCATGTCAGGGGTGCGCGGATCCTGCGGCAGGTAGCCGATTTCGCCGGTGCGGGTTACCTTGCCCGCGGCGGGCAGGCCCTCGCCCGCGAGTACCCGGGTCAGCGTTGTCTTGCCTGCACCGTTACGGCCGACCAGGCCGATCTTGTCTCCCTTGTCGATCCGGAAGCTCACCTGGTCCATGAGGAGGCGGGCGCCGGCGCGCAGTTCGAGATCCTGGACGGTAATCAATGCAGCTAAGGCCTTTCACAACAGGGAATGCCGCGGCACGACGGGTGGAGTCTGGGCGGAGCCGGGACAGG
The DNA here is from genome assembly GCF_052115605.1 of Arthrobacter sp. 2MCAF15. Taxonomy (NCBI): domain Bacteria; kingdom Bacillati; phylum Actinomycetota; class Actinomycetes; order Micrococcales; family Micrococcaceae; genus Arthrobacter; species Arthrobacter sp. 2MCAF15. The sequence goes on along the minus strand of NZ_JBFRGZ010000004.1, from coordinate 280,987 downwards.
GCGGTGCGAGAGCACGGCCTCTACAAGTCTACCGGCACGGCCCCGGCTCCCTGACATGGGCTCCCCCGGTGCCGGTTGGCGCCGGGCGGGGGCTGCGGGGCAGCCATCATTGGCGGCGCCCTCCAGCAATGGGCCCGTCGGTTAGTGGGGCGTCTACAAAAAACCCGATCCGCCGCGACCGTACAGTCAATATCAAGATTCCGATTTCCGCCGCAGCATCTGACAGGAACACCATGACCCAGACCCGCCATCCCGACACAGCCAAGACCCCGCGCCGCCGGGTCCGCTGGAATGCCACCGATCTTGGCCTGATCGCCGTCTTTGCCGCCCTCGTGGCCGCCTCCGCACTGATCGCCGCCATTCCTGTCGGCGGCCTCGGCGTACCCATCACGCTGCAGACCCTCGCGGTCATGCTCACGGGGCTGGCGCTGGGCGCGGGCCGGGCCTTCGCCGCCGTCGGCCTCTACCTGCTCCTGGGCTTCGCGGGCCTGCCGATCTTCAGCGGCGGCCGCAGCGGGCTGGGCGTCCTCGCCGGACCCTCCGCCGGCTACATCATCGGGTTCCTGCTGGCCGCCACGGCCGTAGGGTGGCTGGCCGCCGTCGTGCTCGCACGCACCGCCAACCGCACCGGAAAACTGCGCGCCGTCCTCCTGTTCGCCGCCGCGATGGTCAGCAGCATCATCTTCATCCACGGCCTCGGCATCCTGGGCATGATGGTCAACGCCAAGCTGGACTTCTCGAAGGCCTTCATCGCCGACCTCGCGTTCTACCCCGGCGACATCATCAAGAACGTCCTGGCCGTCAGCGTCGCCCTTGCACTGCACAAAGCCTTCCCGGATCTGCTGCTGCGCCGCGTCCGGACGGCTGACACCCGCCCGTGAGCAACATCATCCTGGACCGGGTGACGGTGCGCGTGCCGGTTGACGGCCGCCCCGCACCCAAGACACTGCTCCAGGAACTGTCGCTGGACCTCACCGAACCCCGGATCGGGGTGATCGGGGCCAACGGCTCAGGCAAGTCCACCCTCCTGCGGCTCATCAACGGGCTCGTGGCACCGAGCGATGGCACGGTGGCAGTCGACGGCGCCGATACCGTCCGCGCCGTGCGGGAGGTCCGCCGCCGCGTGGGCTTTGTCTTCACGGATCCGCTCTCCCAGCTCGTGATGCCCACGGGACGCGAGGACGTGGAACTGTCCCTGCGCCGCTCCATCCGCAACGGCACAGAGCGCCGGGCCCACGCCGAATCTGTCCTGGATCGGTTCGGCCTCCTGCCGCTGGCGGACCAGAGCATCTACGAGCTCTCCGGCGGCGAACGCCAACTCCTGGCCCTGGCCGCGGTCCTCGCCGTAGACCCGGACGTGCTGGTCCTGGACGAGCCGTCCACGCTCCTGGACCTCCGCAACCGCGAACTGCTGCGACGCACCCTGGCAGGCCTGCGCCAGCAGGTCATTCTCTCCACCCACGACCTCGAGCTCGCCGAGGATATGGACCGGGTGCTGGTGGTGGACGCCGGCAAGGTCGTGTTCGACGGCGAACCGGCCTCTGCCGTCGCGCATTACCGTACCCTGAGCGCCGCAGGCCTGCCCATAGGTGGGGGCGGGCCGGGTGGTGGGCCCGGTGGTGGGCCCGGCGAAGCCGGAACCGCCCGGGACGGGCGGGACGGGCGCGCGGGTGAGCGGACCGTCGCGGAGCAGACCCGGCTGGAGCAGTCGTGAGCAGTCACGGTTTCCTCCTGGCCACGTACGCGCCGGGCTCGTCCGTGATCCACCGAACGCCGCTGTGGCTGAAATTCGTGCTGGTGGTTGGCTGCGGAATGACTTCGTTCCTGATCGCCGACTGGGCCGTGTCCGCCGTCGTGCTGATGCTGCTGTGCGGGCTGTTCCTGCTCAGCGGGGCAGGTCCCGCCCGTCTGCTTCGCGCGGTGAAGCCGGTCCTGCCGGTCCTGCTGGCCATCGGCCTCTTCCAGTGGTGGCAGCTCGGCGCCCCGACCGCCGCGCGGATCGTGCTGAATGTCCTCGTCTGCGTTGTCGCGGCATCGATTCTGACCGCCACCACCCCGGTGCAGGCGCTGCTTGACGGCGTGGCCTCCCTGGCCCGGCCCTTCCGGCGGCTCGGGGCTGACCCGGAACGTTTCGCACTCACCATTGCCATCATGCTCCGCAGCATCCCGTTCGTGGCCGGGGCCTACGCCGACGTACGCGACTCTGCCCGGGCCCGCGGACTTGAACGGAACCCGCGGGCACTTGTGCTTCCGGTTTTCATCACCACGGTGGCCTTTGCCCGGCAGACCGGTGAAGCGCTGGCCGCCCGTGGGCTGGGCGAACCGGAGGACCCGGAGGACTAGCCCTCGGTGCCCTGGCCTGGCTCCGGAGTCCAGGCATTGGGAATGCGACGCCGTCACCAACCGCCGCGCGTCGGCGTGTGTCCCTTTCGGGCGTCGTCGGGCATTGCCATCTCGGCCCTCAGGCCCAGGAGCCGGATTGGCCGGCCCGCTTCGATTCCGGTTGCGAGGTCCAGGGTCCGCGCGAGGATTTCGCTCCGGTCGAATGTCTCGGGAATTTTCCTCGCATGGGTCGTGGTGAAAAACGGCGCGTACCGAACCTTGAGGGTCAGCTCAACCACGGGCCGCCCTTCGGCCACGACATCCTCGAGGACACGCGCCGTCAGCTCCCGCACGGCGTCGTCCACCTGGGCTGGCTCGGTCAGGTCCCGCTGGAAGGTGGTCTCCCGGCTGTGCCCGCGGGCAACCCACGGCGTGTCGTCCACGACGCTGGCTCCGTCCCCACGTCCGAGCTCCGCATACCAAGGACCCATCCTGGGGCCGAACTCCGGGACCAGGTCCTGGGGGTCGGACGCGGCGAGCTCGGCGACCGTGTTGATCCCAAGCTTGGCCAGCCGGCCCGACACCTTGGTTCCGACGCCCCAGAGATCCTTGGTGGGGCGACTGCCCATGACGTCCAGCCAATTCCCGGCAGTGAGCCGGAAAACGCCGGCCGGCTTGCCGAAACCGGTGGCTACCTTGGCCCGGACCAAGGTGTCGCCGATGCCCACGCTGCAATGCAACTGCGTTCGCTCAAGGACGGCGGCCTGCACCTGCCGGGCGTAGGCTTCCGGATTCTCTGTCTCAGTGCCTACAAAGGCTTCATCCCACCCCAGGACCTGCACGGTGGCGCCGGGCTGAGCGCGCAGGGTAGCCATCACCGCCTCGGACGCCGCGAGGTAAGCTTCCTGATCGACGGGCAGGATCACGGCGTCGGGCACTTTCCGGGCCGCGATGCGTAGGGGCATTCCGGAACCCACGCCGAATGCCCTGGCTTCGTATGATGCGGTCGACACCACGGCTCGTTCCGTGGGGTCGCCCCGGCCGCCGACAATGACCGGCTTGCCCGCAAGCTCTGGCCGTCGGAGCACTTCGACCGCCGCGATGAACTGGTCGAGATCGACGTGCAGCACCCACTGGATTCCGCTCACGGCACCAGTGTGCCCTAAACATCCCCGGCAAGCATCCGCGCATGCCCTCCAGTGGCCGCAGCCACTGGACATGCACCCGCAGTGCGCACTCCTCGCCCCGAGGAAGGGACATGTCCCGATCAGGTTGGCCGCGGAGCAGCGGCCCCGCCGGGGTCGGCCACTGGACATGCGCTCCCGTGGCCGCAGCCACTGGACATATGCCCCACATGTCCAGTGGCTGCAGCGAAGAATGAGCATGTCCCAGCACGGGAGCCAGGGCCGAGCATGTCCCCCCAATGGGAAGTGCACATGTTCCATCACAGGAGCCAGGACAGGTCATGTCCCGCAACGGGAGGCGGACATGCCCTCGCCCGCCCGCAGCCACTGGACATGTGCCCCATATGTCCACTGCTTGCGGCGAAGAATGGGCATGTCCCGTGGGGCGGGGCGTGGGCCGGCGCCGGGGGGGCGGGCTAGGTGAGGCTGGTGAACCCCATCAGCGCGGCCGTGCCCATTCCCCCTGCGATGCTGATCATGGCGAGGGCAAGCTGGCCCGGCACCGGGGACCTGCGCGCCTGGGCCAGCAGCCGGGTGACCAGCACCGCGCCCGAGGCACCGTAAGCGTGACCCAGGGCAAGGGCGCCGCCGTCGAGGTTTGCCTGCTCCGGGTCGATCCCCAACTGGTCAAAGCAGGCGAGGGTCTGGGAGGCGAAGGCCTCGTTGAATTCCACCAGGCCCAAATCCGCCGCCGTCACGCCGTGGGCCGTGAGAAGCCGTTCGGCGGCTGCGGCCGCGCCGATGCCCAGGAGCTGCGGCGCCACCCCGGCCGTGTCGGTTCCGAGCACCAGCAGCCCGTCCGCAGCGCCCAGCTGCCGGGCCCGTTCCATGGACGTGACGACGACGGCGGCCGCGCCGTCAGCGTCGAAGCACGAATTGCCTGCCGTCACCGTGCCCCCGCTGGCAAACACGGACGGGAACCGGGCCATCAGGGCCGGACCAAGGCTCGGCCTCGGACCGTCGTCGGCTGCCGTGGCCGCTCCGGAATCCGCAGTGAGTGGCACGATCTCGGCGTGGAACCGCCCGGCGGCGGCAGCGGCCAGCGCACGTTGGTGGCTGCGGAGCGCGAAGGCGTCCTGGCGTTCCCGGCTGATGCCGAAGTGGGCCGCTACGTTCTCGGCCGCCACGCCCATGTCGGGATCGCCCAGGCTCAGCGGGGCGAATTGGGCCCGGGTGTAGTAGTCCGGGCTACCGTCTTCGTTGCGGTGGGCCCGCAGCGGCGCCGTGCTGATGCTCTCCACACCGCCTGCGAGATAGAGGCCACCGCCGCCGGCCGCGACCAGCCTCGAGGCCAGGACGATCGCGTCCAGGCCGGAGCCGCATTGTCGGTCCACTGTAACGCCCGGAACGGTGACGGGCAGGCCGGCCTCCAGCGCCGCGAGCCGGGCCACGTTCCCGCCGCCGCCCACGGCGTTGCCGATCACGACGTCGGTAACGGACTCCGGTGCGGCGCCCCCGGCGCGGCCGGCACCCGCGCCGACGTCGGCAAGCAGGCTGCGAAGCACGGGGGCCAGGAGTTCGTGGGCGCGCAGCCTCTTGAGGGCACCGTTTGCCCGGCAAAGCGGCGTCCGCCGCGCCGCGATGATCACTGGCTGCCGGTCATCCGGCAACAAACCGGGGAACGGCAGGCCACGTGGGGATGGCCAGGCTGAGGACGGTCGGGCGTCTCCGTGCCGCTCAGCCAAGGCGCCGGATCCTGGGATCGTTCCCGGCCACCCAGTCGAGCAGCAGCTGGCGGCTGATCTTGCCGCGGTCTGTCAGGGGCAGTTCCGCCAATGCGAAGTACTCAAGGGGGCGTTTATTGCGTGCCAGCACGTCGTCGATCCCGGACCGGAGCTGGGTGGCGGTGACCGCACCGTGCGAGAGGACGACGCCGGCCACGACGCGCTGGCCGCGAACGTCGTCGGTCATCCCGGCAGCCACGGCGGCTGCGACGCCGGGGACGGATGCCAAGGCCATTTCGACTTCGTGCGGGTAGACGTTGGTGCCGGCGGCGATGATCATGTCGGAGCGGCGGCCCAGCATATGCAGGGTCCCGCCGGAGAGGAACCCCTGGTCTCCCACGGTGTACCAGCCGTCGAAACAGCGCAGGGCCTGGCCGTCGTCACCCCAGAGATAGCCGTTGCTGACCATGCCGCTGCGGACGCAGATGTTGCCGTCCTTGCCGTCCGGGAGCCCGGCCCCGTGATCGTCCAGGATGCGGATGTCGACGCCGGGAAACGGCTTCCCGATGCCGGCCCCGCCCGGCTCCACGGGCTGGCCCGGACGCAGTCCCGCGCCGGAGACGAAGCTGAGCTCGGAGGCGCCGTAGTACTCGAAAATGGTGGCATTGGGCGCCCAGCGCCGGGCCGCCTCCAGTGTGCGGGCGTCCAGTTTGGACCCGGCGCAGATGATGCTGCGAATGCCGGAGGCATCGACCCCGCCAGCCAGGCCGCGTTCGCTGAGCAGCCGGAGCATTGTGGGGACCAGCACCAGGCGCGTGATGCCGTCGTGGCTCACCGCCGCGTGGGCGGCGCCGACGTCGAAGTGCTCCAGGGTGTGGAATTCGGCCCCGGCGTACAGGCATTCGGCGAGGGCGTAGAGGTTCAGGCTTGCCGCGAGCGGGCCGGGGGCCAGGGACTTGTCCTCCCGCGTCAGCCCGAAGAATTCAATGGAGGCGTCGAAGGATTCCCGCCAGGACCGCCGCGACCGGGTGAACGCCTTGGGGATCGAGGTGGTCCCGGAAGTCAGGCCGATCAGGAACGAGGTCTCCGGCGGGCCGTCCACCAACTCGGTCCCCCGAGCCGGCTGGAGCGCCGGCGTGGCCGGGCACGGTGCTGCCGCTGGCTCCGGTTCCGTCCCGGCGATGCGGGCGGCAATGTTGTCCTGCATCTGCTGCGGCCAGGCCGGATCCAACACGGCGCACTGCCGCTCCCCGGCGACGGCGGCCGTGAACGCTACGGCGAAGCGGACGGAATTGTGTTCGGACAGCACAGTGACAGCCGGCGCCGCAGGCACCAGCGCCGCTGCCTGGTCCCGCAGGCCGGACCAGCTCAGGTGCTCTCCGGCCACGACGACGGCGGTCTCGTCGGGACGGTCATCGGCCCAGCGCTGGAGTCTGTCGAGAAAAGGCATCACACCAACTTTACCGTTGCCCGGCGCCGCCGCGGCCCGTGCGGGATATTGTGACAGCATGAGCTTCAACGACAACGCCCCGCTGGATCCGTCTCAGGTCCAGGACCGCCGCGGGATGGGCCGCGGCCCCATGATCGGCGGCGGGATCGGCGGCGGCATCATCCTGCTGCTGGCAGCCCTCTTTGGCATCAATCCGCAGCTGCTCGAGGGGCTGGCCGGCACCGTCCAGGACCCCCAGTCACAGAGCCAAGGCTCTGCCCCCGCCTGCCAGACCGGCGCCGACGCCGACGCCCGGCTCGACTGCAGGATCACCGGCACGGTCAACAGCCTGAACGCGTTCTGGCCGGCATATCTGGCGCAGTACAACACCAAATACCCGCGGCCGAAGGCCGTGATCTTCGCCCGTGCAACCAACACCGGCTGCGGCGCTGCCACCTCCGACGTGGGGCCGTTCTATTGCCCCGTCGACACCACGGCATACTTCGATCCCGGCTTCTTCCAGGAACTCGTCGACCGGTTTGGTTCCTCCGGCGGGCCGCTGGCACAGGAGTATGTGGTGGCCCACGAATTCGGTCACCACGTCCAGAACCTGCTGGGCAACCTCGACCGGGCTCAACAGGATCCCCAAGGACCGGGTTCCGGGGCGGTCCGGGTCGAGCTCCAGGCCGACTGCTACGCGGGGCTGTGGGCGCACTATGCAACGACGCAGCCGGACCCCAAGACCGGCCAGCCCTACCTCGAACCGTTCACGGACCGGGACATCCAGGATGCCTTGTCGGCCGCCTCGGCCGTGGGCGACGACCGCATCCAAAAGGCCGCCACGGGCCGCGTCTCACCGGAGGCCTGGACCCACGGGTCAAGTGCCCAGCGGCAGAAGTGGTTCTACCAGGGCTACAAGACCGGGGACATCAACAAGTGCGACACGTTTGCGGTGGCCGCCCCCTGACCTCGGCAATCCCCTAACTGCTGCAGCCGCATCCTGTCCCCCCGCCCTCACCCGTGTGGCCGCCTGCTCCGGACCGGGACTTCGACGTAGCTGAGGAATCCGGCGTGGCCCAGGTGCCGGTGTTTCGGGTGCCAGACAGGGCTGTACTTGTGACCGAACGGGTCGGTCACCCGGACTGTGCCCAGCCGGTTGTTCCCGGCCAGGAGGCGGTCGACGTCGGCCAGCGCGTTGCGCCGCGTCGCAAGCCCGTCGATGTCCAGGCCCCACAGCCCCAGCTCTGCATCCGTTCCGCGTTCCAGCTGGAGTGTCTCGAACAGTCCGGCCACGAGCCCGGCGAGCCCGGCGGTGTCCGCGCGCTGCAGCCGGTGCCCCTCGGGATGCACTTCGCGGGCGTCGGCCAAGGCCTGGCGGAGCCAGTGTAATTCCACAGATCCCAGGGGCGGGCCCAGGCGCAGGTGGCGGTGTTCGTCCAGCTCGAGCCGGTACGTGGTGGCGCCGCGGTCAATGATGCAGGGAGCCTCGCCGACGTATTCGAAGTCGGCCAGGAGGTCTTCCCTGGAACGGTAGTAGGAAAACTCGCCGCTGTCCTCGACCACCACATAATCCCCGACGGCAGCGGCGGGCCGCGGCGCTGGGGTGGCATCCATTCCGGTGTGCCTCCTGTCGACTGTGGGCCGGGTTGCGAAGCGTGGTGGACTCCTTGTCTTTATCAGACCACCGCCACGGCGATATGGGAACGGCGGGTGTACGACGACGGCGGCCCCACCTCGGTGAGGTGGGGCCGCCGTCGTCGTTCACAACCCGGGCCGGGGCCCATGGGGAGCTGTGCGCGGGGATCTAGATGTTGAAGCCCAGCGCGCGCATCTGGTCGCGGCCGTCCTCGGTGATCCGTTCCGGACCCCATGGCGGCATCCACACCCAGTTGAGCCGCCATTCGTCGACGACTCCGTCCAGGGCCTTGCCGACCTGCTCCTCGATGACATCGGTCAGCGGGCAGGCGGCGGTGGTGAGCGTCATGTCGATCAGCAGGGCGCCGTCGTCGTCCGAGTACTTCAGGCCGTAGAGCAGGCCCAAGTCAACGATGTTGACCCCGAGTTCCGGGTCGATCACATCCTTGAGCGCCTCCTCCACGTCCTCGAGGCCCGTGCGGGCCACATTGAGTTCGGTCATGGCGGACTCCTAACTATGCCTGTGCTGCAGCCGAAGCGGCAGCGATGGTGGCTGCCCCTGCGCCGGTGGCGTAGCGGTCGTAGCCTTCTTCTTCGAGGCGGTCGGCGAGCTCCGGGCCGCCCTCTTCAACAACCTGGCCGTCGACGAACACGTGCACGAAGTCCGGCTTGATGTAGCGCAGGATCCGGGTGTAGTGCGTGATGAGCAGGGTACCCATGTTGCCGCCGGAGTGGGCGCGGTTGACGCCCTCGGAGACAACCTTCAGTGCATCGACGTCCAGGCCGGAGTCGGTCTCGTCCAGGACGGCGAACTTCGGCTTGAAGAGCTCCAGCTGGAGAATCTCGACGCGCTTCTTCTCGCCGCCGGAGAAGCCCTCGTTGACGTTGCGCTGGGTGAAGTCGGCGTCGATGCGCAGCTGCGCCATGGCCTCCTTGACGTCCTTGGTCCAGGTGCGCAGCTTGGGGGCTTCGCCGTCGATCGCGGTCTTGGCGGTGCGCAGGAAGTTGGTCATGCTCACGCCCGGCACCTCCACCGGGTACTGCATGGCCAAGAACAGGCCGGCGCGGGCGCGCTCGTCGACGCTCATCGCCAGGACGTCTTCGCCGTCGAGCGTGATGGTGCCGGAGGTGACGTTGTAGCGCGGGTGCCCGGCGATCGTGGAAGCCAGGGTGGACTTGCCGGAACCGTTCGGACCCATGATGGCGTGCGTCTCGCCGGTCCTGATGGTCAGGCTGACGCCCTTCAGGATTTCCTTCGTGCCCTGCTCGGTGTCAATGCTGACGTGCAGGTCCTTGATCTCAAGAGTCGACATATGTCTTGTTCTCCTCTGCACGGTGCCCTCCGGCACTGTGCGTTTTCTTGGCGATAAGTTTTCTTTGTGCGGGTTGCCGGCTGCAGGCAGCTAGCTGAAGTTTGGGGCCTCGGCGCCGTTCAGGACGTTGGTGAAGTCAACGTAGACCTCGTCGTCCTGGACGGTCACCGCGAACACGGGAACGGGATCGTAGGCTGGCAGCTGGAGCGGCTCGCCGCTGCGCAGGTCGAACTGGGAACCGTGGCCCCAGCATTCGATCTTGCAGCCTTCAACTTCTCCTTCGGAGAGGGAGATGTCCGCGTGCGAGCAGGTGTCTCCGATGGCGTGGATCTCCCCCATCGAGTCCTTCACGATCGCTACGGGGTAGTCGTCGATCAGGATCCGCAGCGCCTGCTTGACCTGGATCTCGCTGGCGTTGCAGACTAGCTCGCCCTTTGGCTGTTCAGTCATTGATGTGTTCCGTGTTCCCGTGTTCTTTAGTGTTGGGCACTAGTTGTCAGTTGCCGCGAGTTCGCGCTCGACGGCTTCCGTGAGGCGCTCTTCGATGGCCGGGACATTGATCTTCTGGATGATCTCGTTGAGGAAGCCGCGGACCACCAGACGACGGGCCACCTTTTCCGGGATGCCCCGGGCCATCAGGTAGAACAGGTGCTGGTCATCGAAACGTCCGGTGGCGCTGGCGTGTCCGGCGCCGGCAATCAGGCCGGTTTCGATCTCAAGGTTCGGCACGGAATCCGCGCGGGCGCCGTCGGTCAGGACCAGGTTGCGGTTGGCCTCGTAGGTGTCGGTGCCTTCTGCCTCCTTGCGGATCAGGACGTCACCCACCCAGACGGTGTGCGCGTTGCGGCCCTGCAGGGCGCCCTTGTACAGGACGTTGGACTTGCAGTTGGCCACGGCGTGGTCCACGAACAGGCGCTGCTCCAAGTGCTGGCCGGCGTCGGCGAAGTACAGGCCGAACAGTTCCACTTCGGCGCCCGGAGCGGTGAAGCGTGCCGACGGGGTGACGCGCACAAGATCGCCGCCGAGGCTGACGACGATGTGCTTGAACTTCGCGTCACGGCCGAGCTTGGCCTGCTGGGAGGACGCGTGCACGGCGTCGTCGTTCCATTCCTGGAGCGAGATGACGGTCAGCTGCGCGCCGTCCTCGACCAGGATTTCGATGTTTTCCGAGACGACGGCGGTGCCCTGGTGGTCCAGGACCACCACGGACTTGGAGAACTTTTCCGCGACGATCACGACGTGCTGCGCGGAAGCCTCGGTGCCCTGGCCGGTCAGCAGGACGCTGACCTCGCCGTGGACCTGGACCTCGGAGGGCACGGTGATGACGGTGGCCTCGGTGAAGTTCTCCCAGGCGTTCGCGGAGACGCGGTCCTCGGGGATGGCTGCGGAGCCGATCCGGCGGTCCTCGCGGCCGACGGTCTCGACCCGGACGCTGTCCGGAGCGGTGACGCTCACGGACGGCGCGGCGCCGTTGAGGACCTCGGTGTGCAGGCCGCGGAGGCGCTTGAGCGGGGTGAACCGCCAGTCCTCTTCCATGCCGGTCAGCGGCTTGAAGTCCGCGAGCTTGTAGGAGGTCAGCCGGCCGGCGCGTGAGCTGTCCGGGATACCGACGCCGCCGCCGTGCGAGTGGCGCTTGACGGCTTCGCCGGCCAGCGGCGACTTCGATTCCGCGGCGTTAAGCGGGGAAAGGCTTTCGCCTTCCTCGGTGAAACCGTTGATGAACGGCTGGGCTGACGGCGCGCCGATGCGGGCCTTTTCAGTAGTGATGTCAGTCATTAACCGACCGATCCTTCCATCTGCAGTTCAATCAGTCGGTTCAGCTCGAGGGCGTATTCCATCGGCAGTTCGCGGGCAATCGGCTCGATGAAGCCGCGGACGATCATCGCCATGGCCTCGTCTTCGCGCATGCCGCGGGACATCAGGTAGAACAGCTGCTCTTCGCTGACCCGCGAGACTGTAGCCTCGTGGCCCATCGTGACGTCGTCCTCGCGGATGTCGATGTACGGGTAGGTGTCCGACCGGCTGATGGTGTCCACCAGGAGGGCGTCGCAGCGGACCGTGTTGGCCGAGTGCTTGGCGCCCTCGCGGACCTGGACCAGGCCGCGGTAGGCGGCGCGGCCGCCGCCGCGGGCCACGGACTTGGAGATGATCGAGCTCTTGGTGTTGGGCGCGATGTGGACCATCTTGGAGCCGGTGTCCTGGTGCTGGCCTTCGCCGGCGAACGCGATGGACAGGGTCTCGCCCTTGGCGCCTTCGCCCACGAGGTAGACGGCCGGGTACTTCATGGTGACCTTGGAGCCGATGTTGCCATCGATCCATTCCATGGTGGCGTTCTCTTCGCAGATGGCGCGCTTGGTGACCAGGTTGTATACGTTGGTGGACCAGTTCTGGATGGTCGTGTAGCGGACGCGGGCGCCCTTCTTCACGATGATTTCCACGACGGCGGAGTGCAGCGAGTCCGAGGTGTAGATCGGCGCGGTGCAGCCTTCGATGTAGTGGACGTAGGAGTCCTCGTCCGCGATGATCAGCGTGCGCTCGAACTGGCCCATGTTTTCGGTGTTGATGCGGAAATAGGCCTGCAGCGGGATGTCCACGTGGACGCCCTTGGGCACGTACACGAACGAACCGCCGGACCAGACGGCCGTGTTCAGCGAGGCGAACTTGTTGTCGCCCACCGGGATGATGGTGCCGAAGTACTCCTGGAAGATCTCCGGGTGTTCGCGCAGTGCGGTGTCCGTGTCCAGGAAGATGACGCCCTGGGCTTCCAGGTCCTCGCGGATCTGGTGGTAGACAACCTCAGACTCGTACTGCGCGGCGACGCCGGAGACGAGGCGGCTGCGCTCGGCTTCCGGGATGCCGAGCTTCTCGTACGTGTTCCGGATGTCCTCGGGGAGGTCTTCCCAGGTTGCGGCCTGCTTCTCGGTGGAGCGCACGAAGTACTTGATGTTGTCGAAGTCGATGCCGGACAGATCCGCGCCCCAGGTGGGCATGGGCTTGCGGTCGAAGTACTTCAGGCCCTTCAGGCGCAGGTCCAGCATCCATTCCGGCTCGTTCTTCTTGGCCGAAATGTCGCGGACAACGTCTTCATCGATGCCGCGGCGGGCGTTGGCCCCGACGTCGTTCTTGTCGGCCCAGCCGTACTCATAGGTGCCGATTCCGTGGAGCTCGGGATTCTTCTCCAGAATCTCCGAAATCACAGTAGAGTCAGCAACCTTCTTCTCTGATAGTTGGTCCGTCATCACGGCCTTTCTTGCAGATGGTTGGATACTTCGTCCGGGTTGACCGGGGCTGCGGGACCAGGAGTCCCGACGGCGGCCGGACGGCCCGTAGGTATGTGGGTGGTGCAGACGTGGCCGCCGCGCGCAAGGGTGGACAGCCGGCGCACATCGACGCCGACCAGCCGGGCGAAAACTTCGGTCTCCACGTCGCAGAAGACGGGGAACTGCGCCGCCAGGTGCTGGATGGGGCAGTGCCCCTGGCAGAGCTGGACGCTGGACAGCGCGGCCGGAAGCGGCGCCTTGGCTTCAAGTGACTGCGCGGAGGCCACGAAACCGTCGCGGCTCAGGGCCTCGGAGAGAGCCTGGGCGCGGGCTGTGATGTCCGGTCCGGCCTGCTCGATCTCGGGTGCGTAGCGGCGCTCCATGTCGGCGAACCGTTCTACGGCGAACTGCCGCACGGCCTCCGGCCCGGCTGCCTCGCCGAGGCGGCGCAGGGCCACGGTGGCAATGTCGAGGTAGTCGTTGCCGAGGGTCGACTGGCCCTGGGAGCTCAGGACATAGCGGCGGGCGGGGCGGCCTGCGCCGGCGCCGGCGCGGGCAGCCCGCTTGACCTCAATGACTCCGCTGCGGGCGAGGTGGTCGAGGTGGCGGCGGACGGCGGCGGGGGTGAAGCCCAGCAGGTCGCCGAGTTCGGCTGCGCTGATGGGTCCATGTTCCAGAACAGCGTTGAGGACGCGGTCACGCGTGCGCTCCTCGGCCTCGTGGGTGTGGCTGCCGCCGGCTGCGGGCACAACGTCCGGCACAGCCGCCACGTGCGCCCGGGCGGACCCGGCGCGTGCGGCGCCGCGCCCGGACGGGGCTGCGGACGCGGATGAGCTCATGGAATACACAACACAATCATGTCGTAATTTACTCCCGGGTTCCAGTAAGGCATGGCTTGCCTCCCCGGCAGCGCCCCCGCCGGGGAAAGGCCGTACTACATCGCGTAGAATGCTGAGGTGCGATCTCCCGAATCCCCCGTTCTGACCATCAGCGGGCTAGTCAAGGATGTTGGTCCACTGCCCACTCTCGACGGCAAGATGCTGCGCGTGGTCAGCGGCCTGTCCCTCATTGCCGAACGCGGGCAAGTCACGGCCCTGCTCGGCGCCAACGGCGCCGGCAAGACGACCACCATTGAATGCGCCCAGGGCCTCCAAAAGCGGACCGCCGGCACTATCAGCCTACTGGGCGAGGATCCCGACGCGGCCGGGGCCGGACTGCGCGCCCGCGTGGGCGTCATGCTCCAGGACGGCGGCCTCCCGCCGTCGGCCCGGCCCATCCCCCTGCTGCGGCACATCGCCGGCATGTACCAGGACCCGTGGCCTGTCGATGAGCTGATCGGACGCCTCGGGATCGACACCTTCAGCCGCACCAACGTGCGGCGCCTGTCCGGCGGGCAGAAGCAGCGCCTTGCCCTGGCCGCGGCGCTGGTCGGCAACCCCGAGGTCCTCTTCCTCGACGAGCCCAGCGCCGGGCTGGACCCGCAGTCGCGGCAAATGGTCTTCGACCTCATCTCAGAACTGCGCAACAGCGGCATGGGAATTGTCCTGACAACACACCTCATGGACGACGCCCAACGCCTCGCGGACTACGTCTACATCATCGACGCCGGCCGCAACGTCGCAGAAGGCACCGTCGCCCAGCTCCTCCAGCACCAGCTGCCCGCCGGCGACTCCGGGCAGCACATCCGCACACTGCTTTTCGAAACCGAACCCGGCCTGGACTTCACCGGCGTGCTGCCCGACGGCGTCGACGTCACCGAGGCGCGGGCCGGCAGCTACGCCGCGACCGGAGCGCTGACCCCGGCCGACCTCGCCGCGATCACCGGGTGGTGGGCCGCGCGTGGAATCATGCCCAGCTCCCTGAGCCTTGAAGCCCGCAGCCTCGAAGACGTCTTCCTGGACATCTCCGGAAGGGAGATCCGATGACCAGCGTTTCAAGCGGCGCCCCGCTGGAGAGCGCACGCCGCGGCAGCGCGCCCGGCACCCAGCACGGCAGCGCGCCCGCGCCGTTGCTGCGCCGCATCCTGCTGCAGGGCCAGTACGAGACCATCACCATGCTGCGGAACGGCGAGCAGCTGATCCTCGCGATCGTGCTGCCGCTGCTGGCCATGGTCGGCCTGACCGTGACCCCGCTGCTGGACGGACTCGGCTCGAGCCGCATCAACGTCGCCGTCCCCGGCGTCCTGGCCCTGTGCGCCATGTCCACCGCCTTCACTGGGCAGGGCATCGCCACCGGATTCGACCGCCGCTACGGGGTCCTGCGCTTCCTCTCCACCACTCCCCTGGGCCGCACCGGCCTCATCGCAGGGAAGATCCTGGCCGTCCTGGCCGTGCTGTTCCTGCAGGTGCTCGTCGTGGCCGCGGTGGCCTTTGTCCTTGGCTGGCAGCCCAATCCTGCCGGCTGGGTGCCGGGCCTGGCCATACTGGTCCTCGGGGCCGCAGCCTTCACGGCGTTGGGGCTGCTGGTCGCCGGGACGGTCCGGCCCGAGGCGACCCTGGCCATTACCAACCTGCTCTGGATCCTCCTCGGGGCGCTGGGCGGGATTGTCATCCCCAGCGAGCGGCTCCCGGCGCTGGCGCAGGCTGTGGTGCATTTCCTCCCCTCCGGCGCGCTGGGCCAGGCGCTGCGGGATGCATTCCTGGACGGCAGCGTCAACCTTGGCGCCGTACTTGTCCTGCTGCTCTGGACGGCGATCGCCGGCGGCGCAGCAATCCGTTGGTTCAAGTGGAATTGAGAAATCTGTGAGCACGGCGTCACGCACCCCCCGGATCATCTCCGGGTTCACCTCCCGGCTGCCCACCAGCGTCGACAACACGATCAGGCGGCTGGCCGTGTTGTCACTCATCGGGCAGATCGTCCTGGTGGTGACAGGCGGCGCCGTCCGGCTGACCGCCTCGGGCCTGGGCTGCCCCACATGGCCGCGCTGCACCGAAGCGTCCCTCGCCACCACGCCGGAAATGGGGTTCCACGGCATCATCGAATTCGGTAACCGGCTGCTGACCTTCGCGCTGGCGGCCATTGCCGTGATGATGCTCGTGTACCTCTGGAACCTCCGCAAGGAACGCCGCGATCTGTTCCTGCTCGCCCTGGGCCTGCTCGCCAGCATCCCGGCGCAGGCGGTCATTGGCGGCATCACCGTGCTGACCCAGCTGAACCCGTGGGTCGTGGGCCTGCACTTCCTCGTCTCCATGGCCCTCGTGGTCCTCGCAACCCTGCTGGTGAACCGGGCCTACGGCCGCACCGGCAAGGCCAGGACCGTGCAGCTGCCCGCACTGCCGGGCGCCGCACGCCCGGTGATGGCCGCCGTCGCGTTCTTCTCTGCAGTGGCCGTCTGCCTCGGCGTGGTGGTGACCGGGGCCGGCCCGCACGCCGGCGACGCCAATGCCCCGCGCAATGATCTCGACTGGGACCTGTTCGCGCACATCCACGCCGTCCCCGCCTACCTGGTGACCGCCGGCGCGCTGTTCGGGCTGTTCCTGGTGGTCCGCGGGCGGATCCCGGGCCCGTTCCGCTCCGCCGTGTTCATGCTGCTGGGCGTCACCGTGCTACAGGCCGTCATCGGCTTCACCCAGTATTACAACGGCATCCCGGCGCTGCTGGTCGGCGCGCACATGCTGGCGGCGGCCCTGCTGATGAGCGCGGCCACCAACGCCGCGGACCTGGCCCGCTACAGCCCCGTGGAATAGCCGCCGGCGCCGCGGCGACGGAGTTCACTACGGCATTCACGTCCCGGGGCTGGTCCTGACGGGATTTCCGGGTGGACTATGAGATGGCATGGACATCGACGGCTGCGGCAGTGGGCTCTTTTTCGTTCACTTCCGTGTCGCTGACCGGAAGGCCTTCTCAATGCAAGCGACAGAACCGACCGTGCCCCCTTCACCTTCGGCCCGGCAACGCGCGGCGAGCCTCAAAGAGCGCGTGTACATCATCTTCACGAGCCTTGCCGTGGTGCTGGCGCTGCGGAGCCACGCGGACGAGACCTCGCCCGCGGCCGCGGCGGCCACCCTCAGCATCGTGGTGATCGGGTCCCTGCTGGGGATTTTCGTCGCCGATCTCCTGAGCCACCTGACCGTCCACTCGAAGCTGCCCACCGGTGAGGAACTGCACCACATGATGGCCGTCAGCGCCGACGGCCTCGGTGTCCTGGTGACTCCGCTGCTTCTGCTGACGGCCGCCGGCTTTGGGCTATTGTCAACTGCTGCGGCCCTCGGGTGGGCGATCGTCGTTCTCGTCCTCTCCCTGGCCGTCGTCGGCTTCCTCGCGATCCGGCGCCTCGATATCCCGCTCCATCACAAGGCCGCCATCATGTTCGCCGAAGTTGTGCTGAGCCTGCTGGTGATCGGCCTCGAACTGCTGGCGCACAACCTCTGATCACACCGCAGATCACACCGCAGGAACTGCCGGCGGGCGCAGGAACAGCGCTGCCACTGCTGTGACGAGCAGCAGGGAAGCCGCGACCGTGAAGCTGAGCTGCATGCCATGAACGAACCCGCCCGGCTCGGCGATGAGGGCGCCGAAGACGGCGATGGCCACGGCCCCGCCGACCTGCCGGAAGGTGTTGAAGACCGCGCTGGCGGTGCCCGCCTGCCCGGCCGGCACGCTGGCCAGCACCACGGACGTGACCGGAGGCATCGCAATGGAGCCGCCGGAGCCGGTGAGGATCAGCAGGACTGCCAGGAGCATCGGGGATCCCAACGGCGCCGTGACCAGCATCGCAACCAGTCCTGCCACCATCGAGGCCAGTCCGAGAACTGCAGGGACCCGGGGCCCAAAACGGTTCGCGAGCGTTCCGCTGGCGATGTTGCCGGCGACGCTGAAGGCTGCCGAGGGCAGGAAGACCAGTCCTGCCTGCAGGGGCGTCAGTCCCAGGTGCTGCTGGAGGTAGAGGCTGATGACGAAGACGGAGCCGAAGTGGCCCACCATGAAGGCAAATCCGACCGCGACGGCGATGCGCATCCCCACGGAACGGAACAGCCCCAGGGGCATCATCGGGTGCCGTCCCCGCGCCTGGATCAGGACAAATCCCGCGATGCCCGCGGCGGCCAGGACCAGGCTCGCCATTACCGGCCAGGACCCGAAACCCTCGGCACCCCCGGTGATGAGGCCGTACATCAGCGCCGTCAACGCGATGATCGCCGCCGACTGCCCGGCCCAATCGAACGGCGCCGGCTTCACGGGCGACGCTGCAACAGCAGCCAGCAGCACGAGCATGGCAACACAGACCGGAAGGTTGATCGCGAACACGAGCCGCCAGTTCACGGTGGTGAGCAGCCCGCCCACCAGGGGACCCACGGCCCCCGCGACGGCACCGCCTACAGCCCAGATCCCCAGGGCATGCGCGCGCCGCCGGGGATCGGGAAATGCCTGGCGCACCAGCGCCATCGACGCCGGCAGCATGACCGCCGCCGCGGCCCCCTGCACTGCGCGGGCGGCGATCAGCAACACTGAGGACGGTTCCAGCGCGCAGGCAACCGAAGCCAGCAGGAATAGCGCTATGCCCCATCCGAGTGCCCTCTTCGCACCGATCCGGTCCGCCAGGTTACCCGCGAACAGCAGCAGCGCGGCGAACATCATCGTGTAGGCATCGATCACCCACTGCTGCCCGGTTGTTCCGCCGCCGAGTTCCCGGCCGATGTTGGTGAGCGCGACGTTGACGATCAGGATGTCCAACGTGATGAGGAAGAAGGCGAGCGAGGCCAGCAACAGCGTGACTCTCGGGCGTGCGGAGCGGGACGTAGCGGGGGCAGATGTCGGTGGGGCCAAAGTGGTTTCGCGGTGTGACACGGTGTTCCTCTGGATGGGGTGGCTGGGCAGGATCCAATTGAAACGCGGACGCCCGGCTTGTGGGGTGCCGTGGTCTTAGGGGTACTGGCAGGGCACCCCTCGGCCGGCGTCGGGAGCAGTCCCGAACGGCACCCGCAGGCTGCATGGAGACGGTCCGGGAGCCGGCCGAAGGCGAGACTTCGCCCACATTCCAGCGCTATTTACTCACCAGTCACTTGTCCAGGCAGGACGGCCTTCGGAATACTGGACCCTGTAGTCCTTGGGCTTAGAGGCCCGCGCGCCGGCATCGGCGGCCCCGTTCCCGAACCGTCCGGGGGTCTAATCGCCGGGCGGCCGCAGGGCCGGAGTCAGGTTTCGTCCAGCCAAGCGGGGAATACTTGAACACGGCGCAAGAGGCGCCGCAATCGCATTCAGAGAAAGAGGACGCGTCGGTTTTGCCGTGATTCAGCTGGAATCGGAACCGGCCAGATAAAGGCACCGGAGGACATGTGGCGTTACTAGTCGGCGAAAGGCCCGCCAAGGCGGCCCAACACACTACAGGGCGCCCACGCCTGGATGGTCTGGACGTTCTTCGAGGTGCCGCTGTTGGCGCCGTCCTGCTGGGACATTCCTGGCCGGGGATTTTTCAGGGCGCCGGCATCATTGGTGTCATTGCCTTCTTTGTTTTGAGCGGTTACCTCATCACCAACGTGTTGCTCCGGGATATCGAGCGGCACCGGAAAATTCGTTACGGCCGCTTCTACGCGCACCGGGCGTTCCGACTGGTGCCGGCCCTGATCTCCCTGCTTGGCGTGTACGCGGTCGTGGAACTGGCCACCGATGTCCTCGGGGACAGGTCCAAGGGAATCGTCGGGTACACCGTCCTCGCCGGCCTTGGCTATCTCAAGGACCTGCCGCTGCCCTTCGATGTCAGCATGGCGATCGGGCCGCTGTGGACGCTGGCCGTCGAAGAGCAGTTTTACCTGATCTGGCCTGCGCTGCTTGTGCTCGCCCTGCGCCGCAACCGCCAGGGGCGGCTGATTGGCGTCTCTGCCGCCGTCGCCCTGTTCCTAATGGCCGCCAGTGTGCTGGCGATGCTGATCCTGGCCCCGCAGCTCCACTCCCTGGTCTACGCGCTGCCGACAACATGGGGCCTGGGGCTGGTCATCGGTGCGGCCCTGCGGCTGTACAGGGTCCACGTGTTCAGCTGGTTCACCGGCCGCCGGCTCCGGCGTGCGGCCCTGCTGGGTTCAGTGGCCGCCCTGGCGTCGCTGGTCTTCTTCCCGAAGGCCAATGAAAGCCCGCTCTTCATCTTCCTTGGCGGCCCCCTCGCCATGGCTGCCGCGGCCGTCCTGGTGGCGCTGGCGGCCTCCCGCACCTCAGCGATGCCGACCTGGACGCGGCCCCTTCAACTGCTGGGAACGTTGTCGTACGCCGCGTACCTGTGGAACTACGTCGTCATTCTCTGGATCAACGGCGGCTCGACGGCGGACCTCCCCCCGGTCGTCGCGGTCTCGGCAATCCTGCTGACCCTGCTCATCGCGGTCATCAGCTGGCACACCGTCGAAAGGCTGGGCCGCGTGGCGCGGGCCCGCTTCGACCAGCGCTACCCGGACAAGTCCCAGCCGGTCAAGCAGCGTCGCAATCAGTCCCAGCCGGCCCAGTCCCAGCCGCGGGCCGTCAGCAACAGGTCTCCGGAAGCCTTGGCCACGCCCGGCCGGGAATCATCGGCGGCCTAAACACCGGAACCCGTTGCGTCGGCGTCGGGACGGCTCTCCAGCGTGCAAACATCCGTGTTCCCTCCGCAGACAATCACTGCCACGCGTTCCCCCTCGGCGGGCGTGTACGCCCCCGTGGTGAGGGCAGCCAGTGCCGCCGCCGCACCGTATTCGGCCGGGATCCGGTAGTCGCTCCACAACAGTGACCGGGCGGCGATGATTGCAGCATCGTCCACCAGGACAGACGTCGGAGGGACGCGGGTCGCAATGTCGAACGCGATCTCGCCCACCCGCCGTGCGCCCAGGGAATCCACGGCGACCCCGGAAACGGCCACATCCACCGGGTGGCCGGCCGCCAGGGCCGCGTGCAGTGTGGGGATGTTGCGGGGTTCGACCGCGACGACCCGTGCCCGGCCCTCGGCCGCTGCAGCCACTCCCGCGTAGAGTCCGCCGCCGCCCACCGCGACGACGATCGTGTCAATGCCCGGCTCGTCCTGCAGAATCTCCTCGGCCATGGTGCCCGCGCCGGCGGCGATCTCCAGCTGGTCGTAGGCGTGGCAGAACAGGGCGCCGGTTTCCGCCACGTATTCCATGGCGGCCGCGAAAGCCTCCGCGTACTCGGAGCCGACCTGCCGCACGGTCGCGTTGTACGCGCGCAGGCGCTCAACCTTCACGCGCGGCGCGGTCTCCGGAACGAACACCGTGGCCGGAACGCCGAGCGCCGCGGCCGCATAGGCGTTGGCCAGGCCGGCGTTGCCGCCGGAGGCCACCACCACCCCGAGGCCGGGGTCCAGTTCGCCGCGCTCCCGGGCGGCAAGTTGGCGGTTGAACGCGCCCCGGGCCTTGAAAACGCCCGTGTGCTGCAGGAACTCGCATTTGAACCACAGAGGAGCCTCAGCGGTACCTCCGCGGAGCAAAGGCGTGCGGCGCACGTAGCCGCTGATGCGGCTCCCTGCCTGGAGTACATCGCTTCTGTTGATCACTGGCTCTCCTGGGGTTGCGTTGCCTGGTCCGTGTTGACCTGTGTTCATCTGAGTTCGACTGTGGTACTTGTTCGGTTTGTCAGGATATCCCCCGGCAATACAGCAGACGCTCCCCCACCAGCGGTGAGGGAGCGTCAGGCAAACGAACGGGGAGGCCTTAGCCGCCCATGAGGGCGGAGCCGACGAACGGGTCTACCGCCAGGGCAATGAAGAGCAGCGTCAGGTAGCTGATGGAGCCGTGGAAGACCTTCATGGCCCCCTTGTTGGAGACGTCGCCGGCCTGGGCCCGGTTGTAGAGGGCGTGCGACTCGTACAGGAACCAGGCACCGGCGCCGACGGCGGTCACGGTGTAGACCCAGCCCGCGCCGCCGGCCGGGATCATCAGCAGCGAGCACGCCACCATGGCCCAGGCATAGAGGACCACCTGCACCGAGACCACTTTTGCCCCGGCGATGGCGCCCAGCATCGGCACGTTGGCGTTGCGGTAGTCCTCGCCGTAGCGCATGGACAACGGCCAGTAGTGCGGCGGGGTCCAGAGGAAGATCACCATGAACAGCACGACGGCGGGCCACTCAACGGTGTTGGTGACAGCGGCCCAGGCGATCAGGACCGGGAAGCAGCCGGCGGCCCCGCCCCAGACAATGTTCTGGGCCGTGCGCCGCTTGAGGATCATGGTGTAGATGACCACGTAGAAGACGATGGCGCCGAGCCCCAGCCACGCGGCGAGCGGGTTGGCCCCGAACCAGAGGATGGCGATCGCCGCCGCGCCCAGCAGCCAGGAGAAGACCAGCGCTTCGCGGGGCGTGACCTCGCCGGTGACCAGGGGCCGGTTCTCCGTGCGGTGCATGAGCTTGTCGATGTCGCGGTCGATGTAGCAGTTGAAGGCGCCCGCGGAACCTGCCGCGAATGCCCCGCCCACGAGCGTGGCCAGGATCAGGCCGATCGAGGGGAACCCGCGTTCGGCGTAGATCATGGTGGGCAGCGTGCTGACGAGCAGGAGTTCGATGACGCGGGGTTTCGTGAGCGCCAGGTAGGCCTTGGCTTTGCGGCCGAAGCCCATTCTTCCCGAGGCCGGGGAGGCGTTCAGCGGCGTATTAGTTGTGCTCACGGTGGCAGTCACTCTGTTCTGTCTGGCAGTTCTGTCTGGCTGTGCAGTTTTCTCTTAGCTGGGCAGCTCCGGGTGGATTTCGCAACGCGTGCAGCTGCAGATCGGGCCCAGCGCTGAACGCGCGCCCGTGTCTTTACCCCAGTCGAAGGCCACCACCCATCATACCGTGGAGCCCCGGGCGCCAAAGCCGCCCAAGTACGCCCCATGATTCCGGCGTGTAAACGCCTGCTCACGGCGGCAGCCGCGGGAGGTGATTCACATAAGCGAAATCAGGTCCAATTGGTGAGATAAACGCTGACCACCAAGTGGAATGGGACTAGGCTGTCCTTAGATCAGCGCACACGGGCACGCGTACAGGCAATTTGCCGGAACAGTCGGCTCTGCATCTGCGTCTGAATGATAGATCAACGTTTCGATGGTGAACGGCTGGTACGAACCGCAGCGGGCACCGAACTGTGCCCGGGGCGGACCCTAGAGCGTACCGCCGGCCGTCAGCACAGAGAGGGGCCCGGTTTTCGTGCCACATTTGGAAGAGCAAGAACTGTCATGGACTAACTTGGACCAGCGTGCGGTAGACACGGTCCGGGTGCTGGCCGCGGATGCGGTGGAGAAGGTCGGGAACGGCCACCCGGGAACGGCAATGAGCCTGGCTCCGGCCGCGTATTTGCTGTTCCAGAAGCTGATGCGCCATGACCCGGCGAACCCTGACTGGCTGGGCCGGGACCGGTTCATCCTGTCACCGGGGCACACGTCCCTGACCCTGTACATCCAGCTGTTCCTTTCCGGCTACGGGCTGGAGCTCAAGGACCTGGAGGCGCTGCGGACCTGGGGCTCGCTGACCCCGGGCCACCCGGAATACAAGCACACCAAGGGTGTGGAAATCACCACCGGCCCGCTGGGCCAGGGACTGGCGTCCGCAGTCGGCTTCGCCTATTCCCAGCGCCGGATGCGCGGCCTGTTCGACGCCGACGCTCCCGCCGGCGCGAGCCCGTTCGACCACACCATCTGGGTCATCGCCTCCGACGGCGACCTGCAGGAAGGCGTGACCTCCGAGGCGTCCTCGCTTGCCGGGCACCAGGAACTGGGCAACCTCGTAGTGATCTACGACGAGAACCACATCTCGATCGAGGACGACACCGATGTGGCGTTCACCGAGGACGTCCTGGCCCGCTACGAGGCCTACGGCTGGCACACCCAGCGCGTGGACTGGACCCGGACCGGCGAATACAAGGAAGACGTGCAGGAACTGCACGCCGCGCTGCTCGCCGCCAAGGCCGAAACGGGCAAGCCGTCCATCATTTCGCTGCGCACCATCATCGGCTACCCTGCGCCGAAGAAGCAGAACACAGGCAAGATCCACGGCTCGGCCCTGGGCTCTGAGGAAGTCGCGGCCCTGAAGAAGATCTTGGGCTTCGACCCGGAACGCGCGTTCCAGGTGGACGAGGACGTCCTGGCCCACGCCCGGGCTGTTCAGGAGCGCGGCGCGGCCGCCCGCACCGAGTGGCAGGCCTCCTTCGAGGCATGGCAGGCAGCCAACCCCGAGGCCGCGGCGCTGCTGGAACGCGTCGAGGCGAAGAAGCTCCCGGGCGAATTCGAGGACGCCCTGCCGGTCTTCGAAGCCGGCAAGGATGTCTCCACCCGGGCCGCGTCGGGCAAGGTCCTGAACGCGATCGGCCCGGTCATGCCCGAACTCTGGGGCGGCTCCGCGGACCTCGCCGAGTCCAACAACACCACGATCGAAGGCTCGCCGTCGTTCATCCCGGCGTCCCGGTCCACCGGCGCCTGGAAGGGCAACCCCTACGGACGGGTCCTGCACTTCGGCATCCGTGAGCACGCCGCCGCGTCGATCGTGAACGGCATCTCCCTGCACGGACGGACCCGGGCGTTCTCCGGCACGTTCCTGATCTTCTCCGACTACCAGCGCCCCGCGATCCGGCTCGGCGCCCTGATGGGCGTGCCGTCTCTGTATGTCTGGACGCACGACTCGATCGGCCTCGGCGAGGACGGCCCCACCCACCAGCCCGTCGAGCAGCTCGCGTCCCTGCGCGCCATCCCGGGCCTGGACGTTATCCGCCCCGGCGACGCGAACGAGGTCGCAGCGGCCTGGAAGGCCATGCTGGAAAACCACGAAAACCCCGCCGGGATCGTCCTGACCCGCCAGAACATCCCCACCTGGGACCGCGGCACGTCCGAGGCCACCGGTGACACGTTCGGCTCCACCGCCGGCGTCGCAAAGGGCGGCTACGTCCTCGCCGAGGCCTCGAACGACGGCAAGACCGTCGAGGCGCAGGTCATCCTGATCGGCACCGGCTCCGAGGTCCAGCTCGCCGTGACCGCCCGCGAGGCCCTGCAGGCCGAGGGCATCCCCACCCGGGTCGTGTCCATGCCCTGCGTGGAATGGTTCAACAAGCAGGACGCCGCCTACCGCGAGGCCGTGCTCCCCGCAGCCGTGAAGGCCCGCGTCTCGGTCGAAGCCGGACTGGCCCTGGGCTGGAAGGAATTCGTCGGCGACGCCGGCCGTTCCATCTCCCTGGAGCACTTCGGGGCGTCCGCCGACTACAAGCGCCTCTTCCAGGAGTTCGGCATCACGGCCGACGCAGTCGCCGCCGCGGCGAAGGAATCCCTCGCCGGTCTCACCAACTGATCCACCACCACGGTTCCGGGGGACCCTGTCCCCCGGAACCCATGATTTCCAGGAGTTATGACATGACTACCCCCACCCAGCAGCTCTCCGACGCCGGCGTCTCGATCTGGCTTGACGACCTCTCCCGCGGCCGCCTGCAGACCGGCACCCTGCGCAAGCTCATCGAAGAGAAGAACGTCGTCGGCGTCACCACCAACCCGTCGATCTTCCACGCCGCGATCACCACCGGCCACGACTACGACGCCGTCATCGCAGCCCAGGCCGCCGCCGGCGCCACCGTTGAAGAGACCGTCTTCGAAATCACCACCACCGACGTCGCCGACGCCTGCGACCTGTTCGCCCCCGTCGCCGCGGCAACCAAGGGTGTTGACGGCCGCGTCTCCATCGAGGTGGACCCCCGCCTCGCCTGGGACACCGCCGGCACCATCGCGGAGGCCAAGCACCTGTACAAGAAGGTCAACAAGGACAACGTCCTGATCAAGATCCCGGCGACCCTCGAAGGCCTCGAGGCCATCACGGCCACCCTGGCCGAGGGCATCAGCGTCAACGTGACCCTGATCTTCTCGCTGGAACGCTACCGGGCCGTCATCAACGCCTTCCAGTCCGGACTTGAGCAGGCCAAGGACAACGGCCACGACCTGTCCAAGATCCACTCGGTCGCGTCCTTCTTCGTCTCCCGCGTCGACGCGGAAATCGACAAGCGCCTCAACGCCATCGGCACCGAGGAAGCCGCGGCGCTCAAGGGCAAGGCCGGCCTGGCCAACGCCCGCCTGGCTTACCAGGTCTACGAGGAGCTCTTCTCCACCGAACGCTGGGCCCTCCTTGCCGAGGCCGGCGCCCTGCCGCAGCGCCCCCTGTGGGCCTCCACCGGCGTGAAGGACCCGGCCTACCCGGACACCCTCTACGTCACCGAGCTCGTCGCCCCCGGCGTGGTCAACACGATGCCGGAGAAGACCCTCGACGCCACGTTCGACCACGGCACCGTTACGGGCGACACCGTCACCCGCGGCTACGACGACGCCAACGCCACCCTGAACTCCCTCGACGCCCTCGGGATTTCCTACAACGACGTCGTGGCACTGCTCGAATCCGAAGGCCTGGACAAGTTCGTGGCCAGCTGGAAGGAACTGCTGGGTGACGTCGAAGGCGCCCTGGCCTCTGCACGGAAGGCTTCCTAACCCACTATGAGCACACTCAGCTACGACGCCACCGGCGCAGCCCGCCAGGCACATGAGCAGCACCTCCCGGCACTGCTGGAAGACCGCATTGCCACCCGGATCTTCGCGAAGGACCACACTCTGTGGGGTCCGGACGCAGAGCAGGAATCCGCTGTCCGGCTGGGCTGGGTCGAGGCGGCCACCGTCTCCCAGCCGCTGGTCGGCGACATCCTGGCACTGCGTGACGCGCTGAAGGCCGACGGCGTGACGCGCATTGTCCTTTGCGGCATGGGCGGGTCCTCGCTGGCGCCTGAAGTCATCGCGGGCACCGCTGGTGTCGAGCTGACTGTGTTGGACAGCACCGACCCCGAACAGGTCAGTGCCGCCCTGGCGGACCGACTTGCCGAAACGGCCATTGTCGTTTCGTCCAAGTCCGGCTCCACCGTGGAGACCGATTCCCAGCGCCGGATCTTCGAGCAGGCATTCACCGATGCCGGGATCGACGCGAAGAGCCGCATCATCATCGTCACCGACCCGGGCTCACCGCTGGACAAGGCCTCCCGTGAAGCCGGCTACCGCGCCGTCTTCAACGCCGACCCCAACGTTGGCGGCCGCTTCTCGGCCCTGACCGCCTTCGGACTGGTCCCCTGTGGGCTGGCCGGGGTGGACATCCAAGCCTTCCTGGACGAGGCCGAGGAAGCCGCCGAGATCCTCAACGAGGACTCCGAGGACAACATCGGGCTGGCCCTCGGCACCGCCCTGGGCGGCACCAGCCCGCTGCGCAACAAGATCGTCATCGCCGAGGACGGATCCGGGATCGTGGGCTTCGCCGACTGGGCCGAACAGCTCATCGCCGAATCCACCGGCAAGCTGGGCACCGGTGTGCTGCCCGTCGTCGCCGGTCCAGCCTCCCCGGAGGCGACGCTGGGCGCTCCGGACGTCCTCGTCATCCGGCTCGTCGCTGCCGACGCCGACGTGCAGCTCGGCGAGAACGAGGTCGCCATTGCCGGCGGCCTCGCCACCCAGATGATGGTGTGGGAGTTCGCCACCGCCGTCGCCGGCCGCCTGCTGGGCATCAACCCGTACGACCAGCCCGACGTCGAGGCAGCCAAAATCGCCGCACGCGGCCTGCTGGACGCGCAGCCCGAGCCGACGCCGGCCAACTTCACCGACGGCGCCATCGAGGTCCGTGGCGGTGAATGGCTCCGCGACGCAGCAACCGCGGCAGAGGCCGTCAGCGCCCTGCTCGCCGAACTCGGCCCGGACAACTACTTGAGCGTCCAGGCCTACTTCGACCGGCTCGCTTACGCCAGCTTCGAAGGCGTCCGGGACGAGCTGGCCGCGGTCACCGGCCGCCCTGTCACGTTCGGCTGGGGCCCACGGTTCCTGCACTCCACCGGCCAGTTCCACAAGGGCGGACCCGCGATCGGCGTCTTCTTGCAGGTTACGGCCGCTTCCGCGACGGACCTCGCCATTCCGGACCGGCCGTTTACGTTCGGCGAGCTGATCTCGGCGCAGGCCGCAGGCGATGCCCAGGTCCTGTCCGAACACGGCCGTCCGGTCCTCCGGCTGCACCTGACCGACCGCGCCGCGGGTGTGAAGCAGCTCCAGGAGCTCGTCACGTCCCTTGCCGGCCAAGCAGCATCTTCCACCAAAAGCTAAGGCACCCACGCAACCATGCCAGAAACCTACAACGGCGGCAGGAACACGGCCGGCCGGGGGCGCAATCCGCTCCGGGACCCCCGTGACCGCCGTCTGAACCGTATTGCCGGGCCGTCATCGCTGGTCCTGTTCGGGGTGACCGGGGACCTCGCCCGCAAGAAGCTCATGCCGGCCGTGTACGATCTCGCCAACCGCGGGCTGCTGCCGCCGAGCTTTGCCCTGGTGGGCTTTGCCCGCCGGCAGTGGGAGAACGAGGACTTCGCCGCGGAAGTCAAGGAGTCCGTCAAGGCCTACGCCCGCACGCCGTTCGATGAGACGGTCTGGAAGCAGCTCTCCGAGGGCATCCGCTTCGTGCAGGGCGAGTTCGACGACGACGAGGCGTTCAAGCGGCTCGGCGAGACGATCGATGAGCTCGACGAGCAGCGCGGGACGCGGGGCAACCACGCCTTCTACCTCTCGATCCCGCCGAAGGCGTTCGAACAGGTCTGCCGCCAGCTCTCCAAGCACGGCCTGGCCCAGGCCGGAGGAGACAATTGGCGCCGCGTCGTGATCGAAAAGCCGTTCGGCCACGACCTCGAGTCGGCCCGCCAGCTGAACGACATCGTCGAATCGGTGTTCCCGCCGGACGCGGTCTTCCGGATCGATCACTACCTGGGCAAGGAGACGGTGCAGAACATCCTGGCACTGCGCTTCGCCAACCAGCTGTTCGAGCCGCTCTGGAACGCCAACTATGTTGACCACGTCCAGATCACCATGGCCGAGGACATCGGCACCGGCGGCCGGGCAGGCTACTACGACGGCGTGGGCGCGGCCCGCGACGTCATCCAGAACCACCTGCTGCAGCTCCTTGCCCTGACGGCGATGGAAGAGCCCATCTCGTTCAACGCCGATGACCTGCGGGCCGAGAAGGAAAAGGTCCTCGCCGCCGTCAGGCTCCCCGATGACCTCTCCACCCACTCCGCCCGCGGTCAGTTCACCGGCGGCTGGCAGGGCGGCGAGGAAGTCCTGGGCTACCTGGAGGAAGAGGGCATCCCGGCCGATTCCAAGACCGAGACGTTTGCCGCGATCCGGGTGGACATCAACACCCGGCGCTGGTCCGGCGTGCCGTTCTACCTGCGGGCCGGCAAGCGCCTGGGGCGCCGGGTGACGGAGATCGCCGTCGTGTTCAAGCGCGCACCGAACCTGCTCTTCCGCGATCACAGCGAGGACGACTTCGGCCAGAACGCCGTCGTGATCCGGGTCCAGCCCGACGAGGGCGCCACGATCCGGTTCGGGTCCAAGGTCCCGGGCACCCAGATGGAGGTCCGCGACGTCACCATGGACTTCGGTTACGGCCACTCCTTCACCGAGTCCAGCCCCGAAGCCTACGAACGGCTCATCCTCGACGTGCTCCTGGGCGAGCCGCCGCTGTTCCCCCGGCACCAGGAAGTCGAACTGTCCTGGAAGATCCTTGACCCGTTCGAGGACTACTGGGCCGGCCTTGACGAACAGCCCCAGCCCTATGCGCCCGGCAGCTGGGGCCCCGCCTCGGCCGACGAGCTCCTTGCCCGCGACGGACGAACCTGGAGAAGGCCATGATCGTAGATCTTCCCGACACCACCACCTCCAAGATTTCCAAGAAGATCATGGCCCTGCGCGAGCAGGGCGGCGTGATCGCCCTGGGCCGGGTGCTGACCCTTGTGGTGGTCACCCGCTCCGGGCTCGAGGAGGAGGCCATCGAGGCCGCCAACGAGGCCAGCCGGGAACACCCGTGCCGGATCATCGTCCTCGCCGACGCCGGGGCCTCGGCTCCGACCCGGCTGGACGCCCAGATCCGGGTCGGCGGCGACGCCGGGGCCTCCGAGGTCATCCTGCTGCGCGGCTACGGCGAACTCGCCGAGGAAAGCGAATCCCTGGTCGCGGCCCTGCTGCTTCCGGATGCGCCCATTGTGGCCTGGTGGCCGCACGGCGCCCCCCGGAACGCGTGCCAGACCTCGATCGGGGGCATCGCGCACCGCCGGATCACCGACTCGGCCAATGAAGCGGACCCGGTCGCGGCGCTGGAGAACATCCGCCGCACGTACAAGGCCGGCGACACGGACCTGGCCTGGACCCGCCTGACCAACTGGCGCATCCAGCTGGCCGCAGTGCTGGACCAGGTGGACGACTCGCCGGTGACGGCCGTCGCCGTCGAGGGCGCCTCGGACTCCCCCAGCACCGTGCTGCTCGCGGCCTGGCTGACCTTGGCCCTGGACGTTCCGGTCACAATCGTGGCCGACCCGGCGGGCACCGGGATCCGGCGTGTCCGGCTGACCCGGCCCGGCGGCGACATCCAGCTCTTCCGTCCGGGACTGACCATCGCGGAGCTGACCCAGCCCGGCCAGCCCGCGCAGCGGATCTCCCTGCCCCGGCGCAGCCTCAAGGACTGCCTGGCAGAAGAACTCCGCCGCCTGGATCCGGACGAAGTGTTCGGCGAAGTGATTACTATGGGACTGCCACGTACCAATCTAAGGAGTGTCCGTCCCAGTGAGCGCTGATCCGAGAGTAAGCATCCATCCAGACTCGACCGTCCTGATGGCTGCGATCGCAGCCCGCCTGATCACCAAGCTCGTGGATATCCAGGACCGGCACGGCGAGGCCACGGTGGTGCTTACCGGGGGCAGCATGGGCATCGGTTCGCTCAAGGCGGTGGCCGAATCACCGGCGGCGTCGGCCGTGGACTGGTCCAAGGTGAACTTCTGGTGGGGTGACGAGCGCTTTGTGGCGGCGGACGACGCCGAGCGCAACGCCCGTCAGGCGCAGGAGGCCCTGCTGTCCCATATCAGCGTTGATCCGGCGCGTGTCCACGTCCCCGGTTCCACCGACGACTTCGAGAGCCCTGATGAGGCGGCCGCGGACTATGCGCGCCGCCTCGCCGAGGCGGCAGCCGCCGAGCACGCCGCGGACATGTCTGACGTCAGGCCGGAACACCCGGCGCGGCTCCCGCGCCTGGACATCGTCCTCCTCGGCGTCGGGCCGGACGCGCACGTCGCGTCGCTCTTCCCGGAGCAAGCCGGTATCCGGGAGAAGGAACTGACTGTCGTAGGGGTCCAGAACTCCCCCAAGCCGCCGCCGGCCCGGGTATCGCTGACGCTGCCGGCGATCAATACGGCATCCGAGGTGTGGATGGTGGTGGCCGGTGACGACAAGGCCGGCGCGGTGGGACTGGCCCTGGCCGGTGCCAATCCCGTGCAGGTTCCCGCGGCAGGGCCGCGCGGCCGCCAGGAAACCCTGTGGCTGATTGACGAGAACGCGGCCTCACGGGTCCCGGAGCAGCTCGTCCGGAAGGGACCGTCGGGAGCGTAACCGTTCGAGCGCTCCAGCCAGCACGTCTTCGGCGTCCTGGCTGGAGCGCCGTTCTTTAACGTATTCCAGGTGCGTCTTGAAACCCTCCAGCGGCGCTTCCTCGAGGCCAAACTTCGCTTCGTCACGGGTTGCGGTCCCGCCGCAGCGCCGGCAGTCCCAGACTCCCGGGATCTGTTCCTCCGGCAGCTGCGCGAACACGAGCGTGGTTTCATGGCCCTTGGCGCACCGGAAGGAGACACGAATACGGGGCTGGCGTACGCCGGCCCCGTTCATTGGCTCGTGGCGGGGAGTTGCCCCCTCGGTAGCGCCCACACGGATTCCTTTGAATCCGGAAGCAGAATGCAGCATCGGGAACTCCTGGCTACTTGGCTGGCGGACGTGTGCAAGACGCCAGTCTAGAGTGGGAGTTCCCGATGCCGGGAGGGCCTTAAGGACCCTTTATGAAGTTATCGAAACGGTCATCCTAGGAATCGGCGCCCGTGCTGAACCGCATGAGCAGGCCCAGGGCGACGATTACGACGCCCCAGGTGATCCCGAGGATGATCGTGAACCGGTTGAGGTTCCGTTCCGCGACGCCGGAGGAGCTCAGGCCCGAGCTCATGCCGCCGCCGAACATGTCGGACAGGCCGCCTCCGCGTCCCTTATGGAGCAGGATGAGCAACGTCAGCAGGAGGCTGGTGATGCCCAGGAGGACCTGCAGAATGACATGAAGAACGTCCACGACGGCCTTTCAGAAGAATTGGATTACGGGGGCCAAACTGTGTCCGGACTAATCCGTCAGCAGGTGACTCTCGAACCTGACAATATTAGCAAACTCGGCGGCGTCCAGGCTGGCACCACCGACCAGCAATCCGTCCACGTCGCGCTCCTTGAGGATTGAGGCCGCATTGTTCGCCTTGACCGAGCCGCCGTAGAGGAGGCGGGTCTTGGCAGCGACGTCGGCTCCGAAGAGGGTGGACAGCTCGGCGCGGATGGCTGCGCACATTTCCTGTGCGTCCTCGGGACCGGCAACTTCGCCGGTGCCGATGGCCCAGACGGGCTCGTAGGCGACGACGAGCTCGGCGGCCTGCTCCGGGGTGAGGCCCTCGACGCCGGCGCGGAGCTGGACGAGCGTGTGGTCCACGTGGGTGCCGGCCTGCCGGATCTCGAGGCCCTCGCCGACGCAGAGGACGGGGGTGATGCCGTGCCGGAAGGCTGCCTTGGTCTTGGCGTTCAGCACCTCGTCGGACTCGTTGTGGATGGTGCGGCGTTCGCTGTGGCCCACCAGCACGTAGCTGCAGCCGAGCTTGGCGAGGAACTGTCCGGAGATGTCGCCGGTGTAGGCGCCCGAGTCGGCCGGGGACAGATCCTGGCCACCGTAGACAACCTTGAGTTCGTCGCCCTGGACCAGTGTCTGGACGCCGCGGAGATCGGTGAACGGCGGGAAAACGGCAACCTCCGCCCGGCTGTAGTCGTGCTTGGCGTCGGACAGGGTCCACGCCAGCTTCTGCAGGAGGGTAATGCCCTGGACATGGTCCATGTTCATCTTCCAGTTGCCGGCGATGAAGGGCGTGCGGTCGAATTTGCCGTTGGTTGACGTAGTCACGTGGTCTCCAAAAGGTTCTTAGCAGTGGAACAGCCGGCAGGGCCCCGTCCGGGGACAGGGCCCTGCCGGCTGGAGGGTCTAGCGGTCGAGGACGCTCAGGCCGGGGAGTTCCTTGCCTTCAAGGTACTCCAGGCTGGCGCCGCCGCCGGTGGAAATGTGGCCGAACTGGTCATCGGCGAAGCCGAGTGTCCGGACCGCCGCGGCGGAGTCGCCGCCGCCAACCACCGTGAACGCGTCCGTCTCGGTCAGCGCCTGGGCGATGGCCCGGGTGCCGCCGGCGAAGGCCGCGAATTCGAACACGCCCATGGGCCCGTTCCAGAACACGGTCTTGGCGCCCTTGATGTGTTCGGCGAAGGCCGCGGCCGAATCCGGACCGATGTCCAGTCCGATGCCCTTGCCCCCGAAGCTGCTGGACTCGATGGCGTCGGCGGCGACGGTCTCGTGCTCGGCGTCGGCGGCGAACTTGCTCGCCACCACAACATCGGTGGGCACCACGAACGCGGTGCCGGCGTCCGCCGCCCGCTTCAGGTAGTCCTGGACCACCGGGATCTGGTCCTCTTCGAGCAGGCTGCCCGCAACCTTGTGGCCGGACGCGGCGAGGAAGGTGAACAGCATGCCGCCGCCCACCAGGATCGTGTCCGCCTTGCCGATGAGGTTGTCGATGACGGCGAGCTTGTCGGAAACCTTGGAGCCGCCGAGGACCACCACGTAGGGCCGCTGGGTGTCGGTGGTGAGCTTGCGCAGCACCTCGACCTCCGTGCGGACCAGGTCGCCCTGGTAGGAGGGCAGCCGGGTGGCGACGTCGTACACGCTGGCGTGCTTGCGGTGCACGGCGCCGAAGGCGTCATCGACGAACGCGCCGTTGCCGCCGGTGAGGGCGACGAGCTCGTCAGCGAAGGCGCCGCGTTCGGCGTCGTCCTTGGAGGTCTCCCGCGCGTCGAAGCGCACGTTCTCCAGGACCAGCGCTTCGCCGTCCTGCAGCGCGGCGGAAAGCTCCTTGGCCGACTCGCCGACGGTGTCGCCGGCAAGTGAGACCTTGAACCCGGCAAGCTCGGCCAGCCGGGAGGCTGCGGGCTTGAGCGAGTACTTCTCCTCTGGGGCGCCCTTGGGGCGGCCCAGGTGTGCTGTGACCAGCACGCGGGCACCGGCGTCCGTGAGCTTCGCCAGCACTGGAAGGGAGGCCTTGATGCGGCCATCATCAGTCACTGTAGAGCCGTCGAGCGGCACGTTCAGGTCACTTCTGACCAGAACGTACCGCCCGCGGACACCATCAGCGATCAGTTCGTTGAGGGTGTGGAATGTCATGAGTCTTACCCTAGCCCAGCTTGGACGCGACAAGCTCCGTGAGGTCCACGAGGCGGTTCGAGTAGCCCCATTCGTTGTCATACCAGGACACGACCTTGACCTGGTCGCCGATTACCTTGGTGAGGCCGGAGTCGAAGATGGACGACGCCGGGTCGCCGACGATGTCCGAGGAGACGATCGGCTCGTCGGTGTAGGTCAGCAGGCCCTTGAGCTCCTCGGTCTCGGATGCTGCCTTGAGGGCGGCGTTGACTTCGGCGACAGTGGTCTCGCGGGAGACCGTGACCGTCAGGTCGGTGGCGGAGCCGGTGGGGACGGGAACGCGGATGGCGTAGCCGTCGAGCTTGCCCTTGAGCTCCGGCAGGACCAGGCCGATTGCCTTGGCCGCTCCGGTGGAGGTGGGCACCATGTTGATGGCGGCGGCGCGGGCGCGGCGGAGGTCCTTGTGCGGGCCGTCCTGCAGGTTCTGGTCGGCCGTGTAGGCGTGGATAGTGGTCATCAGGCCACGCTCGATGCCGAAGGCGTCGTTGATGACCTTGGCCAGCGGGCCGAGGCAGTTGGTGGTGCAGGAGGCGTTGGAGATGATGTGGTGCGCGGCGTTGTCGTACAGGCCGTCGTTGACGCCCATGACGATGGTGATGTCTTCATCCGACGCGGGCGCGGAGATCAGGACCTTCTTGGCACCGGCGTCGATGTGCTTCTGCGCATCTGCGGCCTTCGTGAAGAAGCCGGTGGACTCGATGACGATGTCGACGCCGAGTTCGCCCCAGGGCAGCTTCGCGGGGTCGCGCTCGGCGAGGACCTTGATGATGTTGCCGTCGACGACGATGTTGCCGTCTTTGACCTCGATGGTTTCGGCCAGGCGGCCGCCCACGGAGTCGTACTTGAAGAGGTGAGCGAGGGCTTCCGGGCTGGTGAGGTCGTTGACCGCAACGATCTCAAGGTCTGCGCCCTGTGCGAGGGCTGCGCGGAAGTAGTTGCGGCCGATGCGGCCAAAGCCGTTGATGCCAATACGGGTCGTCACGTTTTCAGTCTCCTTGGTGCTCCTGCGAGCACGACTAGTTGAGAAGGCGTTCAAGCCAACTAACAGATCCCGCACGCCATTGGGCAGAGATAATTACCGGAGGACGACCAGCCACATTGCTGAAGGCTAACCGCCTTCCGTGATCCATCTTACGTTTAACCTGGACTGCCCCCGCAAGTGCGGGGGCAGTCCGTCCACAATTCGGGCGGAACGGCCCGTAATGTGAGGTTTGTTACAAACGGAAGTCGCTTCCGTCACGTCCGGCGGTTCACTACAGGGTGATCAGGCCCGTCGCGTTCTTGCGGGCGGCGTCGAAGCGCTTGGCGACGTCGGCCCAGTTCACGATGTTCCAGAAGGCCTTGACGTAGTCGGCCTTGACGTTGACGTAGTCCAGGTAGAAGGCGTGCTCCCACATGTCCAGCATCAGCAGCGGGGTGGTGCCGAGCGCGACGTTGCCCTGCTGGTCGTAGAGCTGCTCGATCACCAGGTTGCCGCCGATCGGCTCGTAGGCCAGGAAGCCCCAGCCGGAGCCCTGCAGGCCCAGCGCCGCGGCGCTGAACTGGGCACGGAACGCGTCGAACGAGCCGAAGGTGTCATCGATGGCCGCGGCGAGCTCGCCCTCGGGCTTGTCGCCACCGTCCGGGGAGAGGTTCTTCCAGAAAACGGAGTGGTTGATGTGGCCGCCGGTGTGGAACGCGAGGTCCTTGGAGAGGCGGTTGATGTTGGCGAAGTCGCCCTTCTCGCGCGCGTCGGCCAGCTGGGCGAGGGCGTTGTTGGCGCCGGCCACATAGGCTGCGTGGTGCTTGCTGTGGTGCAGCTTCATGATCTTCGCAGAGATGTGCGGTTCCAGCGCTGCGTAGTCATAGTCGAGCTCGGGCAGTACGTACTCGGTCACAAAATCCTCCAATGTCGTGGACGGGACGTCCGGTTCGGTAACTCTCGGATTGTGCATCCGGATGCGGGACATCCGGAAGATTGCGGGGGACCCAACGCCGGGCCCTGCTGTCGATTCTAGGGGCGGCCTAGTCGTCGAGCATTTCCGGCGTCACATTGGCCTCGGTGCCAGGGATGCCCAGGTCCTGGGCGCGCTTGTCCGCCATGGCCAGCAGGCGGCGGATCCGGCCGGCAATCGCGTCTTTGGTCATGACGGGATCGGCGAGGCGGCCCAGCTCGTCCAGGCTGGCCTGCTTGTGTGCCACCCGCAACTCGCCGGCGTACTTGAGGTGGTCCGGGACGTCGTCGCCCAGGATTTCCAGGGCGCGGTCCACCCGTGCCCCTGCGGCAACCGCGGCCTGGGCGGAGCGGCGCAGGTTGGCGTCGTCGAAATTGGCGAGCCGGTTGGCCGTGGCGCGGACTTCCTTGCGCATGCGGCGTTCCTCCCAGACCATGAGCGCGTCATGGGCGCCCATCCGGGTCAGCAGGGCGGCGATCGTGTCGCCGTCGCGGATCACCACGCGGTCCACTCCCCTGACCTCGCGGGCCTTGGCCTGGATGCCGAGGCGGCGGGCGGCGCCGACGAGGGCCAGGGCCGACTCGGGCCCGGGGCAGGTGACTTCCATGGCGGAGGAGCGGCCGGGCTCGGTGAGCGAGCCGTGCACCAGGAAGGCGCCGCGCCAGACGGCCTCGGCATCGGCGGCGGAGCCGTTCACTACTACTGACGGAAGGCCGCGCACGGGGCGGCCGCGGGCGTCCAGGAGCCCGGTCTGGCGGGCCAGGGCCTCGCCGTCGCGCACCACGCGGACCACGTAGCGGCTGCCGCGGCGCAGCCCACCGCCGGAGACGACGATGATCTCACTCTGGTGGCCGTAGACCTCGGCGATTGCGGCGCGCAGCCGGCGTGCGGTTGAGGCGAGGTCGACTTCGGCCTCGATCACGATCCGGCCGGAGATGATGTGCAGCCCGCCGGCGAAGCGCAGCATGGCCGATACCTCGGCCTTGCGGACTGATGACTTCTTGATATCCAGACGGGAAAGTTCTTCCTTGACTGATGCTGTCAGTGCCATGGCACCTTTCCTAACTGTTCCCGAAAATATCGTGGTACGCCGTCGCCAGCCGCAACGGATCATGGACCGGACGGCGACCAGACGCCCCCACTTTACCCAAGACCACCTCGGCTCCGAGCATTCCGGCCGCCTGTTCGAAATCGGGCAGGTCCTGGACCGACGCCGGATCGGCCAGGATGACGTCGATCGTGAAGTCGGGAGCGTATTCGCGCAGGACCCGGAGGTGGTCGGCGGCGCTCATGCCGGCGGTCTCCTTGGTGTCTGTGGCGAGGTTCATCGTCAGGCAGCGGCGGGCGGCGGTGTTGCAGAGGGCCTCGCGCATTTCCGGCAGCAGCAGGTGCGGCAGCACGGATGTGTACCAGGAGCCCGGCCCCAGGATCACCCAGTCGGCCAGTTCGATCGCCGTCAGTGCCTCCATGCACGCGGGGGCGTTTTCGGGCAGGAGCCGGACGTGTTCCAGGGACCCCGCCACCGCGCACTTGGCCTGTCCGGAAAGCGTCTGCAGCGCCGTGGTGCCGTCTGGGGCGGTGACCCGGACCTGGCCTTCGATCGTCAAGGGGATGCTGGACATCGGCAGGACCTCGCCGCGCGCGCCGAGCAGGGCGCCGGCCCACTTCAGGCCTGCAACGGTGTCGCCTAGGAGCTCCCAGAGGGTGACAATCAGGAGGTTGCCCATGGCGTGCTCATCGAGGGACCCGCCGCGGCCCTTGCCGGGGGCGAAACGGTGCTGCATGACATCGCGCCAGGTGCGTCCCCAGTCGGTGTCGTCGCACAGCGCGGACAGCGCCATGCGGAGGTCCCCGGGCGGCAGGACGCCGTACTCCTCACGGAGCCGGCCGGAGGATCCGCCGTCGTCCGCGACCGTGACGATCGCGGTGAGTTCGGAGGTCAGCAGGCGCAGGGCCGACAGCGAGGCCGACAGGCCGTGGCCACCGCCGAGCGCGACGACGGAAGGTCCCTTGTCCTGCTGGCTCGCGAAGGCCGCGCTGGCAGGGGGGACGAGGGGCAGCGGGCCGGTCAGCAGCGCCATTACTCGCGGCCCAGGTCCCGGTGCGTCGTCGTCACGGTGACGCGCGGGTATTGCGCCAGCCTCCGTGAGAGTTCGACGGCGACGGCCACGGAACGGTGCTTGCCGCCGGTGCAGCCCACGGCAATCGTGGCGTAGTGCTTGTTCTCGCGCCGGTACCCGTCCAGGACAGGTTCGAGGGCCAGGACGTAGCGTTCCACGAAGTCGCTGACGCCCTGGGCTTCCAGCACGTAGTCGCTGACGTCCTTGTCCAGCCCGGTGTGCGGGCGCAGCGCCGGGACCCAGTGCGGGTTGGGGATGAAGCGGGCGTCGGCGACGAAGTTCGCGTCCACCGGCAGCCCGTACTTGAAGCCGAAGCTCATCACGTTCAGCCGCAGCGCGACCGGCCCGGTTTCGCTGAAGAGTTCGGTGATGGCCGTGGCCAGACCGTGGACGTTCAGGGAGGACGTGTCCAGGACGATGTCGGCGGTGTCCTTCAGCTCACGAACAAGTTCGCGTTCGGCGGCGATCCCGTCGAGGATCCGGCCGCCGCCCTGGAGAGGGTGGGGCCGGCGGCCCTGCTCGAAGCGGCGTACCAGGACGTCGTCGTTGGCGTCCAGGAACAGCACGCGGAAGGTCACGCCGGTGGCTTCCAGGGCCCGGAGGGCCGCGCGCATGTCGGCAAACAGTTCATTGCTCCGGACGTCCATCACTACCGCGAGCTTGGACATCGAGTGCGGGGTCCGCGAGACCAGTTCGGCGAGCGTGCCGAGCATCTGCGGAGGGAGGTTTTCCACGACGTACCAGCCGTGGTCCTCCAGGGCGTCCGAGGCGGTGCTCCGGCCGGCTCCGGACATTCCGGTCACTACGAGCAGTTCCGCCTCCACGGGTTTGACCGGTGTCATGCCGTCCGCATCCGTGTCGGATCCTGCCGTCGACTCTGCCATCAGTGAAGCCCCATCTCTGCCTGTGCGTTCTGCTCTTGCGGTCGGGATTGGGCGCGGGCCGCGGTGATGCCGCGGCCGTGCCGTTTCCCAAGTCCTTACCCTAGCTAAGTTTGGCGGCGCTAGCTAAGTCTGGCGGCACCGGCTAGGCGTCGAGGATTTCACCAGTGGTCATATTGATCGCCGGGACCGTGACGGCGTCGTCGCCGCCGTCGTCGGTGAAGTGCCGGACGATTGCAGCGGCCAGGGAGGGACCGATCCCCTTGGCACCGGTGAGCTCCTCCTGCGTCGCGGCCTTGATGCCCTTGACGGACCCGAACTCGGCCAGGAGTGCCTTGCGTTTGGACTCCCCCAGCCCGGGCACGCCGTCCAGCGCGGAGACCGTCATGGCCTTCCCCCGCTTTTGCCGGTGGAAGGTGATGGCGAAGCGGTGGGCCTCGTCGCGGATCCGTTGCAGCAGGTACAGGCCGGCCGAGGCGCGGGGCAGGATCACCGGGAAATCGCTGTCCGGCAGCCAGACTTCCTCGAGCCGTTTGGCGAGGCCGACGACGTACACGTCCTCGATGCCGAGTTCTGCCAGTGCCCGGGCGGCGGCGTTGACCTGCGGCTTGCCGCCGTCGACGACGACGAGGTTGGGCGGGTAGGCGAACTTGCTCCGCGGAGCCGGCGTCGTGGAGTCAGCGACTGCCGCGGCAGTTGCCGCTTCCAGCGCGGCCTGGTGTGCAGGTTTGGCCGCGGCTGCCGCCATTTCGGCCTGTTCCTGAAGGTAGTGCCGGAAACGGCGGGTCAGGACGTCGTGCATGGCCGCGGTGTCGTCGTTCGCGGCAGCGCCGGTCATGGCGAACTTCCGGTAGTCGGACTTTTTCGGCAGCCCGTCCTCAACCACCACCATGGAGCCGACCACGTTGGTGCCCTGGACGTGAGAGATGTCGAAGCACTCGATCCGGAGCAGCGCCACCGGCAGTTCGAGGGCCTCCTGGAGTTCCTGGAGGGCCTGGGAGCGCATGGTGAGGTCGCCGGCGCGCCGGGACTTGTGGAGCTTGAGCGCGTGCTCGGCGTTTTCCCGCACCGTGGACATCAGGGCGGCCTTGTCTCCGCGCTGCGGTACCCGGACGTCCACCCGGGCCCCGCGCAGCCCGCTGAGCCACTGCGCGAGCTCCGTGGCGTTGGACGGTTCGGCGGGGACCAGGACTTCCCGGGGCAGCCTGCCCTGGAGCCCGGCTTCCTCTCCGTAGACCTGCTGGAGCAGGTGTTCGACCAGCTCCGGGGTGGTGGAGTCCTCGACTTTTTCGACCACCCAGCCGCGCTGGCCGCGGATCCGGCCGCCGCGGACGTGGAATACCTGGACGGCGGCCTCGAGCTCGTCTTCGTGGAGGGCGAAGACGTCGGCGTCCGTGCCCTCGGCGAGGACCACGGCGTTGCGTTCGAAGACCTTCTTCAGCGCCACGATGTCGTCCCGGAGGCGGGCCGCGCGTTCGTAGTCGAGCTCGGCGACGGCCGCGGCCATCTCCCGTTCCAGCCGGTTGACGAACGGTTTGGCTTCGCCGCCCATGAAAGTGCAGAAGTCCTCGGCGAGGGCGCGGTGGTCCTCGGCGGAGATCCGCCCGACGCAGGGCGCGGCACATTTGTCGATGTAGCCGAGGAGGCAGGGCCGGCCGCTGGCCTCGGCACGCTTGAGCACCCCGGCGCTGCAGCTCCGCACCGGGAACACGCGCAGCAGGGTGTCCATGGTGTCCCGGATCGCGCCGGCGGTGTACGGGCCGAAGTACCGGGTTCCCTTGCGCCGGTCGCCGCGCATCACCTGGACGCGCGGGTACTTCTCCCCCATGGTGACGGCCAAATAGGGGTAGGTCTTGTCGTCCCGGAACATCACGTTGAAGCGCGGCGTGAATTCCTTGATCCAGGTGTATTCGAGCTGCAGTGACTCGAGCTCGCTGCCCACCACAGTCCACTCGACGCTGCTGGCCGTGTGCACCATCGCGTAGGTTTTGGGCAGGAGCCCGGCAGGGTTGGCGAAGTAGGAATTCAGCCGGGACCGGAGGTTCTTGGCCTTGCCGACGTAGATGACCCGGCCGTGCGGATCGCGGAAGCGGTACACGCCCGGATTGGTCGGAATTTCACCCGTCTGGGGTCGGTAACTCGCTGGATCTGCCACACATCAAGTCTACTGAGCCGGCGGAGGTGCCGTGGCACCGGCCGGCGCTACTCGACCGTCTTGCTCTGGTTGTAGCTCGTGGAGCGTTCCTGGCCGCTCAGCTCCGCGATGGCGTCCATGATGCGGTCCGTGACCTGGCGGCGGGCCGGCAGGGAGTGGTCCGGGCCGGTCTTCTCGAAGTACAGCGGCTCACCCACCTTCATGGTGAAGTGTTGCGGCTTGACGGACTTGCTGTCGGCGGGCTGCAGATGCTCCGTGCCGATCAGGCCCACCGGTATCACGGGTGCCCCGGTGGTGAGGGCCAGCCAGCCGACGCCGGTGCGGCCGCGGTAGAGGATGCCGTCCCGGGAGCGCGTGCCTTCGGGGTAGATGCCCACGCCTTTGCCGGAGTCGAGGATGTCCAGGAGGGTCTTGAGTGCCTGGACGCTCGCGGCCTGCTCGCCGCGCTCTACGGGGATGGAGCCCACGGCTTCGAAGAAGGACTTCATGGCTTTGCCCTTGAAGCCGCCGGTGGTGAAGTACTCGGCCTTCGCGAAGAACGCGACGGGCCGTGGCATGAGGGCCTGGACGATCACACTGTCCAGGAAGGAGAGGTGGTTCGGCGCCACGATGAACGGCCCGTCCGTGGGCACGTTTTCCAGGCCAATGACCGTGGGACGGCAAGTGGTGGATATCAGCCCGCGCGTGGTCCAGCGGATTGCGTCAAACATTGCCATCGGTGTGCACCTCGTTCAGGGCTGTGGTCCCCGGGCGTTCGGAGAGTCTGGTGATCGTCGCGTGTAGCGCCGTGGTGTTGTGGACGATCTCGACGGCCCCGGCTTCGTGCAGTTCGCCGTCGGGCGCAAAACCCCAGCCTACGCCGATGCAGTCCAGTCCGTTCGCGGACGCCCCGGCCACATCCTGTGCCCGGTCCCCCACCATCACGGCCCGGCGGGCCGCAGCGGGGTCCGCCGCGGCCAGGTCCGAGAGGGCGGCCGCGACGATTTCGGCTTTCCCTTCCGGAACTGAGCCTTCACCTGCGGACGCCGGCCCGGCGCCCGTTGCGGCCTCGTCGGCCGCGGAGCCCCGGATGCTGTGGAAGAGCCCGGCGATGCCGTGGTGGGCCAGGACAGTGCGGGCAAGCCCTTCCGGCTTCTGGGTGGCGACGGCGATGGGGCGGCCGGCGGCCACGAAGTCCTCGAGGAGGGTGCGGATGCCGGGATAGAGCCGGCTTTGTGCGATGCCGGTGGACTTGTAGTGCGCGCGGTAGATGCGGATGGCGTCTTCCAGCTGGTCGGCCGGGACCCCGGCGACTTCCGTGAGGGAGTGGCTCAGCTTGGGGCCGATCATGGCATCCAGCAGGGATTTCGCCGGAACGGGAAGGCCGAGCTCCGTGAGGGCGGCGGCGATTCCGTCGGTAATCCCGCCGGCGGGATCGACAAGAGTGCCGTCAAGGTCGAAGATTACGGGCACTGTTGTATGCGTCACCGGCTTAGTTTCTCACGAGTGTGCGGCAGCCAGAAATTCACATGCTCCTTCAGGAATACATCAACCGCATACATCCGCCGAATACATCAGCCGCATACATCAGCCGACTGCTGAGGGGAACCGGCGCCGCACGGCATGTCCTCCCCGCCCAGTCCCGGGGCGGCCGGGGGTCAGGCGGGGAGGCTAATCGCAGTGTTCGGGCGCAATGGTCAGGCGCAGTGGTCAGGCGAGGAGCTCGGCGAGGAACGCGGCGGTGTGGCTCTCGCTGGACTTGGCCACCTGTTCCGGCGTTCCGGAGGCGATCACCCGGCCGCCGCCCGAACCGCCGTCGGGGCCCAGGTCCACGATCCAGTCCGCGCTCTTGATGACGTCGAGGTTGTGCTCGATCGTGATCACCGTGTTGCCCTTCTCCACGAGGCCCTGCAGCACCATGAGGAGCTTACGGATGTCCTCGAAGTGCAGGCCCGTGGTGGGCTCGTCCAGGACGTACACGCTGCGGCCGTTAGAGCGCTTCTGGAGCTCGGCCGCGAGCTTCACGCGCTGGGCCTCGCCGCCGGAGAGCGTCGTGGCGGGCTGGCCGAGGCGGACGTAGCCCAGACCGACGTCGACGAGCGTGTTGAGGTGCCGGGCGATCGGGGAAAACGCCGCGAAGAACTCCGCGCCTTCCTCGATGGGCATGTTCAGCACGTCGGCGATGGTTTTGCCCTTGTAGTGGACTTCCAGGGTCTCGCGGTTGTACCGGGCACCGTGGCAGACCTCGCAGGGGACATAGACGTCCGGCAGGAAGTTCATCTCGATCTTCAGGGTGCCGTCGCCTGAGCAGGCCTCGCAGCGGCCGCCCTTGACGTTGAAGGAGAACCGGCCCGGCAGGTAGCCGCGGACCTTGGCCTCGGTGGTCTCGGCAAAGAGCTTCCGGATGTGGTCGAACACGCCGGTGTAGGTGGCCGGGTTGGAGCGCGGGGTGCGGCCGATGGGGCTCTGGTCGACGTGGACCACCTTGTCCAGGTGCTCAAGGCCCTGGACAGACTTGTGCCGGCCGGCCACCTGCTTGGCGCCGTTGAGCTTGTTGGCGAGGACCTTGTAGAGGATCTCGTTGACCAGGGTGGACTTGCCGGAGCCGCTGACGCCCGTGACGGCGGTGAAGAGGCCCAGCGGGAAGCTGGCGTCGATGTTCAGGAGGTTGTTCTCCTTGGCGCCGATCACCTTGAGCTCGCGCTTCTTGTCGTACTTGCGCCGCTTCTTGGGGATTTCGATCTTCTTCCGGCCCGCGAGGTAGTCGCCGGTGAGCGAATCGGTGTTTTCCAGCAGCGCCTGGTACGAGCCGGAGTGGACCACCATGCCGCCGTGCTCGCCGGCGCCCGGTCCGATGTCCACCACCCAGTCGGCCTCGTGGATGGTGTCCTCGTCATGCTCCACCACGATCAGGGTGTTGCCGAGGTCCCGGAGCCGGGTGAGGGTTTCGATCAGTCGGCGGTTGTCCCGCTGGTGCAGGCCGATGGAGGGCTCGTCCAGGACGTAGAGCACGCCCACAAGGCCGGAGCCGATCTGCGTGGCGAGCCGGATGCGCTGCGCCTCGCCGCCGGACAGCGTCCCGGAGGGCCGTTCCAGGTTCAGGTA
The DNA here is from genome assembly GCF_052115605.1 of Arthrobacter sp. 2MCAF15. Lineage (NCBI taxonomy): Bacteria > Bacillati > Actinomycetota > Actinomycetes > Micrococcales > Micrococcaceae > Arthrobacter > Arthrobacter sp. 2MCAF15. Next base: position 236,718 of record NZ_JBFRGZ010000004.1, on the reverse strand, counting down.
CTCGAGCCCGACGTCGAGCAGGAAGGTCAGCCGGGCCTGGATTTCCTTGAGCACCTGGTGGGCGATCTGGGCTTCGCGGCCGGTGAGGACGAGGTTGTCGAGGAAGTGCGCGCATTCGCGCATGGGCAGCGCAGCGACTTCGGCGATCGACTTGCCGTTGATCAGGACCGAGAGGGATGCCGGGTTCAGCCGGGCGCCGTTGCAGGCAGGGCACGGGACCTGCCGCATGTATTCCTCATACCGGTCGCGGGCCGAGTCCGAATCGGTCTCGCCATGCTTGCGGTGCACGTACTGCATCACGCCCTCGAAGCCGGTGCTGTACTTGCGTTCCCGGCCAAAGCGGTTCCGGTACTGCACAACAACCTTGTGGTCCTTGCCCTGCAGCACGGTCTGCCGGACGTCGGCGTCGAGCTTCTCCCACGGCGTCGTCATGGAGAACCCGAGTTCCTCGGCGAGTCCGCTGAGCAGCCGGCCCCAGTACTCTGAGGTCGCCGTCCCGAGGGACCACGGCGCGATGGCTCCCTCCGCGAGGGAGAGCTCCGGGTTCGGGATGATGAGTTCCTCATCGACTTCGAGCCTGGTTCCAATGCCGCTGCACGCGCTGCAGGCGCCGAACGGATTGTTGAAGGAGAAGGAGCGCGGCTCGATCTCGTCGATAGCCAGGGGGTGTTCGTTGGGGCAGGCGAGGTGTTCGGAGAACGCCCTGATCCGCCCGGGATCCTCGGCTTCGAGGTCGACGAACTCGGCCAGGACCCGTCCTTCGGCCAGGCCGAGGGCGGTTTCAACGGAGTCGGTCAGGCGCTGGCTGATGCCTTCCTTGACCACCAGGCGGTCCACCACTACCTCGATGGTGTGCTTAAACTGCTTGCCCAGCTTCGGCGGATCGCTGAGCTGGACGAGCTCGCCATCCACCCGCGCCCGCGAGTAGCCCTTGGCGGTCAGTTCCTTGAAGAGGTCGACGAATTCGCCCTTGCGCCCGCGGACCACGGGCGCCAGCACCTGGAAGCGGGTCCCGTCCGTGAGCTCGAGCAGCTGGTCCACGATCTGCTGCGGAGTCTGCTTGGTCACGGGCTCACCGCAGATGGGGCAGTAGGGCCGCCCCACGCGGGCCCAGAGCAGGCGCATGTAGTCGTAAATCTCGGTGATGGTGCCCACCGTGGACCGCGGGTTCTTGCTGGTGGACTTCTGGTCAATGGACACAGCGGGCGAGAGGCCCTCGATGAAGTCGACGTCGGGCTTGTCCACCTGGCCCAGGAACTGCCGGGCGTAGGCGGAGAGGGATTCGACGTAGCGGCGCTGGCCCTCGGCGAAGATGGTGTCAAACGCCAGGGAGGACTTTCCGGAGCCGGACAGGCCGGTGAAAACGATCATGGCATCACGGGGAAGGTCCAGGTCCACGTTGCGCAGGTTGTGCTCGCGCGCACCCTTGACCACAAGGCGCGTCATGTCCGGACGCTTCAGCGCGGGACGGGACGGGGCGGCTTCCCGGGCTGCCAGCGGTTCGATGGCGGACTGGACTTCAACGGCTGGATCTTCAGCTACAGCTTTAGGCACGAATCTAATGCTAATCGAAAACTTCTTCGAAAAACTATTCCGCGCGTCGCGGGCCCTTCCGGATGTGCTAGTGGCGGTCGTAGGCGGCGGCCAGCAGCTGCACGGCCTCGGCGAAGCTCGCGCCCTGGGCCTTGGCGGCCGCGGCGAACTCGGTGGCGGCGGCGGACAGCGAGCTCCAGGCGGCGTCGCGGGCGCAGACGACGGTGCCGTTCCGGCCCCGCGTCACCACCACGCCGGCGGCCTCGAGTTCCTTGTATGCCCGCGCCACGGTGTGCGGTGCCACGCCGAGCTCGCCGGCGAGGCTCCGCACGGCCGGAAGCCGGGTGCCGGGGGCGAGCGTGCCGTTGTCGGCGCGTTCAATGACGTAGAGCCGGAGCTGTTCGAAGAGCGGCACGGAGCTGGCCGGGTTGGTCCGCCAGGAGCCGGGAAAACGCTCCCCCGCCGTGTCCACGGGACTCACTGTTCGGCCTCCCGGACGGTGCGCACGTGTTCGCGGCCGGCGAACTGCGCCTCGTACAAATCCTTGTAGAGCCCGCGCCTGGCCATCAGCTGCTGATGGGTCCCGTGTTCAACGATTCGTCCGTGGTCCATGACGAGAATTAGATCAGCGTCACGGACCGTGGACAAACGGTGCGCGATCACGAAGCTCGTGTGACCTTGCCGCAGCTGTTCCATGGCGTGGCGGATCTGCACCTCGGTGCGGCTGTCCACGGAACTCGTGGCTTCGTCCAGGACCAGGATGCTGCGCCCCGCGATCTGCGCCCGGGCGATCGAGACGAGCTGGCGCTGGCCCCGGCTCAGGGAATCGCCGTCGTTGCCGAGCATCGTGGCGTAGCCGGCCGGGAGGGACCTGACGAACTGGTCCACGTGGCTGGCCCGGGCCGCCTCCAGGATGTCGGCGTCGGCGGCGCCGGGGCGGCCGTATTCGATGTTCTCCCGGATGCTGCCGGTGAACAGCCAGGCGTCCTGCAGGACGGTGCCGAAGGCGCTGCGCAGATCGTCCCGCGGGATGGTGGCGATGTCGGTCGAGTCCACCAGGATCCGTCCGGAGTCCAGTTCGTAGAAGCGCATCAGGAGGTTGACCACGGTGGTCTTGCCGGCCCCGGTGTGTCCCACGATTGCCACGGTCTGTCCCGGTTCCACCGTGAAGGAGAGGTCCTTCACCACAGGGGTGCCGGGGCTGTAGCTGAAAGTGACGTGCTCGAACGTGACCCGGCCCGCCACGGCACCGGGAACCAGCGTCTCCGGAACCAGCGCCGCAGGGGACCCGGGCGTGGCATCGGATTTGCGTCCGTTGTGCGACCTGCGCGGGACATGGACTTTTCGCAGGGTGGCGCCGCCGCGAAGCTTGCCGGCGCCGTTGGAGGACACGGCCGGCACGGCGGCGTCCGCCGGGATCTCCGGGGCGTCAAGCAGCTCAAAGACGCGCTCCGCCGAGGCGAGGCAGGACTGCAGGAGGGTCAGCATGCCGCCGATCTGGCCCACGGGCTGGCTGAAGAGGCGGGAAAACTGGAAGAAGGCCTGGATGCCGCCGATGGTCATGGCCCCGGCGGTAACCTGCAGCGCCCCCACCACCGCCACGGCGATGTAGTTGAGGTTGGCGACAAACACCAACAGCGGCTGCACGATGCCGGACAAATACTGGGCCCGGGTGCTCGAGCGCGTGAGCTTTTCGTTGTACTCCCGGAAGACCTCCGCCGAGGCCTCCTGCCGGCCGAAGGCCTTGACCACTTCATGCCCGGTGAAGGTTTCTTCGAGTTGGGCGGTCAGTGCGCCCGTGCTGCTCCACTGCTCCTTGAAGTGTGCCTGGGAGTGCCGGGCCACCAACACGGTGATCACGGTGGACACCGGCACAGAGAGGACGGCAATCAGGGCCAGGAGCGGCGAGAGCCACAGCATCATGGCCAGTGCGGCGGTCAGCATCAGGACGGACAGGATCAGCTGGTTGAGGAGTTGGTTGAGGGCCTGCGAGATGTTGTCGACGTCGTTGGTGGCGCGGCTGAGCACGTCGCCGCGGCGCTGCTCCTCGAAATGGCTGGAGGGCAGCACATGGAGCTTCTGTTCCACGGAGCCGCGGAGTCCGTAGCTGAGGCGCTGCACGGCCGTGGCGGTCAGGGAGCCCTGGATCCAGCTGAAGAGCGACGCCCCGGCGTACATGGCGGATACCGCCAGCAGCCGGGCGGCCAGCTCCTGTTCGTCGAGGGAACCGCCCAGGAAGCCCCCCACGACGACGTCGGTCGCGTCACCGAGGACCTTGGGGGCCGCTACGTTGAGTGTCACGAACGCACAGGTGGCGGCGATGACACCGGCCATCCGCCACTTCAGCGGCACCAGCAGGCGCAGGAGGCGGGCGGCGGACTGCCACTTGATGCGCTCTGCGGGAGCGGCCGCAGCGGCCCTGGCTGCGGTCCCGGCGCGGGATGCGCGCCCGCGCCTCACGGGGCTTCCTCCAACACCAGCTGGGACGCGGCAATTTCCTGGTAGCTGGGCGAGGTCTCCATGAGTTCGCTGTGCGTGCCCTGCGCGACCAGGCGGCCGTCCTCGAGCACCAGGATCAGCCCGGCGTCCACGATCGTTGACACGCGTTCGGCCACGACCAGCACGGTCGCCGACCGCAGCAGCGGCTCGATCGCCGCGCGAAGCCGGACATCGGTTCCGTAGTCCAGGGCCGAGAAACTGTCATCGAAAAGGTATGCCGGGGCCTTCTTGAGCAGTGCCCGGGCGATGCACAGCCGCTGCCGTTCGCCGCCGGAGAAGTTGGTGCCGCCCTGGCTCACCGGCGCTTCGAGCCCCAGCGGCAATTCGCGGACAAAGTCGGCGGCCTGGGCCGCTTCGAGCGCCTGCCACAATTCCGGCTCGTCCGCGGCAGGCGAGCCAAGCCGAAGATTTTCCGCGACCGTGCCTGCGAAGAGATAGGACTGCTGCGGGACGACGGCGATCAGGCTCCGCAGGTCCTCCAGCGGCATGGCCCGCACATTGCGCCCGCCGATGAGGATCTCGCCGGCGGTCGCGTCGAGGAACCGGGGAAGCAGGTTCAGGAGCGTCGTCTTGCCGCTGCCGGTTGCACCGATGATCGCCGTCGTGGTCCCGGGCCGCGCGGTGAACGAAACTCCGTCCAGCACCGGCGCCTCGGCGCCCGGATAGGCGAAGGACACGTTCCTGAACTCGACGCTCCGGCCCGCGGGCGCGGCATGGCGGGGATGCGCAGCCTGGCCGGGGTGTGCACCATGGCCGGGCTGGCCGGCAGGGGCGCTGGCCCGGGCGCCGCCCCTGGCACCGGCAGGCGTGGCAGGATCGGCGATGGCCGGTTCCGTGTCCAGCACCTCGCGGATCCGTTCGGCGCATGCCGCCGCCCGCGGGGCGGTCATGAAGACGTACATTGCCATCATGATGGCAATCAGGATCTGCAGGATGTAGGCGATGAAGGCGGTCAGCGCCCCCAGCCGCATTTCGCCGGAGTCGATCCGATGGCCGCCGAACCACACCACGAACACGGACGACAGGTTCACCACGAACATGATCATCGGCATCATTGCCGCGACCAGCAGGGCGGATTTGAGGTTGTTGCGGGTGAGGTCCTTGTTGGCTTCATCGAAACGGCGGATTTCATGGTCCTGCCGGACAAAGCTGCGGATGACGTTGGCGCCGATGATCTGCTCACGCATGACCCGGCCGATCCGGTCCAGGAGCCCCTGGCCCTGGCGGTACAGCGGAATCAGCTGGCGCACGATCACCGTCATGATCACCGTAAGGACCGGGATGACCACCACCACGATCCAGGACAGCACGACGTCCTGGTGCACGGCCAGCACGATTCCGCCGATGAAGATCGCCGGCGCCGCAATGAGCATGATGAACACCAGGACGGCGAGGTTTTGGATCTGGGCGACGTCGTTGGTGGTACGGGTGACGAGGCTGGGGGCCCCGAAAACGCTGACTTCCTGGGAGGAGAAGGACTGCACCTTGATGAAGAGCTCTCCGCGCAGCTGGCCGCCGATCTCCATGGCGACGACGGCGCCCAAGTATCCGGCCGCGATGGCAGCGATCACCTGGACGGCGGCGATGCCGGCCATCCAGCCGCCGAGATGGAGGATTTCCCCTTTGTCCCCGCCGATGATGCCGTCATCGATGATCGCGGCGTTCAAGGTGGGCAGGAGCAGGTTGGCGGTGGCTTGCACGAGCTGCAGCACAACAATGGCCAGCACGCGCCCCTTATGCGCGGACAGCAGCCGCGCCATCAGGCCTATTAGCACCGAACCTCCATTACTAGCCCAGGGCCCGGAATGGGAAACAGCCTAACGGCTGCCCCCATGCCGCCACGTCATTGTAAGCCCCATTCCAGAGTGCTTTGTGTCAACCGGCGGACACTCCGCTCACCCGGTTTTTTGCGCCACCGCGAAGGTGCGCCGGAACGGGAACACAGTCCCGTGCCGGCCCGCGGGATACGCGTCGTCCAACCTTGCCGAATATTCGGCCTCAAATTCCCGGGCCGCCTCCTCGGGAAGGGCCGCGAGGACCGGCCTGAGTCCCGTGCCGCGGACCCACTCCAGCACGGGGTGGGCGCCCGGGAGCAGCTGCATGTAGGTGGTCTCCCAGGCGTCGGCGGCGCACCCGGCGTCGAGCATGATCTCCAGGTACTCTGCCGCCTCCCCCACCACGTCGTCGTGGCGCAGGACCCCGGCGAGCCGCCCGGCCCAGGCCGGCGAGTCGGCCAGCTCCCGCATCAGGGTGTGGGACGGGGCGTTGAAGTTCCCCGGCACCTGCAGCGCGAACCAGGAGCCCGGCTTGAGGGCATCGAGCCACTCCGGCAACAGCTTCCGGTGCTCGGGCACCCACTGCAGGGCGGCGTTCGTGACCACCACGTCCGTGTCCCCGGAGGGCATCCAGTGCGCGATGTCGGCCAGGTCGTAGGAGAGATTGGCCGCCGCGGCCGCATACTTCTTTGACGTCGCCAGCATTTCCGCCGAGGAATCCAGTCCCATTACCTGGGCGCCCGGCCACCGGTCCGCGAGCGTCGCGGTCAGGTTGCCCGGACCGCAGCCGAGGTCCACGACGTGCCGCGGCGCGTCGGCATGAATCCGTCCCGTCAGATCAAAAAACGGCCTGTCCCGGTAGTCCCCGAACTGCACGTATTTCTCAGGATCCCACTTCATGGCACCTCCAGTTTCCGGCAATTCTGTCCTATCCGAAGCGTAGTCCCGGCCCGTAGGCCAGCCAAGGAGGCACGCAACCGCTGCCTGCGGCGCAAGGCTCCGCCGGTGCCGCGGCCACGGCGCGGGCACTAAGCTGGACAGCAATGAAACTCGTTGATCAGCTCCCCGCCCCGGCCGCCCGAGTCCCCGGCAGGACGGCCCTGGACCCGGACGAGCTCTACACCCGGTTTGTCGAGTGGACCGAGACCCGCGGCCTTGCCCTCTACACCGCCCAGGACGAGGCCATCATGGAGCTGGCCGCCGGCTCCAACGTCATCCTCGCCACACCCACCGGGTCCGGGAAATCCCTCGTGGCCATCGCCGCCCACTTCCAGGCCATGGCACGCGGAGAGCGCAGCTACTACACCGCCCCGATCAAGGCACTGGTCTCGGAAAAGTTCTTCGCCCTCTGCGAGATCTTCGGAGCCGAGAACGTCGGCATGATCACCGGCGACTCCGGCGTCAACCAGGACGCACCGATCATCTGCTGCACCGCCGAAATCCTGGCCAACACCGCCCTGCGCGAAGGCGCTGCCGCAGAGCTGGGCGCCGTCATCATGGACGAGTTCCACTTCTACTCCGACCCGCAGCGCGGCTGGGCGTGGCAGGTGCCGCTGCTCGAACTGCCGCAGGCCCAGTTCCTGCTGATGTCCGCCACGCTCGGCGACGTGAGCCGTTTTGAGGAGGGCATCAGCGAACTGACCGGCCGTCCGACGACGACCGTCAGTTCCGTGGAACGTCCCATTCCGCTGCACTACTACTACGAGCAGACCCCGGTCCACGAGACCCTTGAAGAGCTGCTCGCCACGAAGCAGGTCCCGGTCTACGTGGTCCACTTCAGCCAGGTGGAGGCGATCGACCGGGCGCAGAACCTGATGAGCATCAACGTCTGCACCCGCGAGGAAAAGGACAAGATTGCCGAGCTGATCGCCGGGTTCCGTTTCGCCGCAGGCTTTGGCAAGACCCTCAACCGGCTGGTCCGGCACGGCATCGGGGTGCACCACGCCGGCATGCTGCCCAAATACCGCCGGCTCGTCGAGCAGCTCGCCCAGGCAGGCCTGCTGAAGGTCATCTGCGGCACGGACACGCTCGGGGTGGGCATCAACGTGCCCATCCGCACGGTGTTGCTCACGGCCCTGAGCAAGTACGACGGCGTGCGCACCCGCCTGCTGAACTCCCGCGAGTTCCACCAGATTGCGGGACGTGCCGGACGTGCCGGGTATGACACCGCCGGAACCGTGGTGGTCCAGGCCCCGGAGCACGTCACCGAGAACGTGAAGGCGATGGCCAAGGCCACAGCCAAGTTCGGCGATGACCAGAAGAAGCTGCGGCAGGTGGTCAAGAAGAAGCCCCCGGAAGGCTTCGTGTCCTGGGGCGAGCCCACCTACAAGCGGCTGGTCGAGTCTGTGCCGGATCCCCTGACGTCGAGTTTCACCGTGACGCACGCGATGCTGATGAACCTCATGGAACGCCCGGGCGACCCGTTCCAGGCCGCGCGCCGGCTGCTCACCGAAAACCACGAGACCCGTCCGGCCCAGCTCCAGCTCATGAAGAAGGCCCTGGGGATCTACCGCGAGCTCCTCGCGGCCGGTGTCGTGGAGCGGATCCCGCCGGAAGAGCAGGGTGCCGATGGCCGCACGGTCCGGCTCACGGTCCACCTGCAGCCGAACTTCGCCCTGAACCAGCCCCTGTCCCCGTTCGCCCTCGCCGCGCTGGAGCTGCTGGATCCGGAGTCGCCGTCGTACGCCCTGGACGTCGTGTCCGTGATCGAGGCGACCCTGGAGAAGCCGCGCCAGATCCTGTCGGCGCAGCAGAAGAAGGCGCGCGGCGAAGCCATCGCGGCGATGAAGGCCGACGGCATCGAGTACGACCAGAGGATGGCGATGCTCGAGGAGGTCACCTACCCGCAGCCGCTCGCGGAGATCCTCGGCGAGGCCTTCGATGTCTACCGCAAGGCCGCGCCGTGGATCGGCGACTTCGAGCTCGCGCCCAAATCCGTGGTCCGGGACATGTACGAGCGTGCCATGAACTTCGGCGAATTCGTCCAGTTCTACGGCCTGGCCCGCTCGGAGGGGATTGTGCTGCGCTACCTCGCCGATGGTTTCAAGGCGCTCCGCCAGACCGTCCCGCAGGACGCCCTCCGGGAGGACCTTGAGGACCTGATCGCCTGGCTCGGCGAGCTGGTCCGCCAGGTGGACTCCAGCCTCCTCGACGAATGGGAGGAGCTGACATCCGGCGCGGCGCCCACCCCGCATGACGCTCCCCCGCCCCCGCCGCCGTCGCTGACCTCCAACGTCCGGGCCTTCCGGGTGATGGTTCGCAACGAAATGTTCCGCCGCGTGGAACTGTTCGCCGATGAAGCCGCCACCGCCCTGGGCGAACTCGATGCCGGTTCCGGCTGGGACGCGGAGCGCTGGGAAGATGTCCTGGACGACTACTTCGACGAACACAACGACATCGGCACCGGACCCGACGCCCGCGGCCCGGGACTGCTGATCATCACCGAGGAGCCCGGCGTGTGGAAGGTCCGGCAGATCTTCGACGACCCGGCCCGCAACCACGACTGGGGCATCTCCGCCGAGGTGGATCTGGCAGCCTCGGATGAATCCGGGACCGCCGTCGTCCGCGTCACCGACGTCAACCGACTCTAGGGCCCCTGCCCGGCCGGCGGCCTGCCGCCGGGGCGCTGCCGGTACCGGAGACCCGCCGCCCTGTCGCGGCCCCGTGACCGATCACACCGCCGGGTAAACTCGGATGATGAGTGTAATCCGGCCCGCCACGCCCCAAGACGTCCCCGCCATCCTGCAGATGATCCACGATCTCGCCCTCTATGAGAAGGAACCGGACGCGGTCCGGAACACCCCAGAGATGCTCTCCGAGGCACTCTTCGGCGAGAACCCGAGGGTCTTCGCCACGATGGCGGAGAACACGGCCGGTGACGTGCGGGGCTTTGCCCTCTGGTTCCTGAATTACTCCACATGGGAGGGCGTCCACGGAATTTACCTCGAGGACCTCTACGTCAGGCCGGAGGCACGCGGCGAGGGCCACGGCAAGGCACTGCTGCAGCATCTGGCGGCGACCGCCGTCGACCGCGGCTACGCCCGCGTTGAGTGGAGCGTCCTGGACTGGAATGAGCCCTCCATCAACTTCTACAAGAGGCTTGGCGCAGCGCCAATGGAGGAATGGTCCACCTTCCGCCTGACCGGGGCGGCCCTGGAGGCTTTCGGCGGATCCCTAGCCGGCTCCCGCGGGGAGGCGGCCCGTGGTTGATCTTCCGGTGACGGGGCTCATGGGAGCCGCCCTGCTGGAGGCCGGCTCCAGCGTCCGGCACAGCGTGCGGGCACGCCACACCTACCGCGGCATGCGGACCGCGGAGCACTACTTCGAGGTCCCCCTGGACCACTTCAGTGAGGCGGAACGGCGCGGGGAGACCATCTCCGTGTTTGCCCGCGAGTACGTCTCAACGGAGCACAGCGAGGAGGCGGCGGCCGAGCTCCCCTGGCTGCTCTACCTGCAGGGCGGACCCGGCGGGCGCGGAAACCGGTTCCCGTCCCTTGGCGGCTGGAGCAAAGCAGCCGCCAAGGACTTCCGGATCCTCATGCTGGACCAGCGCGGCACCGGTCTGTCCTCGGCGGTGGACCGCAACACGCTGCCCCTGCGCGGCACCCACGCGGAGCAGGCCCAGTACCTGATGCACTTCCGTGGCGACTCGATCGTCGCCGACGCCGAGGCCATCAGGGCCGCCCTGGGCTCCGCCCCGTGGACCATCTACGGCCAGAGCTACGGCGGCTTCTGCGCGCTCAGCTACCTCTCCTTCGCCCCGGAAGGGCTGCGCGAGGTGCTCGTGACGGGCGGCCTTGCCCCGCTGGGCGGCTCCGCGGACCGCGTCTACCGGGCAACGTTCCAGCGGGTCGCGGCCCGGAACGCCGAATACTTTGGCTGGTACCCGGAGGACCGTGCCGCCGTCACCCGGATCGCCAGGCATCTGCGGGAGACGGAGGAGTTCCTGCCCGACGGCGGCCGGCTCACCGTGGAACGGTTCCAGATGGTGGGCTCGTTCCTGGGCGGCAATACCCGCGTGGACGCCCTGCACCACCTGCTCGAGGACGCCTTCGTGGCCACACCCGACGGCGACCGGCTCTCAGACGCCTTCCTGGACCAAGTCCGGGGCCTCGTTTCCCGGGCCGCCAATCCCCTGTACGCGCTGATGCACGAGTCCATCTACGGCCAGGCCGGGGCCACCAACTGGGCCGCCTGGCGTGTGCTGGCGGAGTTCCCCGAGTTCTCCCCCGACGCCGGCGAACCGCTGCTGACCGGAGAAATGGTCTACCCCTGGTACTTCGAGCAGGACCCTGCCCTGCGCCCGCTGCAGGAGGTGGCACGGCTCCTCGCCGAAAAGGACGACTGGGCGCTGCTGTACGATCCGGAGCGGCTGGCCCTGAACACCGTGCCCGTCGCCGCGGCCGTCTACAGCGACGACATCTACGTGGACCGTGAACTTTCCCTGGAGACGGCGGCCGCCGTGCGGGGCTTGCACGTGTGGGAGACGGACGAGTACCACCATGACGGCATCTCGGACGACGGCGAGGCGATCTTCGCGCGCCTGCTGGGGATGGCGCGGTCCGCCCGCCGCTGACCTCGTCTTGGCCCGGCTGCTGGCGGCCGGGCACAGCAGAACGGCGCTGAACCTGTGGAGGTTCAGCGCCGTTCGTTCTTATGCCGGCCGGCTACGTGGCGGCCCCGGTGCTAGTCGACGTCGCTCAGGCTCTTGTGGGCGTCTTCTTCCAGCCGGGCGTCCAGCTTGGACTTGGACGCCTTGGAGCTGATCAGGCTGGCGATGACGGCGATGATGATGGTGCCGATGATTACCGCGAGCGAGACGTAGGTCGGGATCTCCGGGGCCCACTCGATGTGCTGGCCGCCGTTGATGAAGGGCAGTTCGTTGACGTGCATGGCGTGCAGGACCAGCTTCACGCCGATGAACGCCAGGATGACGGACAGGGCGTGCTTGAGGTAGATGAGCCGGTTCATGAGGCCGCCGAGCAGGAAGTACAGCTGGCGCAGCCCCATGAGGGCGAAGATGTTCGCCGTGAAGACGATGAAGGCGCTCTGGGTGAGGCCGAAGATGGCCGGAATGGAGTCAACGGCGAACAGCAGGTCCGTCATGCCGATGGTCACGAAGACGATCAGCATCGGGGTGAACACCTTCTTGCCGTCCACCACGGTGCGCAGCTTGCCGCCGTCGAACTTCTCGGACATCGGCAGGATCCTGCGGATCCGGGCGATCAGCGGGTTTTCCTTGTCTTCCTCGTCCTCGCCCTCGTCCTGAGCCTGCTTCCAGGCGGTCCAGAGCAGGAAGGCGCCGAAGATGTAGAAGACCCAGCTGAACTGCTCGATCACGATCGCGCCGAGCATGATGAAAATGCCGCGCAGGACCAGGGCGATGATGATGCCCACCATCAGCACTTCCTGTTGGTACTTACGCGGCACCGAGAAGCGCGCCATGATGATGATGAAGACGAAGAGGTTGTCGATGCTCAGGCTGTATTCGGTTACCCAGCCGGCGATGAACTGGCCGCCGAATTCCGGGCCTGTGAAGGCGAACATGGCACCGGCGAACACCAGGGCCAGGGCCACGTAGAACGCGACCCACAACCCGGCTTCTTTCATCGAGGGCTCGTGCGGTCTCTTGAGGACCATCAGCAGGTCGATGGCCAGAATGACGCCCAGGACGACAAACGAGCCGATCTCGAACCACAGGGGAAGGTCGGGCACGGGGAATTACCTTTCGTAGGGTACAGCTCAGCGGTGTAAGTCTCTCCGACCGCCAGCGCGAATCGCTGCCTGGCTGCCCGCTACGCCCGGCACGGCATCTATGCCGCGCGTGTTGACGATCGTAGCGCTTGGGATACTCCCCTACGTCCGTCTGAGTTTACCCTAGGCGTGTCCCGCGGACTGCATTTGGCGCAGTTCCTTCTTCAAGTCCCCCACCTCGTCGCGGAGACGGGCCGCGAGCTCGAACTGCAGCTCACCGGCTGCGGCGTGCATCTGTTCGGTCAGCTGTTCGATCAGGCCAACGAGGTCCTCCGCCGGTGCGGCCGCGAGCCCGTCAGCGCGGATGACGGAGGCGCCCTTGCCCTTGCCACGGTTCTTGCCGGCCGCGGCCAGCAGCTCGCGGGTGTCCGCGTCTTCCTTGGCCAGCTGGTCGGTGATGTCCGCGATCTTCTTCCGCAGCGGCTGGGGGTCGATCCCCTTCTCCGTGTTGTAGGCAACCTGGATGGCGCGGCGCCGGTTCGTCTCGTCGATGGCGTGGGCCATCGAGTCGGTGATCCGGTCCGCGTACATGTGCACCTGGCCGGAGACATTTCGGGCAGCACGCCCGATGGTCTGGATCAGGGAGGTCGAGGAGCGCAGGAAGCCTTCCTTGTCCGCGTCCAGGATGCTGACCAGCGACACCTCCGGGAGGTCGAGGCCTTCACGGAGCAGGTTGATGCCGACGAGGACGTCGAAGACGCCCATCCGCAGTTCGCGCAGGAGTTCCACGCGGCGCAGCGTGTCGACGTCGGAGTGCAGGTATTCCACCTTCACGCCGTGGCCCAGCAGGTAATCCGTGAGATCCTCGGCCATCCGCTTGGTCAGGGTGGTGACCAGGACACGCTCGTTCTTCGCGGTGCGGGTCCGGATTTCGCCCAGCAGGTCATCGATCTGGCCCTTCGTGGGCTTGACGACCACCTCGGGGTCGATCAGGCCGGTGGGACGGATGATCTGCTGGACGAAGCCGTCGGATTTGCCGAGCTCGTACTTGCCCGGGGTCGCGGACAGGTAGACCGTCTGGCCCACGCGCTGGAGGAACTCATCCCATTTCAGCGGGCGGTTGTCCATCGCGGAAGGCAGCCGGAAGCCATGGTCCACCAGCGACCGCTTGCGGGACATGTCGCCCTCATACATGGCGCCGATCTGCGGGACGGTGACGTGCGATTCGTCGATCACCAGGAGGAAGTCGTCCGGGAAGTAGTCGATGAGGCAGTGTGGTGCCGTTCCGCGGTCGCGTCCGTCGATGTGCAGCGAATAGTTCTCGATGCCGTTGCAGAAGCCCATCTGCTGCATCATTTCAAGGTCGTAGGTGGTGCGCATCCGCAGCCGCTGGGCCTCGACCAGCTTGTTCTGGCTTTCGAGGACCTGGAGCCTTTCGGCGAGTTCGTCCTCGATCCTCTTGATTGCCCGGCTCATCCGCTCAGGCCCGGCAACGTAGTGCGAGGCCGGGAAGACGTACATCTCGGTTTCATCCCGGATGACTTCGCCGGTGAGGGGGTGCAGGGTGTGGATGTTCTCGATCTCATCGCCGAAGAACTCGATCCGGATGGCCAGTTCCTCGTACATCGGGATGATTTCGACGGTGTCGCCGCGGACCCGGAAGGTGCCGCGGTGGAAGTCCATGTCGTTGCGGGTGTACTGCATGGCGACGAATTTCCGGAGGAGGTCGTCGCGGTTCATCTCCGCTCCCTTGCGGAGGGTCACCATGCCGGCGATGTATTCTTCCGGCGTGCCGAGGCCGTAGATGCAGGACACCGTGGCCACCACGATGACGTCGCGGCGGGTCAGGAGGGCATTGGTGGCGGAGTGCCGGAGCCGTTCCACTTCCTCGTTGACGGAGGAGTCCTTCTCGATGAAGGTGTCCGTCTGGGCGACGTAGGCCTCGGGCTGGTAGTAGTCGTAGTAGGAGACGAAATACTCCACCGCGTTGTTGGGCAGCAATTCGCGGAATTCATTGGCCAGCTGCGCTGCCAGGGTCTTGTTCTGCACCAGCACCAGGGTGGGGCGCTGGACCTGCTCGATCAGCCACGCCGTGGTGGCGCTCTTGCCGGTGCCGGTGGCGCCAAGCAGCACCACGTCCTTCTCGCCGTTCCTGATGCGCTCCGTCAGTTCGGCGATGGCGGCCGGCTGGTCGCCTGCGGGCTGGAACTCGCTGATGACCTCGAAGGGTGCCACGACACGGTTGATTTCCTGGGCAAGGCTCATGTATCTAATCTACCGCCGGGCTGTGACAGGAAATCCTCATTCAGCTTTGGGCGGTACCAGGGCCGGCCCGGGCGCAGGCTCCGCCGCGGGTGCAGGGGTGCTGTTGCCTTTGCCGCCGTCCGTTCCGCCGCCGTCCGTTCCGCCGTCGTCCGTTCCCTGAACGCCGTACGACGGCGGCCGCCAGCCCGTGCTCAGGACCCACGCTTCCATCCGCGGCGCAGCGTATTCGGTGAACCAGCCTTCCTTGTCCGCCGCGTAGGCGGCAGTGGACTTGTCCGCCTCGTGCAGCCCGGCTACCCGCCGCTTCTCGGCGACGTAGTCCGCCCGGGCCCCGGCATCGGCGCGGAGCCAGTCCCGGAAGCACAGGGCGTAACGCCAGCCGGGCGAGCCGGCCGCGCGGACATGAAGATTCGCCGCCCGGCCGGGATCGGCGTTGCCGTGCAGCCGCTTGCCCCAGTCAGCGGGGTCCGGATGGGAGGGCTTGGGGTTGTCGGAAATGATGCCGGGCCAGCGCGGGAATCCCGCCTCCGCCAGCAGCGGCGCGATCCTGTCCGCGTCGTCGAGGTTCCGGACACTGAGCTGCAGGTCGACCACATCTTTGGCATCGAGCCCCGGGACGGCGGTGGACCCGATATGGTCCACGGCCAGGACGTCCTGCGGAACGGCGCTTTGCAGCCGGGCAATCAGGTGGCCGGCCTGGGCCGGCCAGGCCGGATCGGCGGGTGCGAGGACCGGCCCGTCCGTCCGGGGTGCGATTCTTTGTTCCTTGAGGTTCAGCGCGAAGGGCGTGAGCCGGTCCTCCCACAGCGCGTCGACCGCGCGCCGGAGTTCTTCCGGGGTGCCCGAATTGTCCAGCACGATGTCCGCGGCGGCCATACGGTCCTCCCGGCTCGCCTGGGCGGCCATCCGGGCATGGGCTTCCCCGACGGTCATGTTGCGGTGTTCGGCCATGCGTTGGACCCGGACGTCATCCGGGGCATCCACCACCAGCACCAGGTGAAAGTTCTTCCCCTGTCCGGTCTCGACCAGCAGAGGGATGTCCTGGACCACGACGGCGCCCGCCGGGGCGGCGGCGACAACCGCCGCGGCGCGCTCCCGCACCAGGGGATGGATGATCCCGTTGAGCACGGCCAGGCGCTCCGGGTCACCGAACACCAGGGCACCCAGCCGTGGCCGGTCCAGCCGGCCGTCCGGCGTCAGGATCGCGGCACCGAAGGCCTCGATCACACGCCCCAGCCCGGGCGTACCGGGCTCCACAACCTCCCGCGCCAGCGCGTCGGCGTCGACCAGCACCGCGCCGAGCTCGCGCAGGCGCGCGGCAACCATTGACTTCCCCGAGGCGATTCCGCCGGTCAACCCGATCTTCAACACCTCACCAGACTAAACTGAACCGGTGGCAGATGCGGCGGATGACCCCGAGAGCAGGACGGCCATCTACACCACCCTTGCCGCGGGGTCCGGGTTCCGCCACGAAATCGAGGTCAAGCGGTCCCGCTTCATCACCGTCCTGGCCCGAACGGCCGACGAGGATGCCGCCCGGGCCGTCCTGGGCCAACTGCGCCGGGAATTCCATGACGCACGCCACCACTGCTCGGCCTTCGTCCTCGGCCCCGACCGGGACGTGCAGCGGTCCAACGACGACGGCGAACCCTCCGGCACCGCGGGCATCCCCATGCTTGAGGCGCTGCTGAAGCGCGAAACCCTTGCCGGCGTGGCCGACCTCAGCGACGTCACCGCGGTCGTGGTGCGCTATTTCGGCGGCATTCTGTTGGGCGCCGGCGGCCTGGTGCGTGCCTATTCCGAATCTGTGTCCAGCACTCTGGCGCTCGCGCCGCTGGTGCGGCGGCGGCGCCTACGAATCTGTTCGGTGAGGGTGCAGCACGCCGTGGCCGGGCGTCTCGAGAACGATCTGCGCGCCGCGGGGTATGTCATGGCCGAAACCGGTTACGAGGCGCAGACTACTGTCCTGAGGCTTGCGCTGCCGGACGACCCGGATGAGCTGGCCCGGGCCGCGGCCCGCGTGGCCGCCATGTCAGCCGGCAGCGCCTCGCTGTTGCCCGGAGAATCGGAGTGGATCGATGTCCCCATTCGCTAAGACCGTGCCCGCGGTCGCGCTGCTTGACGTCGCCGAAGCCGTTCGTGAGCAGCTCTTGGAACTAACGCTCCGGGACGCCGACGCCGACGAGGTCACCCCGCCGCTGGGCACCACCGCCGGCTGGAATGCCGAACGGATCACCTGGTTCCGCGAATTCCACCGCGCCTCTGCGGCTGGGCTGGACGGTCCTGCGGGGCAGAAGAGCTGGGCCATCAGCTGCGACGGGCAGCTTGCAGGCTCAGTGCGCTTGAAACGGACGGAGTCGGGGCCGGGGCAAGGTGGTGCTGGTTGCGGGGTCGGACCCCTGTTCCGCGTGGGGCTATTGGGACTGAGCTATTTCCCAGATGTGTCCAGCAGGGTCGCGGAAGCACGCTGTGCGGATACCCCAGGGCCGGTCCATTGGGCCATTGAGCAGTTCAACTCCGCGGCGGGACAACTCGTCGCACATCGCATCGACGTCGTCCACTTCGATGGTGAACTGCATTCGCGCACCGGAATCCGCGCTTGCCACTGCGGCCGGCTGGATTAGTTCGGGAGCTTCGGAAACGTTGAGCAGGTTGATCAAGGTGTTCTCGAACTTGAAGACGGCCGAGACCTCGTCCTCGAAAATGAGCGGCAGACCGAAGACTGCCGCATAGAAGCCCTTGGTCGTGGCCAGGTCCTCGACAAATAGTGTGATGGCACCGATGCCACGCGGCCACGAACCCTCGGCCCCAAGTATGTCCTGCGATTCAACAGCCCCTGAAATGTCAGCCATGGAAGTCCCCTCATCGTCGGCCGCGAATATCTCAACCTGCCGAGTCTGCACTCAGGGCCGGGCACCCGTCAAGGAATCCCTAACGTGACGTGCCGTGGGCTAAACCAGCAGTGGGCAGCGGGACAGCTCCTGCTGCCCGAGGATGGGGTTTCCAGGCCGCGGACTGGACATGTCCATCAGGGCGTGCCCACCAGTGGACATGTCCCCCGCCCCGAACCAGGTCTGGGCACAATACCCATATGCCCACGGGCAAACCCCAAAAATGGGCATGTCCCCCGGGGGAGGGATGGAAAAATGGGCATGTCCAACGGTGCAGGCAGCCGAGGGGCATGTCCGCGCAAAACAAAGGTGGCCGCCCCGAGGGGACGGCCACCTTTGCTGAACTGTACTGCTGTGCACCATGACGGTGCGGCTTCAAGCTACAAACTGCCTGGTCTCAGGGAAAGGACTCCCCCGAGGCGCAAGGGCAATTAGTTGCCGGTCAGCTTCTCGCGCAGAGCGGCAAGAGCCTCGTCCGAAGCAAGCGTGCCTGCACCGGTCTCGGTTGCAGCCGGCTCGGAGGAGTAGCTGGTGGTGCCGGAGTCGCTCTCGCCGGACGTTGCAGCTGCAGCGTCGTCGGCAGCGTGCTGGGCAACCTGCTTCTTGTGTGCTTCCCAGCGGGTCTGGGCGTCAGCGTACTGCTGCTCCCAGGCGGCGCGCTGGTTCTCGTAGCCTTCAAGCCACTCGTTGGACTCCGGGTCGAAGCCCTCCGGGTACTTGTAGTTGCCCTCTTCGTCGTACTCGGCGGCCATGCCGTAGAGTGCCGGATCGAATTCGGTGCTGTCGGCGTCGACGCCCTCGTTGGCCTGCTTGAGGGAGAGCGAGATGCGGCGGCGCTCGAGGTCGATGTCGATGACCTTGACGAACAGCTCGTCACCAACGGAGACAACCTGCTCGGCCAGCTCAACGTGGCGCACGGCGAGCTCGGAGATGTGGACCAGGCCTTCGATGCCGTCTTCAACGCGAACGAACGCGCCGAACGGAACCAGCTTGGTGACCTTACCCGGAACAACCTGGCCGAGGGCGTGGGTGCGGGCGAAGGTCTGCCACGGATCTTCCTGCGTAGCCTTGAGCGACAGGGAGACGCGCTCGCGGTCCAGGTCGACCTCGAGAACCTCGACGGTGACTTCCTGGCCAACTTCGACAACCTCGGACGGGTGGTCGATGTGCTTCCAGGACAGCTCGGAAACGTGAACCAGGCCGTCTACGCCGCCCAGGTCCACGAAGGCACCGAAGTTGACGATGGAGGAAACGACGCCGGGACGAACCTGGCCCTTTTCCAGCTTGTTGAGGAACGTGGAGCGGACCTCGGACTGGGTCTGCTCGAGCCATGCACGGCGGGAAAGAACAACGTTGTTGCGGTTCTTGTCCAGCTCGATGATCTTGGCTTCGATCTGCTGACCGATGTACGGAGCAAGGTCGCGCACACGGCGCATCTCGACGAGGGATGCGGGCAGGAAGCCGCGCAGACCGATGTCGAGGATAAGACCACCCTTGACAACCTCGATGACGGTACCGGTGACAACACCGTCTTCTTCCTTGACCTTCTCGATGTCGCCCCAGGCACGCTCGTACTGAGCACGCTTCTTGGAGAGGATCAGGCGGCCTTCTTTGTCTTCCTTGGTGAGCACCAGGGCTTCGACCTGATCGCCAACGGAGACGACGTCTCCGGGGTCAACGTCGTGCTTGATGGAAAGCTCGCGGGAGGGAATGACACCTTCGGTCTTGTAACCGATGTCGAGCAGAACTTCGTCGCGGTCGACCTTGACGACGGTACCTTCGACGAGATCTCCGTCGTTGAAGTACTTGATGGTGGCGTCGACAGCTGCGAGGAAGTCCTCAGCGGTACCGATGTCGTTAATGGCGACTACGGGGGTACCGGGCTTCTCGGTGGAGGTGATGGTCATGTAGTAGGGGCTCCGTTGTGGATAGTTAGTCGGTCAGGCAAACCGCTTCGCCCGCATTATGGAATGCAGGCCAAGAACACGGCTTCACAACAAGTGATCCGCCGGGTCATCCTGATTTTGTGGATTGTAGATGCGCGCACGTAGTACACGCCCGTTTAGTCTAGTCGTTTACGTGAACGCCGGTCAAAGCGCGTGGCGCCTTGCGCGCCGCGACCGGGACCGGACCTCTAGAAGTGCGTGAGGCAGTGCGGTGAGCGTTCGACGGCGAACATGAGCCGCGCCGACAACGCCGCCCCGGCGGTGTGTTCAGTGATCCGGCCGGCGGCCGTCAAGGTCACCGGACAGACGGCGCCCAGATAGATGGAGCCCAGGTCCGCGACATCCAGCGACAGGTCCGGCTCGGCGTCCGGAGCCGGAGTCACCGTGGCCTCTCCCCCGCTGACCGTCAGGGCGAACGTGCCGGCCGCGAAGCCAAGACTGTCCCGTACGGCGAGGACCAGGGTGCCGTCGGCCGAATAGCGCCGGGCACCCAGCACCCGGGCCGGTTCCAGGATCCGCAGCCACAGCATGTCCCGGTGGTCTGAGGCCTCGACGCAGCGGGGATCCTCCAGCGCCCAGGCCAGGGGGTCGTCCATCGGCGCTTCCTGCCAGCTGATCCGGTCTACGAGGTCGATGCTGCCGAGGAACTGCCACAGCTCCAGGTAGGCGGCGTCGGTCGCGGCCACGAGGTCCAGAATCTCCATGGTGTACGGCTTGGCGTCCCACCCGGCGAACTTGTACGAGACGTACCCGTCCACGGTGCCGGCCGCGTCGTAGTGCAGGGCACAGCGGATGGCCTCGTCTTCGCTGCCGTCGCGGCCCAGGGAGCCCGAGGACCGCTGCCGGTACGCTTCCTGCCGCGAAATCGAGCCGGGCATGGAAGCCTGGACCCGCGCAAAGACCTGGGGTGCCAGGTCCAGCAGGACCTTCCGGTCGGCGATCTCCACCGAGCCGACCGCCGCATGGCGCAGGCGGAAGCGCGGCCCGGCGTCGACCTTGACGCTGCGCTCGAAGGTGGCCACCCCGTAGCCGAACCGGCCGTAGATGGACGCCTCGGAGGCGGTGAGGGCCGCCAGCGCGACGCCGTCGGCCTTGGCCGCCGTGAGGTCCTCGGTCATCATCCGCCGCAGCAGTCCCTGCCGGCGGTGGGTGCCGCGAACGGTGACGGCCGTGACGAGCTGGGCTTCGAGCTGCCGCCCGTAGCCGATGTTCAGGTCCTTGCGCAGCGTGGCGAAGGTAGCCACCGGGACGTCGGCCGCCAGCGAATGGGCCGCCACACCGTCGGCCTGGTAGACGCCGGTCATCTCCCGGTTGTCCACGAGGTACATGGCCATGATCTTGTCAACGAAGTCGTCTTTGCGCGGCTCCTCATAGAAGCCGATCCCGACTCCCCGCAGCCACGCTGTGCCCTGCGCATAGTCCGCCGAGTCCTTCTCGACCGCGCGGAACCGCCTGAGTTCGTACTTTTCTGCCACGTGCTTCTCCCCCTGAGAATCCTGACGTTCCGGCGGCGCCGGAACCGATAAAAGTTAGTGCCCCGCCTCGTACCAGCTGGTGCCGACGCCGATCTGGACGTCCAGCGGAACGCTGAGGTCCGCAGCCGAGCCCATCTGCTCGGTCACGAGCTTCTCCACGACCTCACGCTCGCCGTTGGCTACCTCGAGGACCAGTTCGTCATGGACCTGCAGGAGCATGCGCGATTTGAGGCCCTGGGTCGCCAGCTCGGCGTGCACGCCCAGCATGGCCCGCTTGATGATGTCAGCCGCCGAGCCCTGGATCGGCGAGTTCAGCGCGATGCGCTCCGCGTTCTCGCGCAGCTGGCGGTCGGTGCTGGTGAGGTCCGGGAGATAACGACGGCGGCCCTCGATGGTCGCGGTGTAGCCGTCGACCCGGGCCTGGTCCACCACGCCGCGCAGGTAGTCGCGGACGGCGCCGAAGCGGTCGAAGTAGTCCTTCATGAGCGTCCGCGCCTCGTCGACGGAGATCTCCAGCTGCTTGGACAGGCCGAACGAGGTCAGGCCGTACGCGAGGCCATAGGACATCGCCTTGACCTTGGAGCGCATGGCACTGGTCACCTGATCGGTGGGCACGTGGAAGATGTTCGAGCCCACGAACCGGTGCAGGTCTTCGCCGTCCCGGTACGCCTGAATCAGGCCCTCGTCCCCCGAGAGGTGGGCCATGATGCGCATTTCGATCTGCGAGTAGTCGGCGGACAGCAGGCACTCGTAGCCCTCACTGACCACAAAAATCCCGCGGACGCGCCGGCCTTCCTCGCTGCGGATCGGGATGTTCTGCAGGTTGGGATTGTTCGAGGAAATCCGGCCCGTGGCTGCGACGTTCTGCGCGTACGTGGTGTGGATCCGCCCGTCGTCCGTCACGGACTTCTTGAGCGACTCGAGCATCTGGCGCAGCTTCGAGGACTCGCGGTGCGCCATCAGCTGGACCAGGAATTCGTGCCCGGTCTTCTCCAGCAGGTTCTTGAGCGATGCGGCGTCGGTGGTGTAGCCGGACTTGATCTTCTTGGTCTTCGGCAGCTCCAGTTCCTCGAAAAGCACGGTCTGGAGCTGCTTCGGCGAACCGAGGTTGACCTCGTGGCCGATCGCGGCGAAGGCGAGCTCCTGGGCGTTGTCGATCACCTTGGCGAGGTCCGACAGCTGTTCGTCCATGCGGGACATGTCGATCGCGATTCCGGCGAGTTCCATGTCGGCGAGGACACGGCTGACTGGCAGTTCCAGCGTGCTCAGCAGGTCCTCGGCTTTGCGTTCCTTCAGTTCCGCTTCGAAGAAGCGGCTCAGGGCCCCGACCACTGCGGCCACGTGGACCAGTGCGCCGGCCGCTTCGGCGTCATCGCCGTCGAACGCCAGCTCAAGCTGGCCCGCCTTGGCGGCCTCGGTGGAAACGGAGATGTTGAGGTGATGCTGCGCCAACTCGGCGAGCTCGTAGCTGCGGCGGTCGGGCTGGATGAGGTAGCCGGAGATGGAGGTGTCATCCGCCACGCCCTCCAGTTCCAATCCCCGGGCGGTGAGTGCCTTCAGCGCGGCCTTGAACCCGTGCAGCACCTTCGGCGCGTGGGCGTCACGAAGCCAGGCTGCCAGGACGTTCTCGGCGGCGGCGTCCTGGCTGGCCAGGTCGAGGTAGACGGCGGCGTCGTCACGGACGATCGCCACCGCGGCGGCGTCCTCGCCGATCCGGCCGGGCACCAGATCGACCGCCACAGCGGAGCGCTTCCCGGCGCCGGCCGCGAAGAAGGTGGTCAGCTCGGCGGCATCCGCAGGGATGACGAAGTCCGGGGTGTCGAGGCTCTCCCGCTCCGATTCGGTGACTTCGCTGCCGTAGAGGGCAAAGAGCCGGGTGCGTATGGTCTTGAATTCGAGGGCGTCGAACAGCTCCTCGAGGGCGTCCTGGTCCGGCCGTGGGTCCGCGAGCTCGTCCAGGGTGACGGGCAGGTCCAGATCTGTGTGCAGCCTGTTGAGCCGCCGGTTGCGCTTCACGTCCTCAACATTTTCGCGGAGGGAATCCCCTACTTTTCCGCCGATCGCGTCAAGGTTCTCCAGGACTCCCTCGAGTCCGCCGTAGAGGTTGATCCACTTGGCTGCCGTCTTGGGGCCGACGCCGGGAACGCCCGGGAGGTTGTCCGCGGTCTCTCCCACCAGGGCGGCGAGATCCGAGTACTGGGCGGGGCTGACGAAATACTTCTCCTGGATGGCGTCCGCGTCCATCCTGGGAATGTCGCTCACGCCCTTCCTGGGGTACAGCACGAACACGTTGTCCGTGATGAGCTGGAAGGCATCGCGGTCCCCCGATACCAGCAGCACCTCGTAACCCGCCTTTTCACCCATGGCCGCGAGCGTGGCCAGGATGTCGTCCGCTTCCCAGCCGGGCATCTTGATGGTCTTGATGCCCCATGCGCCCATGACCTTGTCGATGAGGTCGATCTGGCCGCTCATTTCGCGGGGGGTCTCGTTGCGTCCGCCCTTGTACTCGCTGTACTCGGCCTTGCGGTGGGTGGTGTCGTCAGAGACGTCGAATGCCACGGCCACGTGGGTGGGCTTTTGTTCCTTGATCAGGTTGATCAGCATGGACGTGAAGCCGTGGACGGCGTTGGTGTGCTGCCCCGTGGCGGTGGAGAACTTGTCCGCCGGCAGGGCGAAGAACGCCCGGAACGCCATGGAGTGTCCGTCCAGCACGAGAAGTCGCGGCTGGTCCGTGATGGGAATCACGGGAGCCTCGGTGGCGGAAACCGACGCCGCGGCCCGGGTGGATGTTCGGGCGGGCTTGGCCGCAAGCACTGATTCCGGTTCAGTTGCCGGGAGGAGGTCTGTTGCAGATGGGGCAGGGGCCGGTTTGGTAGTTTCGCTCACAGGTGCCAGCCTAGTTGCCATGATGGACAATTTCACGCCCGGCCCCTTCGCGGCCGAGCTCGCGGCGGCCGGTGTTCCCGAGGAAATGCACGATTGGCTGGGCCAGTACGGCGTCGGCGCCCTCGTGGTGAAGATGGGGATCCGCTTCCTTGAACTGAGTCCGGAGCGCACCGTGGCCACTATGCCGGTGGAGGGGAACACCCAGGTGGCCGGGATCCTGCATGGCGGGGCACACGTGGTCCTGGCCGAGACGCTGGGCTCCTTCGCGGCGGGCATGCACGCAGGCCCGAACCGGCAGGCACTGGGCATCGAGGTCGGAGCGACGCACCACCGGGCGATCTCCGAGGGCACCGTCACAGGCACCTGCACGGCAATCCACCTGGGCCGGACCCTCACCACGCATGAGATCGTCATGACCGATGAGAGCGGCCGCCGGCTCTCCACCGCCCGGATCACGAACCTGATCCGCGACACAGAGCGCTAGGCGAGCCCGGCTAGGTCCGGCCCGGGAAACGGTAGCGCAACTCCACGATGCCCCGCCCCAGGGTGCGGGATGAGGTCAACTCCAGCGGCGGCGTCGGACCTTTCATGGGCAGCAACGGCTTGCCGCTGCCCAGCACCACCGGAATGACCGAGACAATCAGTTCATCCAGCAGCCCGGCGTCGGCGAACTGCGCGGCGAGGTCGCCCCCACCGACTACCCAGACGTTTCGGCCGCCGGCCTGGTCCGTGAGGTCGTCCGCGGCCTCGCGGACGTCTCCGCGGGCGAACGATACGTTGGCGCCCTTCGGCGCGGAGTGTTCGTGGTGGGTGAAAACCCAGCAGGGCGTGTCCGGATAGGGCCACGTGGCTGGTTCGTGTTCCCGCAGCCAGGCGTAGGTCCCGCCGCCCATGGCGATGGAGCCGACGTCGGCCATGAACGCGTCGTAGCTGTCCTGTCCACCGTCAAATCCGTCGAACTGGAGCAGCCAGTCCAGGTTGTCCCCGACTGTGGCGATGAACCCGTCGAGTGAGGATGCCACGAAGTACTGGAAGCTCGCCATGGCCCCAGCCTAGCCACTGCGGTGGCAGGTGTCCCATCCCCGTGACGCAGCGGCTGCACGGCCGCGGGGACGTCCTATTTGTGGAAGTAAGGAATGATCAGGTAGAGCCCGAAGAGAATGGCGGCGCCGCACAAAGCGAAGCACGTGTAAGCGAGCGGTCGGGTCCAGGCCGCCTGGGTGGTCCGGGTGTCCCCCGCGATGGCCGTGAGCCGGACGCCGAGGGAGTAGAGAACTACCACGGTTACAGCGGACACAAGCGTGGCACTCGCCACGCTGAACAGTTCCAGCCATTTCATCGCTGGGCACCGCCGTTCTTGATCGACTTGGTGGCGGACTTTTTCTTGCGGAACTGCACGGCCTGGCCGACTTCCTCGATCTCGACGGCGTTGTTGCTGCCCACAGGCGACTTCCGTGAGCGCACAAACATATAGGCCACTGCGGCGGTGCCGGCAGTCGCCGCGATGATCACGCCTACGACCCCGGTCTGCACGAGCAGAGCCGTCAGCGCGCCCATGATTCCAGCGGCCGGCAGCGTGAACAGCCAGCCGATCGCAATCCGGCCGGCGGTTCCCCACCGTACCGTAGTGCCGCGGCGTCCCATGCCGGAGCCCACGACCGAGCCGGAGGCCACCTGCGTGGTGGACAGGGCGAAGCCGAGGTGCGACGAGGCCAGGATGGCTGTGGCGGTGCTGGTCTCGGCGGCAAAGCCTTGGGCGGGCTTCACTTCGGTGAGTCCCGAGCCCATGGTGCGGATGATCCGCCACCCGCCGGAATACGTGCCGATCGCGATGGCGAAGGCACAGGCGGTGATAACCCACCACTCGGGACCGGAGCCGGCAGGCTGGAGGCCGGCGGAGATCAGGACCAGGGTGATGATGCCCATCGTCTTCTGGGCGTCGTTGGTGCCGTGGGCCAACGCCACGAGGCTGGACGTGAAGACCTGGCCGGTCCGGAATCCGCCGCGCTTCTGCGTGAGCTTGTCCCCGGTTTCGGGGTCATGGCGGGCGGTCAAGGCGTACGCCAGCCGCGTGCACAAGTAGGCTACGCCGCCCGCGATGATCGGGGCGAACACCGCGGGAAGAATGATCTTTTGGAGGATTGACTCGAAGTTGATCGCGTGGATGCCGATACCTGCAATCGCGGCCCCAATCAGGCCGCCGAAGAGGGCGTGGGAGGAACTGGACGGCAGGCCCTTGAGCCAAGTGATCATGTTCCAGAGGATGGCGCCCATCAGCCCGGCGAAGATGATGTCCGGGGTGATCTGGACCCCGCCCGAGCCTTCCTTGATGATGCCGCCCGAGACGGTCTTGGCGACTTCCGTGGAGAGGAACGCTCCCACGAGGTTCAGCACCGCCGCGAGGGCAACTGCTGTTTTCGGTTTGATGGCGCCGGTCGCGATGGGGGTAGCCATGGCGTTCGCGGTGTCATGAAATCCATTGGTGAAGTCGAAGAACAGCGCCAGCGATATCACTAGCGCCACCATTACGGTGATTTCCACCTGTTGCCCAATCTGAAGTGTTCACGGTCGGCAGTTCCACATCCCCGTTGCTGCATGGCCACGGGGTTCATGTCTGGATGAACTCGCCGGGCCACTAAAGCAGCTTTGAAACCTTATCGATGGTACGTGGGAAAAACGGCAGGGCAAAACATGCCAGAAGACCCTAAATTCCGCCCCGGTGCTGTACGTGGCATTCATGGTGGCGGTGCGATGCTTGTCACAGCGAACCGGGGCGCCCCGCGCAGCCCGCGGCGCCTCCCTAAACTGTCCGGTTTATGCTGTCCGACCTAACCGGTCCGGCGGGCCTCCGGCGCCGGGCCGGCGTCGAGCATGGAAGCGATCTTGTCCTCGAGCGCCGCGAGGGTGGCCTCCGGCAGCACGATGAGCCCGTCCAGTTCCCGGCGGGCGCGCCGGTAGGCCGTCTGGCGCTCGGCGGGGGTTGCCGCGGCGTCCGACGCGATCCTCAGGAGCTTCCGGGCCGTCTCCAGGCGCTGCCGTTCCGGCCCGGTGAACTTGCTGTCCCTGATCCGCTTCGCTTCGCGTTCGGCGACGTCGAAGGCGAGTTCAAAGCCGGTCACGGCCGCCCGGTATTCCGCGAGCCGTGCGGCCGTCCTGACATCCCCGGGGGCGGCCGGGCGCAAACCGTCGGCTTCACGCTTGGCTCGCAGGAACGCCACCGTGAGGGGCTCCCTGACGTCGGTCATGACCGGATAGTCGATCAGCTTTCCGATATCGAGTTCGTAGTCCAGCCAGCGTTTGTTGACGGTGTCGTGTGCCTTCATGAGGCCCAGCACCTCGGCCTGACTGGCCTGCTCGACCTGCGCGGCCTGGTTCTTGAGCGTGTAGAGCTCCACCCGACGGCGGTGCCGGCGTTCAGCGGCTTTGGACCAGGTCCGCGCCCACCCGCCGATCAGTCCGCTCATCGGAAAGACGAGCCACCAAAAGTGAGTGACGAAATTGAAGAAGGGGTCCACTGCATCATCCTCCCATCCGATGGCGGCGGCGGAAAGCCCCTCCCGTCAAGGGTTTTCCGGCGGCCCGTGGCCGGCCCAGACCCAGTCCCGGGACGGGCGGGAACCACGCTTCCGAGCCGCATCAGTCTCCGTGCTTGACCCTGTGCACACGGGTGACGAGCGTGGGACACGGCACGCCCAGCAGTACGGCGTGCGCCGTGGAGCCGAGCACAGTCCGGGAGAACCCGCTGCGTCCACGGCTTCCGATCACCAGCAGCCTGGCACCGTCGGCGATATTGACCAGGGCCTTGGCGGGTTCGATATTGGTTTCCAGGCGCTGATGAACTGTCAGGTCCGGGTATTGCCCGCCGAGTCCGGCCGCCGACTCGGCGAGCACGATCCGGTTCTCCTCGACCATTCTCTCGGCGAGGCCGCTGGACGGCGACTGTATTTCCACCCACCGCGCCGTGCTCTTGAATACGAGGACCACGGTGAGCTCGTCCCCGCCCAGGTCTGCCTCCGCAGCCGCGAACGCGACAGCCTGCAGCGATTCCTCGGAGCCGTCCACGCCGACTACGACGCCTCGATCCGCAGTTGCGAGGTTCACCGGGATGACAGCTACAGGGCACTCGGAGGCGGCGACAACCTGCAGGGCGCGGTCGGTCAGGGGCCCGGCATTCGGCCAGCGTTTGCCATGCGCGCCGACCACCACGAGGGCTGCCTGGTTGGACGCGTCCCGCAGCACCGAGCCTTCGCTGCCATGACGAAGGTCGATGTCCACGTCGACGTCCGGGGCATGCCTGCGGGCGCTCGACTGCGCTTTCTGCAGCAGGTCCATCCCTGATTCGCGGATGATCTCGTGGTACTGGAACTCCGGGGACATCCAGCGGTCGTCCACTGCATGGACGATCAGGACGGGAGCCTTGTCCCGGGCCGCCCGCGTAAGGGCCCAGGTCAGGGCGGCCTCGCTGCCCGCGGACCCGTTGATCCCGACGACGATCGGCTTGCCCATTATGGTTCCGCCTCCGTTGAATCCGAGCCGGGCTAGAATCCCGTGGGCTCTGTCTCGAATTCAGGTTCCCGGGGTGGCCCCTCATGGTGTACCGGCCGCAGGGCAGCCGTGTTTTCGAGCCAGATGAGGGCGTCGTATCGCTCCCCCATCCGGGTCGGAACGTAGTTTCCGGCCTCCCTTTCGGGGTGGTATACGACGCCGATCGCCCGGTGCCCGAGCCGCGTGGACAACCAGGGGCCGGTCCTGTCGTCGCCGAACTCCAGGATGGCCGGCGCCCCGAGGGCCTGGTGCAGGAAGTCTTCGTGGCTGCCCGGGCGCGCGTCGGGCACGGTGACGATGCGTTCGGGGCGGCCCCACCCGTCGGCGGCGGTCACGGAACCGCGGTGGGCTGCGAACCCGACAAGCAACACCCCTTCGCCCGCGTGGCGGTCGCGCAGCAGCTGACCGACGTTCACCAGGCCGTCCTGCGCCATGTCTGTGCCGCGGGCGTCCCCGATATGCGTGTTGTGCTCCCAGACCAGCCCTTTGGACGCCGGCCCCAGGTGCCGGCTGACCCTGTCGATGGTGTCCGCCATGTGATGGTCGCGGACGTTCCAGGACTGCCGGTCGCCGCGGACCATAACGCGGTAGTAATGCTCAGCGTTTGCCGCGACTTCGGCGTTCTGGACGGCATCGAAGGCGTCCTCATCGTGCGGTCCCGGGCTGGAGACCCGGGCCCTGACCTCGGTCAGGAGGGCCACGACGTCGGGCTCGCAGGACTGCGGCACCAGCCGCGTGTTCCATGCGTACTCGTGCGGGTCCTCGTGATGGGGCAAGAAGCACTGCCAGGCGCGCTTGGCCGCCGGCACCGCGTCGGGAACGTTGCCCTCCAGCCAGCCGATGATCTCGCGCAATGAATCCCAGAGCGAGTAGACGTCCAGTCCGTAGAAGCCGACCCTCTTGTCCTGGGGCCGGCCTGCGTTCCAGCCGCGCAGCCAGTCCAGGAACGCCGCGACTTCCTCGTTGGCCCACATCCAGGTCGGCCAGCGTTCGAAGCCGGCCAGCAGCGCATGGACTCCCTGGTCCTTCCCCGCCAGGCCGCGGACCCACTGGTTGATGCGCCAGCAGTCGGGCCAGTCCCCTTCGACTCCGATCCAGTTGTAGCCCTCCTCCTGGATGAGCCGCCGACTGAGGGTGTCGCGCCAGGTGTAGAACTCGTGGGTCCCGTGGGACGCTTCGCCGACGGCGACAAAACGGCAGTCGGCGGCGCTCCGCACGATCCCGCTGAGGTCTCGATCGGTTTTCAGCGGCCGGGCGAGATCGTGGATCTCTTTCAGCACGGAGCTCCGGGTAACGGCGTCGGGGTTCATTGCGGATCCCCGATGTGGTGGTGCTTCATGGCGCTCCCGTGGACCTTTAATATGTGTGGACCTTTAAATGCGAGCCCCTGTGAATGCGCAGACCTGTGGCTCGCGCTGCACGCCCAGCTTCCGCCCGGGCCTGCCGGGCGCCAAGGGCCAAAAGTCACCTCCGGATGTCCGCGGACACACGCGTGGCCGGCCGGTAGCGTTCCCCTTGCTCCGGCCGGCCACTGGTGCAGTCAGTGCCGGTCTCCTTAGTACCGGTCTCCTTAGTGCGAGTGCGTCCCGCTGTCATCCGCCGTGGCCTCAGGCTCCGGTGCCGGTTCCGGCTCGAGGGACATGTCCACTCCCTCGCCCGTGGCCGAACGGGGAGCCAGCTTTACCGCCGCGGACTCGACGCCGGCGGCACGGGCCATGCCGTTGCGCACGGATTCCACCAGCGCGTCGCTGAGCAGCGGCCCCGTGTAGCTGACCGTCAGGGCTCCCTTATCCAGGACCGTGCCGTAGTTGCCGAGCGCATCCGAGAGGATGCCTTCCTCAGCGATGGAACCGGCCACTGCTGCCGGGTCGGCGGCGGCGACGGTGAACTGGAGATCGTGGACCAGGACCGAGGAGACGTGGACGTGCTCCACACCGGGGTACGTGCCCTCAGCGCCGAAGGCGAGTTCAGCCAGCTTCTCCGCGTCCTCAGCGGTGCTTCCGGCCGGAAGCATCACGATCAGCTCCGGTGCCACATGTTCGAGGATCGCCGGCTCGAGCACGTCCGGTGGGATGTCGGACAGGACGATGCCGCTGGTGGCCGCCGTCTGCTCGAGCCGTGCGCGGGGTGCGCCCGGCTGTGCTCCCTCGGTGGGGTGGACGGCAATGACCGCGCGGCGCCGCACCATCAGCCCGTCGTTGCTCACGGTCGGACGGCCGTTGCCGACGTCTGTCCCGGTTTCCAGCGAGACCGGGGCGGCGCTCGGCGCAGCCCCGGCGGTCGGCGAGGCAGGTGCAGGTGACGGCGTTCCGCCGGTGCAGGCGCTCAGCGCCAGCACCAGCAGGGCCGCCGCGCCCAGTTGACCCAGGCGGCGCATGTCAGGTCCCCGCCGGGAATCCAGGCCGGTAGACCGGCGGGAACGCGTCGGGCGCTTCGGTGTCCAAGACCGGCGGATCCGTGGTGATGGGGTCGTTGGTCCGCAGATCGCCCACGGAGAACTGCACCATCATGTCATGGTCCTCGTGGACCAGGTTGTGGCAGTGGATCATGTAGCGGCCGCCTCCGCCGAAACCCGTGTCGAATTGCATGAGCGCCGTGATGGACTCGTTCTCGCCGGCGTAGAAGACGTCCTTAGGTCCCTGTTCCCACGCAAACGGCTTGCCGCCGTTGGTGTTCCGGGCGATGATCTTGGCGTCAATGAGGTGGATGTGCACAGGATGGAACCAGCCGCCGGAGGCATTGATGATGGTCCATTGCTCGACATCGAATGGCTGGGGGTTGCCGAACAGCTTGGTGAACCCGGACTTCTCCACATCTGCCCAGGTGACACCGTTGACCGTCCATTGCCCGTTTGTCCGGAAGAATTTCAGCTCACGCTTCGCCTTGACCATCGCCGGTGTGAGGCTCATGGTGGGGATGCCGCCGCTGGGCGCGTTGACGGAGCCGCCGTCCTCCAGCGTGGCCGGGATGCTCGAAATGGAGCCTGCCCCCGATCCGGAGTCGGCCACCACCTGGAAGCGCATGATCTTGTTGGTGTTGGCGAAATCGATGTTGTTCTTGTTGCTGAGGTTGCGCAGTTCGATCAACTGCCCGGTCCGGTATTTGCGGAAGTCGATCAGCACCTCGTAGCGTTCCGCCGTGCCCTGCCGCCAGGATTTCACGGCCTGCACTTTGGGTGTCATGCCGGCATCTGTTCCCACCACATAGACGGGGTCCCCCGTTGAGAGCGTCGGCCGGTAGGAGCGCGAGATGGACGCATCGAGCACCCGGAAGCGGTAGATCCGGGGCTTGACCTTCATGGTGGGCCACGGCACGCCGTTGACCATGATGATGTCCCCCCACAGGCCTTTCACGTCGTTGTCGTTATAGGCGAGCGAGCCGTCGGCCTTGAACATGGCGTCCGAGATCATCAAGGGCACGTCGAACTCCCCCTGCGGCAGCTGGGCGCGCTCGTGCCTGTCGGACAGCGGGTAGAAGGCCGCGAGCCCTGAATAGACGTTTTGTGCGGTGATGTGGTGCTTGTGGTCGTGGTACCAGAGCGTCCGGGCCGCCTGAAAGTTGGGGTAGTGGTAGTTCTTGACGAACCCGGGGACGGTGATGTCGTTGGCGTAACCGTCGTATTGTGGCAGCGACGCGGAGCCGTGCAGATGGGTGACTGTGTCAAAGCGGGCAGGCTGCACGAGCCCGGCGGCAGGCAGGTTGTTGCGGATCCGCACCTCGATCCGGGTGCCCTGGGTGGCCCGGATGGTCGGGCCGGGGAAGATGCCGTTGTAGCCCGCCACCGTGGTGTTCAAGCCTGGCACGAACTGGGCCTGACCGAGTTTCTGGGTGAGGGCGTACCGGGCGAACGGTCGGGCCGGGTCGCCGCCGTCAAAGCCCGTCTGAAAGGGGACGAGCTCGGGCGGCCGGCGAAAGACGCCCGCATAGGGAACAGGCATGTTCGCAGGTGCGAGTTGGCTGGCGGTGACGAGCGGTGTGCTCGGCCCAGTGGTGGGAACGTCGTCGTCGCCACCTTTGAATCCCGCCAGGCCGAGGGCGCCGACGGCGCCCAGTTTGAAGATTTCACGTCGTGTAGTCATGGCCCCTCCAAGTGGGCAATAGTGCTGAATGACGTTTCGAAAAGTGATTTTCGAGGAAGTGAGGAAGCCGGCTGGCGGGCCGTTGCAGGTCCGCCAGCCGGCGATCTCGTACTGCTTGCTACAGTGCTGCGCCCGTAGTGAATGTCCAGGTACGGGTTGTCAGCGGGTTGCCGGCCAAGTCGCGGACGCCAGTGGTGCCACCGGTGACGGTGACCCGGTACTGGGTGTTCGCGAGGAGGCTGGCTCCGGGGTTGATCGTCAGCACCCTGGTGGTGGTGTTGAACGTGATCGCCGAGGCGACCTGGGCTCCGGTGGAGACCCGCTCAATCCGGACCTTGCCGGCAACCGTGAAGCCGGTGATGGCCTCACTGAACGTGGCGGTCACGTTGCTGTTGCGCCGCACCCCGACGGCTCCCGCGGCGGGAGTGTTGGTGGTGATAGTCGGGTTCGGACCCGTGGTGAACGTCCAGGTGACGGTCGCCATGGCGTTGCCCGCAAGGTCACGGACGCCCGAGAGGGTCGCCGTGTACACCCTGTCCGCCAAGAGCGTGGCGTTCGGGTTCAATGTCGCCACCCGCGTCAGCGGGTTGTAGGACACTGCGGCGGCAATTGGCGCGGCTCCCTGGGTGAGCCGGAAGTTGGCACCGGTCACACCTCCTGCCACGGCCTCGCTCAGCGTTGCGGTGATGTTCGCGGTCTGGCTGACCGAAACTGCACCCGCTGCGGGAACCCGTGCCGTCACTGTGGGCGCCACCGTGTCAGTCACCCGGGGGGTGACCGGGTTGGAGGCCGCGGACAGAGGGCCGGGGCCGTTCACGTTCACGGCGCGCACCTGGAGGGTGAACGTCGTCCCGTTGGTCAGGCCGGTAACGGTGCCGCTGGTTGCGGTCGCCGGGATTCCGGTCACCGTGATGGCAGGGCCCGTGGCCGGAGTCGCGACGATCTGGAAGCTCGTGATCGCCGGGCCACCGTTGGGTGCCGGGGCCGTGAACGTCACGGTCGCCGAACCTGCCGAGGCAGTCGCCGTCCCGATCACCGGCGCCGCCGGTACCGGAGGTGCCACCGCGGCCGCGACGGACACTGTCTGGTCGGAGAACTGGAGCATCTCGACGTTGCGCAGGGTGTCGATTCCGTCACTGACCTTCTGGCCCGCGACGTTCGCGCCGGTCTGGGTGACCTTGACCGAGGCCAGGGTCGTGCCCGCCGCCGGTGCGGCGGCGATCGTGTAGTTCGACAGCGGGCCGGCGAAGACCACGGTGTCCACAGACGCCGTGTCCGTGCCAGCAGCCGGGCTCACGATCCCGCGGACGGCCACCAGGTTGCCGGGATCGACAAGCCCTGCGAAGATCGCCTGCTGCAGGGTCATGCCTGTTGTTCCCGGGCCGAAGTTGCCGCTGGTGGCCTTGTTCTCCATCAGGTCGGTGGTGCCGGTCTCGGTTGCCGGGTCGGCCGGGTTGGTCCGGACGCTGATCCGGACAGTCAGGGACCGGTCCCCGTCGATGATGTCGTCGCCGCCCCGACCTTGGATCGAGTCGCTTCCGGCACCGCCCAGGAGGATGTTGCCTTCTCCCCAGATCGGACCGGTAAGCGGGCAGGACTTGTTCGCCGAGGCCGCGACCACCGCAGCCAGGTCGCCGGACAGCGGCGGCAGCAGTGCTCCCAGTCCGTTGACCCGGTCGACGCCGGCCTGGTCGAGTACGTCGCAGCCGGTGAAACCAGCACCGCCGACGGTACTCGGCACAGCGTCGTCGCCACGGATGACGTCGTTGAACGCAGATCCCGAGTTGGCCTCGGTCTCCTGCCAGCGATCGCGGTTCACGACTACCGGGAGGGGCAGACCGATCAGGTTGTTGTTGATCATCATGTCATCGTCGGCTCCGACAGTGTCGTACTGGTGGATTGCCCAGTCGAACCCGGCCGCACCGGCGAACCGGTCAATCGCGGCGTTGGCCGCCATGATGTCGTCCCCACCCTCGGCGTCGTAGTCGTTTTCTCCTACTTGGCCGACCATGATGTCGTTGCCCGGTTTGACCTGGGCAGGATCATCGAAGAACGGGGCACCATGGTCACCGATCAACAGGTCCTGGCCGGAGCCGCCCTGTATCCAGTCGTCGCCGCCGTCGCCAAACACGGCGTCTGCGCCTTGACCTGCGATGACGAAGTCATTGCCGGGACCGGCGAAGGTTTCGTTGTCATTGGCTCCGCCGTTGATGAAGTCCTGGCCATCGCCACCCATGAAGATGTCGTCGCCGATTCCTCCGTCAAGGGCATCGTTGCCGGGGCCGCCTTTCAACACATCCGCACCGGAAAGGTCGGTGACGACGTCGTTGCCGTCGCCGCCGAGCATGACGTCGTCGCCGCCGTTGCCTTCGATGACGTCATTGCCTGCGCCGCCCCAGAAGGTGTCGTTGTCGTTGCCGCCAAAGATGCGGTCGGCGTTGAGGGTGCCGTTGTAGACGGACTGCCCATTGATCCCCACGGGATCGACGGCGTTGACCTGGCGGTACTGGATGGTCCCGTCGGGCTTGCGCAGCAGCAGCTTGGACTCGTCACAGTCTGTGGTTAAGTCGTCGGCGACTGTTGCCCCGAAGGACGTGAAGCCGGCGGGTGTTCCATCAAGGTGCGAGAGCTGGAACTTGCAGTCGGCGGTGCCGAACGCGTCTGCCTTCAGCGAGTTCGTGCCGTCCGTGTTGCGCTGGATCATCTCCGAGAACGAGTTGCCCTCGAGCTGGCTGCGCAGGTTCATACCGGGGGTACGGGCCAGGTAGTAGAGCCGGTCCCCGTTCTGCAGATCTGTCAGCTGGTTCTCGAAGACGTAGTTGAAGGTGCTGCCCAGCAGGCCGCCGAACAGGTTTGTGATCTCCGCGAGACCGCCGACCCAGAGGTCGATGTCGTCCACGCCCGTGACGGTCACGCCGTCGGCCGTGTTCGCGTACGCTCCCGTGCCGAACATGAAGGCGGCAGCATCGGCCGGAATAGCCGCGGGGTCGGTTGCCGGCGCCGAGGTCGGATCCACGATCGCCTTGGCCGCTGCCCGCTTGCCGGCCAGGGTCGTCTGGCCGGTGATCGACGGGTGCTTTCCGTACGCTGCGACGAAGTTGATCAGCGACTCAGGGTGCTTGAGGTGCTGACCGAAGTCCGACCAGCTTGTGTAGGGCGCGAGCTGACCATCGTTGGTTGCGGCGAAAATCTGCCGGCGGACGTTGTTCAACGGGGGGACGCCCGCGTCACGGGCCCGCGTCATGTTGAGCGTTGGCAGGTCCAGGGGCAGCCCCAGCAGGTTGTTGCGCAGCGTTTCGGTGACGAACTCGTCGAGTTCGTTGCCAACCTGGTCCGAGGAGCCCATGACGATGCTTCCGGCTGCCTGCTCAGGAGTTAGATCGCCGGCAGCACCGCCGTTGAAATACTCCGGAGGGTTCAGGAACGCCGTGAGCAGCGGGACCGAGTTGTCCGACCCGTTCTCGTTGGTGCGGGCGACTGTGTCGTCCAGCATCGAGTGCCCGAAGCGGTAGACCGCGTGGGCGAACTCGGCGTGGATCGCGGGGTTGACGTCCGAGTGGTAGACGTGGAAGGGCTGGATTGCGGGCTGGACCTTCCGGGCGAATTCCTCGAACACCAGGTGCTGGTATTCCATCTCGGTCACGAAGCGGGCGGCCTGGAACAGTCGCTCCCCGTTCCATCCG
Source organism: Arthrobacter sp. 2MCAF15 (assembly GCF_052115605.1). NCBI lineage: Bacteria > Bacillati > Actinomycetota > Actinomycetes > Micrococcales > Micrococcaceae > Arthrobacter > Arthrobacter sp. 2MCAF15. The sequence goes on along the minus strand of NZ_JBFRGZ010000004.1, from coordinate 200,448 downwards.
TTGGCACCGGCCACCGTCTTCCATTCGGCCAGGGCAGTAACGCCCGCCAGGGAGGTGTCGTCGGTCAGTGTCTTCTTGATGTCGTCGATCAAGCGGTCGTGCTCGGAGTGGAAGACCTGGTGGATCGTGGTCAGGGCGATGTTCTCGTTGACCCGGCCGTCACCGGCGCAGAAGTGCGCGTTCAGCATTTCGTCGTCGTAGGTCCCGGCCGGTTGATGGGCGAAGTCCGCGGACGGCGTGGTGTCGGTGTCAGGGGTGAGGCACCCGGCGGGTACGGCAGGTGTCACACCGATAGCGCTTGTGCAGGGTCCCACCGTGCCCGGGTCCGCGTTGTGCGCGATGTCCGTCAGGAACGGCGTGTCGAAGTGCAGTACGTTGGTCGGGACAAGGACAGGGCTGGCGGTGTTACCCTCGACCAGGCCGGTCGCCGTCACGTACTGCGGCAGGCCGCGCGCGGGTCCGGGGATGAACTTGCCGTACGGATCCGTTGCCAGCATCGGGATGTTGGTCACGTCCGTGTCGACGAGCCGGAGCCCGAGCAGGTCAGCGGCCTGAGCCTTGACCGAAGCCCAGGTGGCCATGCCGGTGGCCTTGGGTCCCGGGGTTCCGTCCGGGTTTTTCGGACCGCCGAGGAGCTTGCCAGTCGAGACCGGCTTTCCGGCGGTGTTGTTCACGTACTCGCGCAGGAACACCTGGTGCGATGCGTGCGAGGTGTAGGTCTGGCTCTGGTCCACCCAGGGCGAGTCGGTGTTGTTGGCGTTCTGGACGTCGTCGGCGCTCTCGTCGACGGGGGTTGCGGGGTTGTCGCCCAGGATGCCATCCGGGCCGGGCTGGTTCTGCGCCCGGGTCAGCACCATGAACCGCAGGCCTGCCGGCAGGTCGTCGGCGTTGCCCAGGATGTGGTCCGGTCCGGCGATCAGCGGGTCGTCATCATGGAGCGGAACAAACACCGTGCCACCGCTCTTGACGGTCTGGTCGACGCCGTGGTCAAAGAACTGACCGAAGAAGGTAAACAGGGAGTTGTAGGGCGGCGAGAGACCAACATCCGTGGTCACGTTCGGAATGAAGAGCGTCTGGTGCGACGGCACACAGCCGGCGGGAACTCCGTCAACTGCCGGAGGCCCGGGAACCGGGTCCGTGGTGCACGGGAAAAGACCTGGGTTTCCCTGGGTCCTGACCGGGAACGCGGCTGCGGCCACGGCAGCTGGGTTGGTGGATGTCTGGTCGACAATCAGGTTGCTGATCTCGCGCGGCTGGGAGTCGAAGACATTCCCCTTCTTCTGCGCATAGGACGTCGAACCGGGGGCGCCGAAGCCTGGCGGCGTGTTTTCGGCGGCCTTAAAGACGGGATTGGTCAAGCGCGGGAAGGGCACGTCTGCCGCGCCGAACTTCTCCCGGCCTGGAATCAGGTTGTTGCATGAGCCATCCACCGTCCGCAGACCGTAGGAGGTGAGGGCATCAGGGATCTGGTCGGGTCCGGGTCCGACCAGCGTGTCACAGGGGTGGGCCGGCGACAGAGTCGCGGCGTGGTGTTCAGCGATCTTGATCTGCTTCAGGATGAATGCCAGGTCGGATGGGGTCACGGTGAACCCCTGCCCGACCGGGGCCACGACGGCGTTGGCGCTGACCACCGTGCTGGTAAGTCCGATGAAACTGAGCAGGGCCATTGCGGTCCCTGCTGCGACTAAGCGGGTCGGTTGGCCAAAGACTCGTCTTTGGCCCTCCACCCTTGATGATGCAAACATGTTCATTGCACACCTGCCTCTTAGAGTGAGTGATGGTGCAAGAGTGCTGGGTGGTTCCTTGGGGAAAACTGGAACGGGTGAGTAACTTGCGATCCGGACCGCAGTCCGTCGATTTTCGCGACTGCCAGCCACCGGGATCGGGGGTCTTAAGTACGCGTACTGGCGCATTAGGGTACTCGCCCGGACATCGACTGCGGCAACGCGGCTACGCGGGAACTACTGCGCGGGAGGTCTGTGGGCGGATTACAGACGGGTAACGGCTACCCCTCGAGGACCCGAATATTTGGCCGCTGCTACCTGCGGCTGTTCTTCAGCAGGTTCTCAGCTTGCCCGAAGGCGGTGCCTGTATAAGGGCGTATCCGACGGTGCCGGGCCGGGCAAAGGCGCGGCTCCGGGCCAGTTGCTTGCGGCGCTCCGATCAAGCTGATAGGCCTGACAGTAAGCTGCAAAGTGGCAGATCAACGCGCCGTCCAAACCCGGACGGTAGTTGCAGAAGGGAAGTTCACGTGACTCGCAAGACCCCTCAGATCGAGGAACCGTCCGAGAAAGAACTGGTTGTCGGGGACGGGCCAAAGAGCTGGGCCGCCGGTGTCCCGGGCGTGTACCACTCCATGAAGCCGGCCATCGAGCAGATGGGGCTGAACCGGACCCGCAAGACCGTCATGGCCATGAACCAGAAGGACGGATTCGACTGCCCGAGCTGCGCGTGGCCTGATCCGCACCACCGCAAAGCCTTCGAATTCTGCGAGAACGGGGCCAAGGCCGTGACCTGGGAGGCCACGCCGGTGGTGGTCCCCGAGAGCTTCTGGGCCGAGAACTCCGTCAGCGAACTGCGGAGCCGGTCCGAGTACTGGCTTGGCATGCAGGGCCGGCTGACGGAACCGGTTTACAAGCCCGCTGGCGAGGACCACTACAGGGCGGTCAGCTGGGACGAGGCGCTCCGGCTTGTGGCCGACAAACTCAAGGGGCTGGATTCCCCCGACCAGGCGGCGTTCTACACGAGCGGCCGGACGTCGAACGAGGCGGCTTTCCTCTTCCAGTTGCTGGTCCGCGGCTATGGCACCAACAACCTGCCGGACTGCTCCAATATGTGCCACGAATCCTCGGGCTGGGCCATGGGCCAGACCATCGGCATCGGCAAGGCCACAGTCAGCTTCGACGACTACGCCGAAGCCGACCTGATCATCGTCATGGGCCAGAACCCGGGCACCAACCACCCGCGGATGATGACCGAACTCGAGGCGTGCAAGAACCGCGGCGGCGAGATCGTGGCCGTGAACCCCCTTCCCGAGGCCGGTCTGCGGCGCTACAAGAACCCGCAGGAGGTCAAGGGCGTGATCGGCCACGGCACCCAGATCGCGGACCAGTTCCTCCAGATCAGGATCGGAGGCGACATGGCGCTGCTGCAGGCAGTGTCCAAGCGCGTCCTCGACGCCGAGGCCAAGAATCCCGGAACGGTCCTGGACCACGCCTTCCTGGCCGAACACTGCGAGGGACTCGAGGAGCTCAAGGAGCACCTGGCCCGACTGGATGAGGGAGCCGTGCTCGAGGCCACGGGTCTGCGCAGCGAGGACATCGACGAACTCGCTGCCCGGTACCTCAAGGCCGAGAGAGTCATCATCACCTGGGCCATGGGCATCACCCAGCAGAAGAAGGGTGTTGCCACCATCAAGGAGATCATCAACCTCCTCCTGCTGCGCGGCAATATCGGCAAGCGGGGCGCCGGCGCCTCCCCCATCCGCGGCCACAGCAACGTGCAGGGCGACCGCACCATGGGCATCTGGGAGCAGATGCCGCAATCCTTCATGGAAGCCCTCGGCAAGGAGTTCGACTTCGAGCCGCCGCGGGAACACGGCACGGACGCCGTCGAAACCATCAACAAGATGCGCACGGGCGAGATCAAGGTTTTCCTCGCCCTGGGCGGCAACCTGGTGGGAGCCATCTCGGACACAAATGCCGCCATGGCGGCCATGGACAACACAGAGATGTCGGTCCAGATCTCCACGAAACTGAACCGCTCGCACACCGTAACGGGCCGTGAGGCGCTGATCCTCCCCACGATGGGCCGGACCGAGATCGACATCCAGGAATCCGGACCCCAGTTCGTCTCCGTGGAAGATACTGTCTGCGCCGTGCACCCGTCCTGGGGCAGCGTTGAACCGGTGTCCCATCATCTGCTCTCAGAGCCGGCCATCGTCAGCCGGCTGGGCAAACTCCTGGTGGGCGACAAGATCAGGGCAGACTGGGATGGCTATGAGAAGAACTACGACCTGATCCGCGACCACATTTCGCGGGTCGTGGGCGGCTGCAAGGACTACAACCAGCGGATCCGGCAGGAAGGCGGGTTTGTCCTCGCGCACGGTCCCCGCGATTCCCGCACCTTCCCGACGCCCACGGGCAAGGCCGTGCTGACGGTCAATGACCTCGAACTTATCGGCCGGCCGCAGGGCACCCTGATCCTGCAGAGCATGCGCTCCCACGACCAGTTCAACACCACCATCTATTCGCACAACGACCGTTACCGGGGTATCAAGAAGGGCCGGCATGTGGTGTTCGTGAACCCGGACGACATCGCCGAGCTCGGCCTTGCGGACGGGCAGTTCGTGGACATCCGCGGCGTGTACGACGACGGCGAGGAACGCGTGGTCCGCAAGTTCCGTGTGGTGTCGTACCCGACGGCGCGCGGCTGCGCGGCCGCCTACTACCCCGAGGCCAACGTGCTAGTGCCGCTGAACCACACGGCCGAGGGCAGCAACACGCCAGTGTCGAAGGCGGTGATCGTCCGGTTCGAACCGAGCCTGGACCAGACACCGGAGGGCGCGGCGACAGCCTCTGCCGGGGTGGCCTCGCCCTAATCAGGTTTGCGCAGGCCGGGGCCACGGGACATGCCCAGCGGACATGCCCCGCCCCGGCCACGAACACCGGACAAAGCACCATCAGGCCCATCCCTGAGCCCCACCAATGAGCATGTCCCGTGCGGCACCGAACCACCCAACAGGGACATGCCCCGCCCCGGCCTCGGCCACTGGACATAGCACCATCAGGCCCATCCCTGAGCCCCACCAATGAGCATGTCCCGTGCGGCACCGAGCATGTCCCGAGGCGTGACCTCTCTTACTGCGCCCTCTTGGCCCAGCCTTCCTCGTCCGGGCCGCCGGACTCGCCGTGTTCGCAGAGTTCAATGACTTTGTTGGACGCGGCGTGGGCGGCTTCCTTGGAGCCGTGGCGGCCCTTGGTGGAGGCAGTTCCCGCCGCGTAGCCCACAATGAATGCGCTGATGGCATCTGCGTGCGGCCCCACAGCCTTGACGGACTCGTCCGCGACCTGGACGATCTTCTCGTGGTCGACGTCGAGGTCGAGGATCTGCAGGGCCTGGATGAGCCGGCTGCTCCAATGCCGCAGCGAACTGTCTTCGTCTCGGGACAACGTCATGGCTACTCCTTCTCACGGGCTTCGAACTCACGGGGTACGGATCGTCTGACCTTCAAGGGGTAGCATCTGCCCCGGCGTCGCGCAACGATAGACCGCCCCAGGCGCCTCAGCTCCAGAGCGCGACGTGGAACTTGGACCCCCGCCGTTCCAATCCCCGTGAACCGCCGGGGGCAACCATGGCCGCGGTGGCGTCGGCGGTGCCGGCAAACCTTTGCAGGGTCCGTGCCATGGTGGTGGCACGGCGGCGGTCCAGGGTGCTGGCCCACCAGAGGCCGGAGATCGGCGTTCCGGCCACCGGGACACGGACCAGGGCGCCGCTGCGGATTTCGGCCCGGACTATGTGGCCCAGCGCCAGCATGGTTCCCTCGCCCGCCCTGACGGCGGCGAGCGCCTCGGTTTCGCTGCTGAGCCGAATGATCTCCGGCGCCACTGCCTGGGAAGCCAGCCAGCGGCCCTCCTCGCTCGCCGCCTGGATGCCTGCGGCGCCGGCGAACCACGGCCTGCGCAGCAGGTCGGCGAGCGCCACTGGTCCGTGGAGCGATGCGAGGGGATGACTGGCCGCCGCCACGACGATCCGCTGGTATCGCAGGAACGGAACGGAGTCGAGTCCGACGTCGCCAGTAACGTTGGGAGGAGTCCCGTTGGGAAGGGCGCTGTTGGCGGCAGCGGGCCGGGCGCCCAAAGCGACGTCATAGACGCGTTCCAGCAGCAGCGATGCAACATCCTCCGCCTCTTCCACCACCACATCGACGGAGGCGCCGGGAACGCGCCGGGTGAAGAGGTCCAGTAGGCGCCCGGCCGCGTGCTCGGCAAACGGCGCCGTCGCCACGATCTTCAGGCGCCCGGTCTCGGTCTGCGCATGCGCCACCTCCCAGCGCGCCCGGTCCGCCAGCCCCACGATGTCCTGGGCATGTTCGGCGAGGGCCCGGCCGCCGGGGGTCAGCGCTATCCCGCCATGGGCCCGCACAAAGAGCGGATCTCCCAGATCCTGCCTGAGCGCGGCCAGGGCCGTCGAAACGGCCGGTTCGCTGACTCCGAGGTGGGCTGCGGCCGCGTGAAGAGAGCCCAGCTTGGCCACCAGGGCGAACGTTCGCAACTGTCCCAATGTCATCGCCACGGCTTCATAACCTTTCGCTTATCACGATATTGACAGTGTCGTCGTGCCGGGGCAAGACTGACCTCAATCCGGCGCCATGCAGCCGCACCATCACGCCGCCGGCCAATCGGAGTGAGGTAGGGACAATGCAGATTCCGGCTCCATTTGACTACGTACGCGCCACTACTGTGGACAACGCCTTGGAGCTCCTGGCCCGGTATGGCCCGGAATCCCGGGTGGTGGCCGGCGGCCACAGCCTCTTGCCGATGATGAAGCTGCGCCTGTCCCGGCCCGAGTGGCTGATCGACATCAATGACCTCTACGAGCTGGACTTCATCCTCCGGGACGGCAACAAGCTGCGCATCGGTGCCATGACCCGCCACACCACCTTGCTGGAATCAGACGAGGTCGCCGGCCTGTTCCCTATTGTGCGGGACGCCGAGCTGGTGATCGCCGACCCCGTGGTGCGCAACCGCGGCACCATCGGCGGCTCGCTCTGCCAGGCTGACCCCGCCGAAGACCTCTCCACCGTGTGTGATGTCCTGGGTGCCGAGGCTGTGATCCGCGGGCCACGCGGCGAGCGGATCCTGTCCATGGCCGAGTTCCACCGCGGACCGTACGAGACTGCTGTGGGGCAGGATGAGCTCCTGTGCGAACTCAGGTTCGGCATCCGCCCCCGCACGGGCAGCGCCTATGAAAAGGTCGAGCGCCGGGTCGGGGACTGGGCGGTCGGGGCCGCCGGCGCCGCCGTCTCCCTCGCCGCGGACGGAACCGTCGACGACGCCGCCGTCGGGCTGACCGCGCTGGGCCTTGACCACCCACTGGCCGAGGCGGCCGCCCTGCTCCGCGGCAAGCGTCCCGCCGAGGAACTGTTCGCCGAGGCCGGCAGACTGGCGGCTGCGGCCTGCGACCCGGTAGCGGACCAGCGCGGCCCGGTCGACTACAAACGGCATCTTGCCGATGAGCTCACCCGAAGGGTGCTGCGGCGGGCCTGTGCCCGCGCCGCCCAGATGCAGGAAGGCTGAAGCCGATGCAGATCAGCATGACCGTTAACGGCACCGACGTCACGAGCGAGATCGAGCCGCGGGTGCTCCTGGTCCACTACATCCGTGAGGTCCTGGGCCTCACCGGTACGCACTGGGGATGCGACACCAGCAACTGCGGGACGTGTGTGGTCCTGATGGACGGCCAGCCCGTAAAGTCCTGCACCGTTCTGGCCGCCATGGCCGCGGGGCACGACATCCGCACGGTCGAGGGCCTGGCCACCGGCGGCACCCTCGACCCCGTCCAGCAGGGCTTCATGGAGGAGCACGGGCTGCAGTGCGGCTTCTGCACACCGGGGATGATGCTCACGGCCCGCGCGCTCCTGGACAAGAACCCACACCCGGACGACGCCGAGATCCGGCAGGCGATATCCGGGCAGATCTGCCGGTGCACCGGCTACGCCACGATCGTCCGGTCGGTGCAGTGGGCCGCCGCCCATTCTGCCGGCACCGGCCTGGACGGTACCGACACGGCCGTCCCGGATGTCGCCACAGAGACAGCGGAAACAGACGCGGAGGTGAAGGCATGACCGTCATCCATGACCGGCCGTCAAACCCGGCCGCCGGCGACGAGGACCGCCCGATCGGTTACGGCCGTATTCAGCGGAAGGAAGACCCGCGCTTTGTGCGCGGCCAGGGCCACTACCTGGATGACATCGTGCTGCCCGGGATGCTGCACGGCGCCATCCTGCGCGCTCCCGTGGCGCACGCCCGGCTCGTGTCCATCGATACCACCAACGCCCTGGCGCATCCGAAAGTGGTGGCAGTCATCACCGGCAAGGACCTCCTGGGCTTGAAGCTCGCGTGGGCGCCGACGCTCTCCGCCGACGTCCAGGCCGTGCTGGTCACCGACAAGGTCCGGTTCCAGGGGCAGGAAGTCGCGTTCGTCGTGGCCGAGGACCGTTACGCGGCCCGGGACGCCCTGGAGCTGATCGACGTCGAATACAATGTGCTTCCCCCGCTGGTGGACGCCCGCAAGGCGCTCGATGCCGACGCCCCGGTGATCCGGGACGAAATCGAGGGCCGGACGGACAACCGGATCTTCGACTGGGAGATCGGTGACAAGGCCGAGACCGATGCGGTGTTCGCCTCCGCAGACGTTGTGGTCAGCCAGGAGGTGGTGTACCCGCGGGTCCACCCCGCACCGATGGAGACATGCGGCGCCGTCGCGGATTTCGACGCCGTCAGCGGCAAGCTGACCCTCTACGAGACCACCCAGGCCCCGCACGCGCACCGGACCCTGTTCGCGATCGTGGCCGGCATCCCCGAGCACAAGATCCGGATCGTCTCCCCTGATATCGGCGGCGGCTTCGGCAACAAGGTCGGAATCTATCCCGGCTACATCCTCGCCGTCGTCGGCTCGATCGTCTCCGGCCGCCCGGTCAAATGGGTGGAGGACCGCTCCGAGAACCTGATGTCGACCTCATTCGCCCGGGACTACATCATGCAGGGCGAAATCGCGGCGACCAAGGACGGCAAGATCCTTGCCCTGCGCACGCATGTGCTGGCCGACCACGGCGCGTTCAACGCCACGGCGCAGCCCACCAAAAACCCGGCCGGATTCTTCTCCATCTTCACCGGCAGCTACGACCTCAAGGCCGCCCACTGCTCCGTCACCGGCGTCTACACCAACAAGGCGCCCGGCGGCGTCGCCTACGCGTGCTCCTTCCGCGTCACCGAGGCCGTCTACCTCGTGGAGCGGATGGTGGACGTCCTGGCCCGCAAGCTGGACATGGACCCGGCGGAGCTGCGGCTGAAGAACTTCATCAAGCCGGAGCAGTTCCCCTATGCCAACAAGACCGGCTGGGTCTACGACTCGGGCGACTACGAGGCCGCCATGCGCCTCTCGATGCAACTGGCCGGGTACGAGGACCTCCGCCGCGAGCAGGCCGAAAAGCGCGAACGCGGGGAACTCATGGGCATCGGCGTGGCCTTCTTCACGGAAGTCGTGGGAGCCGGCCCGCGGAAGCACTTCGACATTGTTGGCCTGGGCATGGCCGACGGCGCCGAGCTGCGCATCCACCCCACCGGCAAGGCCGTGGTCCGCATCTCTGTGCAGAGCCAGGGCCAGGGCCACGAGACCACCTTCGCCCAGATCGTGGCAGAGGAACTCGGCATCCCGCCGGAGGACATCGAGGTGGTGCACGGGGACACCGACCAGACCCCGTTCGGCCTGGGCACGTACGGCAGCCGGTCGACGCCGGTCAGCGGCGGCGCCGTGGCCCTTGTTGCACGCAAGGTGCGCGAGAAGGCGAAACTGATCGCCGGGGCCATGCTCGAGACCCGCCCCGAGGACCTCGAGTGGGAAAAGGGCCGCTGGTTCGTCAAGGGCGACCCCAGCGTCGGCAAGACCATCGCCGAGATCGCCATGGGCGCCCACGGCACCGTTGCCCTGCCCGAGGGCGTGGACGGCAACCTGGACGCCGAAGTCACGTACGACCCGCCCAACCTCACCTTCCCGTTCGGAGCCTACATCTGCGTCGTCGACGTCGACCCCGGCACAGGGCAGGTCAAGGTGCGGCGCTTCATCGCTGTGGATGACTGCGGCACCCGGATCAACCCGATGATCATCGAAGGCCAGGTGCACGGCGGCCTGACGGACGGCGTCGGCATGGCCCTGATGGAGATCATCGAGTTCGACGAGGCCGGAAACAACCTGGGCGGGTCCTTCATGGACTACCTGATCCCCACGGCCATGGAGGTGCCGGACTGGGAGACCGGATTCACCGTCACCCCGTCCCCGCACCACCCGATCGGGGCGAAAGGCATCGGCGAGTCCGCGACCGTCGGCTCCCCGCCGGCGATCGTTAACGCCGTCGTCGATGCCCTGGCGCCGTTCGGCGTCACGCATATGGACATGCCGTGCACGCCCGCCCGCGTCTGGGCCGCCATGCAGGGCAACGCCAGGCCGCCGATCTGATGACCACACCAGCAGTATCCCTGGCCGCCCGGGCGGATGAACTCACCAGCCGCCGCGAGCCGTTCGTCCACGCCACGGTGGTCCGCGCCCAGCGTCCCACGAGCGCCCATGCCGGAGACACTGCCCTGGTGCTGCCCTCGGGGGAGATCCAGGGCTTCGTGGGCGGGAACTGTGTGGAGGCCTCGGTGCGGGAGTACAGCCTGCAGGTGCTGGCTACCCAGGAACCGCTCCTGCTGCGGGTCCTGCCCGGCGAACCGTCCCGCATGGTCGAGGAAGGCGCCGTCGAGGTCACAAACCCGTGCCTCAGCGGTGGGGCGATCGAGATTTTCCTCCAGCCGCGGATCCCGGCGCCCCGGGTCCTGGTGGTGGGCACGACGCCGGTGGCCCAGGCCCTGGCGACGCTCGGCTCGGGCGTCGGTCTGGAAGTCGAACTCACGGACGGCGAGGGCGCCGACCCCCGCGGCGATGACGCTGCGTTGATTGTCGCCTCGCACGGAAAGGCGGAGGAAGGTGCCCTGGAAGCTGGCCTGCGCGCGGGTGTCCCCTACGTTGCCCTCGTGGCCAGTGAAACCCGGGGCGCGGCCGTCCTGGAGTCCCTCGACGTCGACGACGCGGCGCGGCGACGGGTCTTCACGCCGGCCGGGCTGCAGCTCGGCGCCCGGACGCCCGGGGAGATCGCGCTGTCAATCCTGGCCCAGCTGGTGGGGGAACGGTCCAAGGCGCGGCGCGCTGGTCCGCCCCCTGCACAGCACGCGACCGTTGCCGCAGCCGCGGCCGCGGCCGCGGCGGACACCGCGTCCACGGCCTCGGAACCCGGTCCGGCGAGCGCGGTCGACCCGGTGTGCGGCATGTCCGTCCAGGCCCTGGAGTCGTCCCTGCATCTGGTCCACGACGGCGCCACGCTCTACTTCTGCTCCCCCGGCTGCCGGGCCGCTTTCCGCAAGGATCCGGAGCGCTATGCCGTCGCGAGCTGAACCGGTGGCGGGGCCCTCACCCCGGACCGCAGGGATCATCCTGGCTGCGGGAGCCTCCCGGCGCCTGGGCCGGCCCAAGCAGCTCCTGCCCTACGGTACGGGAGTCCTGCTCGATGCCGTCCTGGCGACCGCGCGGGACTGCGCCTTCAGCCAGACGGTGCTGGCCCTCGGCGGATCGGCGCCCGAAGTTTCGCGCATGGTTGACACCGGCGGCTGCGATGTGGTGCTCAACCCGGACTACGGCGACGGGTGCGCGTCCTCCATCGCCACAGCGCTCGCCGCCGTGCATCCGGATACCGATGCCGTTGTCCTGCTGCTCGGCGATCAGCCCGGCGTCCGGGCAGCGAGCGTCCGGGCAGTGCTTGGCGCCCTCCGGCAGCCAGGTTCAGGCACGCCGTCTGCCGGCGGTGTGCCTGTCCCCGCCAGGCCGGCCGGCATCGCGGTGTGCCGTTACGACGACGGCGTGGGCCATCCGCTGGCGTTTGCCCGGCGCCTGCTTCCTGACCTGGCCGCCCTGCACGGGGACAAAGCCGTGTGGAAGCTCCTCGAACAGCGAACGGACGACGTCGTCGAGGTCCGGACGTCCGGCCCCGTCCCCCGTGACGTGGACACGGAGGACGATTACAGGCGCCTCCTCGGCGGGCTGCAGGGGGCCGTATGAGTACCGCGGCGCGGGCCGGAGCGGAACAGGACGTGCTGCGCCGGGTCCCGGATGTCGGGTCACTGATGGCCGCGCTGGACCGCACGAACTACCTGGCCGACGTCGGGTTGGCGACGGCCCTGTTCCTGGCGGTCCGCCTGCCGCAGCCCATCCTGCTCGAAGGCGAGGCCGGAGTCGGGAAAACAGAGGCCGCGAAGGCCCTGGCCGGGCTCCTGGACACACCGCTGTACCGGCTGCAGTGCTACGAGGGAATCGACGCCGGCGAGGCGCTTTACGAGTGGAACCACCAGCGCCAACTGCTTGGCATCCGGCTGGCTGAAGTCCGCGACGCGGAGGTCACGGAGACCGACCTCTTCGCCCCCCAGTACCTTCTGCGGCGGCCGCTCCTGCAGGCGCTTGAGCATCCCGGCCCGCGGCCTGCCGTGCTGCTGCTGGACGAGATCGACCGCGCCGACGCCGAATTCGAGGCCTTCACGTTTGAGCTCCTTGCCGAATCCGCCGTCACCATCCCCGAGCTCGGCACCATCCGCGCCACCCATCCCCCGATTGTGATCCTGACCTCCAACCGGACGCGGGACCTTCACGACGCGTTGACCCGCCGCTGCCTCTACCACTGGATCGACTACCCCGGGCCGGCCCGGATCGCGGAGATCGTGCGCCGCCGGGTGCCTGCCAGCAGCGGCCCGTTGGCCCTGCAGGCCGCGGCCGTCATCACCCGGCTTCGGACCCTGGACCTGGCCAAACCGCCGGGCATCTCCGAGGCCATCGACTGGGTTTCTGCCCTGGCGGTGCTGGGGGTGGAACGGATCGACGCCGGCACGGCCGAACGGACGTGGGGCTCGGTCATCAAGAACCGCGATGACCTGGAGCTCGTCGGCACCCGGGGAGCGGCCTGGGTGGTGGAGGGCACCGATGGGTGAGAACAACAGGGCCGGGGCAGACCGGCCGCCGCGGGTCGAGGCAGCCGCCTTGTCCGCCGCGTTCGTCACGGCGATCCGGAGGGCCGGGCTATCGACGTCGCCGGACCGGGCGGCACGGCTGGCCGAGGCTCTCCACCTGATCCCGCCGACCGACCTTGAGCAGCTCTACTGGACGTGCCGCGTTGTGCTCGTGTCCGCCCGGGAACAGCTGCCCGTCTTTGATGCTGTCTTCGCAGCCGTGTTCCGCGGGAAGGCCGCCACCGCGCGGCCGCTCAGCACGGGCCGCCCGGCAGAGCCGAGGCCGCCCACTCCGGGCGCGTCGAGCAGGCCCGCAGCGCCGGACACGCGGCCGGTGGACACGGTCCCCGGCCGGCAGCAGGAGCCGCGGGTGGCCTCCCCGGACCGGGACAGCGCGTCGGAGGCCACCCGAACTGGCGGGGAGGCCGTCCTTGCCATGGTTTCCCCGGACGAACACCTGCACGAGACCTCCTTTGCCGAGCTGTCCGCCGACGAAATCGCGGATGTGCGTCGGCTGGCAGCGGCGCTGCAGCTGGCCACCCCGCTCCGCCTGAGCCGCCGCACGCGCACGTCCGCACACAGCACGGCGAGCCTGGACGTCCGGGCGACGGTGCGGGCCGCCCGGCGTTCCGGAACAGACGCGCCGCTGCTGCTGTATGCCCGCCGTCGCAAACAGCGCCGCAAACTGGTGCTGCTGTGCGACGTGTCCGGATCGATGGAACCCTACTCGCGCGTCTTTGTGTCCCTGCTGCAGGGCGCGGTGACCGGCGCCGGGGCCGAGGCCTTCGTCTTCGCCACGCGGCTGACCAGGCTTACGCGGCAACTCGCCCTGCGCGATCCGGACCAGGCGCTGGCCGGGGCCGCTGCCTCCGCCCCGGACTGGGCCAGCGGAACCCGGATTGCCGAATGCCTCCGGCGCTTCGTCGACGAGCACGGCCGCCGCGGTCTGGCGCGGGGCGCAGTGGTGGTGGTGTTTTCGGACGGCTGGGCGCACGAGGATCCTGAACAGGTCGCCGCGCAGATGGTCCGCCTGCGCCGGCTCGCGCACAGGATCGTCTGGGTGAATCCGCGCAAGGCCGCTCCGCAGTACCAGCCCCTCGTGGGCGGCATGGCAGCAGCACTGCCCTATTGCGACGCCTTCGTCAGCGGCCACAGCTATACGGCCCTGGCGGAGATGGCGGCCGCCATCCGCGGCGACGGCCCAACGGCAGCCGCTGTACAACGACGAGCGAGAGGCAAGGAACCAGCCCATGCAAATTGACAGCACGTTCTCGGTGGTCGCACCGATAGGCCAGGTGTGGGACACACTGATGGACTTTGAAAAGGTGGCCGGTTGCCTGCCCGGCGCCAAGATCCTCAACAAGCTCTCGGAGGACGCCTACCAGGTGGGCATGAGCGTGAAGCTGGGCCCGGTCACGATGCAGTACAAGGGCCTGCTGACCGTCATTGAACGAAACTCCGCCGAACACCGTGCCGTCCTTGGCGGCAAGGCCCAGGAGACCCGCGGACAAGGCACCGCCGAGGCCACCGTCACACTGGTGCTGGCCGAAGACGGTACAGCCACGCAGGGGACGGTCAGCGCCGACCTCGCGCTGTCAGGAAAGGCAGCGGCCATGGGAAAGGGGGTGATCGGAAGCGTCACGGAGCAGATGATGTCCCTCTTCGCTGACAACCTCCAGGCCATGCTCGCAGAGGCGGCACCCCCAACCCCGGAGCCCGTCACGGAACTGGTCACAGAACTGGTCACAGAGCCGGCGGCGGGCGCTGAGCCGCTTCCCGCGGCCGTCCCGGAACCGGTCCCCGCGGCGGCTGTGGTTTCCGGTATTGAACCGGCGGGCACAGACCGTCCGGGCACTGCCCCGCAGATGGCCCCGTCGGCGGCCCGGAGGGAAGCCGAACCCGCCGGCAGCCTGGATGCCCTGACCCTGGCCAAGGGCATCGCGGCCGATCAGCTCTCCAACCCGGTGAAAGTCCTCGGCATCCTCGCCGCCGTGGCGTGCATCGCCTACTGGGCCGGCCGGCGCTCGGCATTCCGGACGCTCCGGCTGTGCGGCAGGCTCTGAGGAGCACCGATGCGCGATGTCCTGGCGGCTCTGTTGGCTGACTGGCGCAATGGCGCCACGGCGGGCCTGGCCACCGTCGTCAGCACATTCAAGTCCGCGCCGAGGCTCCCCGGAGCAGCCATGTTGGTGACCGCCGACGGCGATGCCGTCGGCTCCGTCTCCGGCGGCTGCGTCGAGGGTGCCGTCTACGAGCTGGCCACCCAGGTCAAGGACGACGGCGAGCCTGCCCTGGTCCGCTACGGGATCAGCGACGACGACGCCTACGCGGTTGGCCTGACGTGCGGCGGAATCATCGACATCTTCGTCGAACCTGTTTCCCGGCACCGGTTTGCCGAACTCGACGCCGTCGGGCAAGACATCGACGCCGGGCGCCGGGTGGGGGTGGCCACTGTCATCGAACACCCGGATGCGACCCGCGTGGGGCGGCACCTGATCGTCAGGCCCGAAGGATACGAAGGTGACCTGGGTTCGGAACGGACCAACCGCGCCGTCGGCGATGACACCCAGGGCCTTCTGGCGGCCGGCCGCACGGGCATCCTGACCTACGGGATTGACGGTGAGCGGCTGGATACCGGCATGCGCGTCTTCTTCACCAGCTACGCTCCGCCGCCGCGCATGATCGTCTTCGGCGCCATCGACTTCGCAGCGGCGCTGGCCCGCCTGGGTACGTTCCTGGGGTACAGGGTGACCGTCTGCGATGCGCGGCCCGTTTTCGCCACGCCCGCGCGGTTCCCCGACGCCGCCGAAGTGGTCAACGCGTGGCCCCACCGGTACCTGGGCGACCAATTCGCCCAGGGCCTGCTGGACGCCAGGTCCGTGCTCTGCGTCCTCACCCACGACCCGAAATTCGATATCCCCGTCCTCGAGGTGGCCCTGCGCGGCAGTCCCGTGGCCTTTATCGGCGCCATGGGATCCCGGCGCACACACGAGGACAGGATCGCGCGGCTGCGCCAGGCGGGACTCAGTGAGGACGAAATGTCCAGGCTCCACAGCCCCGTAGGACTGGATCTGGGCGCCCGCACGCCGGAGGAAACGGCCGTCTCCATCGCCGCGGAGTTCATCGCCCAGCAGTGGAGCGGCAGCGGCGAACCGCTGCGGCAACTCGTCGAACGGATCCATCATGACGAGCAGCTGTGAGCACGAAGAATTGATCAGCCGGCCATGATTGCGGGCGAGGCCCTGCGCTGGACACTGGCGGGGTTGCTGTTGGCGGCGACGCTGTACTCGGCATGGCGGGGCATGGCCGCAGCACAGCCCGCCAGGCGGGTGGACTCGGCGCTGCACGCACTCATGACGGCGGTCATGGCCATCATGCTGGTCCCGGGCGGCCAGTGGCCCGTTTTGCCGCAGGTGCTGCTGTTCTCACTCGGGGCCTGGTGGTTCGTCGTACAAGCCGTACGTCGCCGTACCCCCAGCCGGGACGGGTGGCCGCCGTCGGGTCCGGCGAAGCCCCTCTACGACGCCGCGGCCATGGCCGCGATGGCCTTCATGCTCGCTGCCACGGGTCTCTGGGGGCTGCCGGCGTCCGCGGCGGTACCGCCGCCCCGGGGCCCGCTGATTTCGCTGCCGCACCACGGTGGTTCGGCAGCAGCTGCGTTGGCGGCGCCGGACCCGGCCTGGAGCGCGGACCCAGCACTGATGCCGTCCGCGGTTTCCGGGCTGGCCATTGTCTTTGGCTTGGCCACGGTCCTGTGGACGGCCCGGCTGCTCCTGCAACTCTGGCCCGGTTCGGAAGTACCGCCGGTGCGCCCGGCCATACGCCCGCCCGGCGGCTGGTTGCGGAACCGACGCTCCGCCGGCTTCCGGGACTTGGCCGACACCGCCGTCGAGGTTGTCGGAGCCGCCGCGCTGGCCCTCATGTTTGCCGCCCTGGCCGCCTGAACGTACGCTGGCAGGCGGGCGCGGTGCCAGCGTGCAGTGTTTCAACGTCAGTGCTTCAACGGTCAGTGCGCCTCCGGCGTAAGCTTCATGCCATGGCGAGATACTTCGATGTGCACCCCGAGAACCCCCAGCCGCGTTCCATCCTCCAGGCAGTGGAGATCGTGCGCTCAGGCGGCCTGATCGCCTACCCCACGGATTCCTGCTATGCGCTGGGCGCGCAGCTGGGAAGCCGGGAGGCACTGGACAGGATCCGCACCATCCGGCAGCTGGACAACAAGCATCACTTCACCCTTGTCTGCAAGGATTTCGCGCAGCTGGGACAGTTCGTCCAGATCGACAACGACGTTTTCCGCAGCATCAAGGCAGTCACGCCCGGCAGCTACACGTTTATCCTCCCCGCCACCAGGGAAGTCCCCAAGCGGCTGCTGCACCCGAAGAAGAAAACAGTCGGCGTGCGCATCCCGGACAACCACGTGGTCCAGGCGCTCCTTGCGGAGCTCGGCGAGCCGCTGCTGTCCAGCACGTTGCTGCTGCCTGATGAGGAGGACCCTCTCACGCAGGGCTGGGAGATCAAAGAGCGCCTGGACCACGTAGTGGACGCCGTGATCGATTCCGGCGACTGCGGTGCCGAGCCAACAACGGTGATCGACTATTCAAGCGGCGTCGCGGAAGTCGTCCGGGTGGGTATGGGCGACCCCTCCCGTTTCGAGTAGCGGACGGGCGGTACAGGCCGCCGCTCAGCGACGGTACGTGCTAGGCGGATTCCACGGTGCGCGCCTGCCGGTTCCGCAGCCAGCGGCGGACGAGGTCGATCGCGGCGACCAGGCCGGCCAGGGGCGACAGGACGGCCGCGGCGTACACGAACATCAGCCAGGTCAGAGTGGTCACCGGGGACTGGCGGGTGCTCAGGAGGGACAGTCCGCCGAACAGGCCAAGGACCCAGAACAGGACGACGCCGGACAGCACTGCGGCCGCCGGGAAGTACTCATTCGTGACGACTTTCTTCAAGGTTTCCATGGGCCCTCCTCACGCCCGGCGGTGGGACAGCCCGCCAGGGTCTTTCCAAGTATGGGGCCCGGCAGTGCCGAATTTCCCGAGAAAACCGGCCACGTGACGAAGCTAACTCTTCGCCCGGCCGTGCCGCGTCAGACCCCCTCGATCAGACCGCTCAGCCGGGCCCCCTCGTCAGACCGCTGCCCTGACGCGCTGCAGGAAGGAATCCAGGACCCGGCCGGCATTCTCATGCATGCGCCGGGACTCTGCGGCAGGCAACTGCCGGCCCTTGGGCGCGTTCAACCGCTCACCCAGATACAGCAGCGCCGCCAGCACCTCGGAGAGTTCGGAGTTGCTCTCCGCACGCTGCCGCAGGAGCCTCAGATGAGCGTCTTGCAGGGCCGGACCCGGGGCGCAGCCAAGGTCGCGGTCAAAGAGCCGGCGGCAACGGTCATACGCCGCCAGTCCTTCCGCCGGCAGGCCGGCCTGTTCATAGGCTGTCACCAGTACGGTCCATGCCCGTTCGTTCAGCGGCTCGGCCCGGATGGCAGCTTGGACCAGGTTGACGGCGTCGTCCGGGTTGTCCAGCAGTGCCGCCGTTTCGGCCGCGAGGATCTGCAGTGCCACCCGCTCGGCTGCGTGGCGTGCGCGCGCCTCTTCCGCCCAGTCGGAGGCAAGTTCGAAGCCGAGTAGCGGCTCGGCCGAGACCTCGAGGGCCTCGAGCATCAGCGGGTAGGCCTCAACCGCAGGCAGCTCACCGGCCGCGCGGACCAGCCCCCGGAACCGGAACAGGTCCAGATCCACGAGTGTGGGGTCCAGGACGTAACCACTGTTGGCCGTCCGGAGCGGACCGGTCTTGGTCTGCCCTGGCTGGATGGCGCGCCTGATGCCGCTGATGTAGCTCTCGAGTGTCGCCACCGAGCCGTCGCTGGCTCCTGCTCCCCAGAGCAGATCGATCAGCCGGGTCTTGGACACGGGCGTGCCCAGGTTCAGCAGAAGAATTTCCAGTATGTGCCGGGGCTTGCATCCCCCCATGTCGGCGGCGGTGAGTGACACGCCGTCCCGGCGCACTTCGAATGATCCGAACAAGCGGACCGAAATGGAGGGTGTAGTTCCCGTTTGGCTATCCACGATGTTCTCCGATTTCCCCAGGTAAAACGAACTGAATCGTCTGCGAAGAGCCGGATCAACATTGAAACCAGGCCGTACTGAGACACTGTTCCCTCCGGCTTTCCAATGTCACCGTTACACGCCGGACAGGGCGCAACAAGGCATGCCGCTACGCGATCTTTCGCCCAAAGAAAGACGGGTACAGGCGTCAGTATCGTTGAGTAAGGACGTGGAGCGGCGGGCAGGTACTTGTGGCGCCAAACGAGTAATTCAGCGCACACCACGCATCGGGAATCCAAGTAGTCCGGGGCGGCCCGGAGTTCGTGCCCGCCGCGACATTTCCAGCGCCGGCAACCACCACTCTGCGCCGGCTTTTCCCTGCCGCCGGATGGATCCTGCGGCCGGAGTTTCCCTACTGGTTGTCGGTCATCTCCGCCGGAACAGCCACCAGCCGCAGGTCCGCTCCATCGCGAAGCACCACAAGGTCCAGTGGTTCCCCGATCGCTTCGGCGAACAGCAGTTTCTGCAGGCTCTCGGCGTTGGACACGTACATCTGGCCGACCCTCAGCAGGATGTCACCGGCCCGGAGCCCGGCGCGCTCGGCGGGCGAACCGGGGAGGACTTCGACTACCAGCAGGCCCTCCCTGCGGCCCGTCCGGACAACGGCACTTGGCTGCAGCTGGATGGGAGTGTTCACCAGGCCCAGATAGGCGCGGCGAACCCGGCCGTCCTTCAGCAGCGATCCGATGATCCGCCGGGAGGTGGCGTTGATAGGGACGGCCAGGCCGAGCCCCACTCCGGCCACCGCCGTGTTGATGCCTACGATCCGCCCGTGCGCGTCGGCCAGCGCACCTCCGGAACTGCCGGGGTTGAGGGCAGCATCGGTTTGGATGACGTCCTCGATCACGCGCCGGTTCCGTCCGGACCAGACGGGAATGGACCGGCCCAGCCCGCTGACCACTCCGGCCGTGACAGAACCGGCGAGCCCCAACGGGTTGCCGACCGCGATCACCAGCTGGCCGACCCGGAGGGATTCAGCGTCGCCCATTTCCGCCGGTGCCGCCGTGGGTGCCCTGCCATGGACCACGGCGAGGTCGGAGAGAGGGTCCGCGCCCACCACATCCACGGCCGTGGTGGTGCCGTCGGCGAAGACTGCGCGGCCGGACTGGGCGCCGCCCACCACGTGGGCGTTGGTGATCAGGTATCCGTCTGTGGTGAACAGGACGGCCGAGCCCGCCCCCACCCGGACCAGCCTGCCGTTGCGGCCGGTGCCTGTCATTTCCAGCGCTGCGACGTGCTGTGTGACAGCTTCGGCTACGCGGATGACGGTCGCGGAATAAGAATCCATTGGGTCTTCAGAGACCTCGGATCCTGGGACCCTGCTGATGGATGCGGCCACAATGCACCTCCTGCTAAGCGGTACTCATCCAAGTCAACCACCGCCGCCCCGCCGCTAGTCCCGGAGCGCCTACGCCGTCAGAGAAATACGCCGGATGAAGCCGCTGCCGTGCAACAGTTCAGCCGGGCCCGGATCCGCGGCTAGGCTCGATGTAGATCCGTCCGACGGCCCAGGAGAACCTACGTGACACCAGCGTCCGCTTCCCCCGCTCCGCTGCCCCCTGCGGGTCTGACCTGGGGCATCAAGCGCAGCTTCATGGATTACATTTCGGGACTCCCGGACGGTGCCGTTTCCGCCGCCGGCGGCGCCACGGTGACCGCCTCCGGGGAGTTCTGCTTCGCCAACGCCGGCTCCGAATACGATGCCGCCACGGGCACCGGCGTGCTGCGGTTCCGCGGCGACGTCCGGGTTGCCGGCCACCATGGAATGATGTTCGTCCGGCTGCTGGATCCCTGGGTCGAGTTCACGGCCGGGCATGGAGTCCTGTCCATCAGCACTGGCGACGGCGGCGGGATGGACCGTTCGGACGTCGGCACCCTGCGCACTGCCGCGCCCCGCAACATGGACGGCTTCCTGGTCTGGGAGCGCGTCGAGGTGGCCGTGTCCGCGGCGGGTTCGGACCTGTTCGACGGCCAGTACGCCGACGGCCAGGCGATGGACCCCCTCATCATCCGGGTGCCGGCCTAAGGCGCGGCGTTTTGGCGCCCGGCCTAGCGTGGGCGGGCGGGACGGACCCTCACCGGCGAGATGACCCAGATCAGGGCGACGGCGGTCATGGTCCCCGCCGCCATGATCGATGCCAGCACGACGATCTGGAAGCGGCCGGCTTCCAGCGGCGAGAGCCCGCCGAAGATCGCACCCACGAACGCCCCCGGAAGGGTGACAAGGCCCGTCGTCTTGGTCTGGTCGGTGGAAGGGATGAGGGCTGCATAGACGGCGCGCCGGGCCAGCCACACCGTCGATTGCCGCCGCGTCGCACCCAGGGCAAGCCACGCTTCAACTTCGTCCCAGTGTCCATTCACCGACTCGGCGAAGTGCCGGCCGGCCAGCGTCGCGATCGTCATCGCGTTTCCGATCACGATCCCTCCGATGGCCAGCGCGTAGCGGGGCGCGAAGGCGATCGCGCCAGTGCCGAAGACGATCGCCAGGGTCACCAGGATGCCCGCCGCCATGGAGCCGCCCACCACGGCCAGGCGGCCCCACGTCCACCCCAGGCGCCGCGTCGCCGTCACGGCCGCCACCGTGAACATCACGAGCAGTGCGGCACCGACCCAGACCGGGCTGGTGATGACACTGCCCAAAATCAGGCTGATGACGGCCAGCTGCGCAGCTCCGCGCAGGATGGCCAGGGCCGGCGCGGTTCTGTGCGGGATCCGGAAAACCGCGAGCAGTGCCACGGTCACCACCATCAGGAGCCCGACGCACAGCACGGTGGGCAGGAGATCAGTGGAACCGGTCATGACGCCAGCCTATAGACCCTCCCGCGAACAACCCCTTCCGCCGGAGATCTTGCCCCGCCGAAGCACGCCTCTGCGCTGGGCACGGGTCCTTGGGTCTGCAAGGATGTGAACTGTCGCGGCGCCGTCGGGGGCCGAAGTTCGTCGAAGGAGACTCCCCATGGTTGAACCCGCCCGCATAGATGACGGCGTAGCTGACGGGACCGTGGTCGAGGTAGTTGTGGACGAGGTAGTTGTGGTCGAGGTAGTTGTGGACGAGGTAGTTGAGCAGGTCCGCCGGCATGTCCTCCGGGCCCTGGCATCGGGCACGGAAATCGGGTGGGACGGACCGGACCGGGCGGCCTTCGAGGAGCGCTTCGACCGCCACTTCCCGGTTCTGCTCCGGCTCTTCCGCGACCTTTACGGCACGCGGCAGGACTGGGTGGATCAACTGACGAACCTCGCGCTGGAGTCCGCCCGCTCGTGGGTTCAGAGGCCGGCGGGGCTCAAGAGCCTCGACGCGGAACGCGAGCACAGCAGCGGCTGGTTCCAGGCCAACACCATGCTCGGCGGCGTCTGCTACGTCGACCGCTACGCCGCGGACCTGGACGGTGTCCGCTCCCGGATCCCCTATTTCAAGGAACTGGGCCTCACCTATCTGCACCTGATGCCCCTGTTCCTGGCCCCCGAACCGCACTCCGACGGCGGCTATGCCGTCTCCAGCTACCGGGACGTCAACCCTCAGCTGGGCAGCATCCAGCAGTTGCGCGACCTTGCCGCTGAGCTGCGGGCCAACGGCATCAGCCTCGTGGTCGATTTCATCTTCAACCACACATCCGACGAGCACGACTGGGCCCGGAAGGCGGCCGCGGGCGACCCGGCGTACAGCGATTACTACTGGATCTTCCCGGACCGGTCCATGCCGGACGCGTACGAGCAGACCGTGCGCGAAATCTTCCCGGACGACCACCCCGGATCCTTCATCCAAACGCCGGATGGCCGGTGGGTCTGGACCACGTTCCACACGTTCCAATGGGACCTGAACTACTCCAACCCGGCCGTCTTCCGGGCCATGGCCGGCGAGATGCTCTTCCTGGCCAACCAGGGCGTGGAGATCCTCCGGATGGACGCCGTCGCCTTCATTTGGAAGGAGCTGGGCACGCCCTGCGAGAACCTGCCCGCAGCCCACACGCTGCTGCAGGCGTTCAATGCCGTGTGCCGGCTGGCGGCGCCGTCGGTGCTGTTCAAATCCGAGGCGATCGTCCACCCCGATGAGGTGGCCCGCTACATCGACCCCGCCGAGTGCCAGCTCTCCTACAATCCCCTGCAGATGGCGTTGATCTGGGAGGCCTTGGCCACCCGCGACGTCGCGCTGCTCAACCAGGCCCTGGAGCGGCGCCACAACATTCCGGACGGCACGTCCTGGGTGAACTATGTCCGCAGCCACGACGACATCGGCTGGACGTTCGCGGACGAGGACGCGGCCGAGCTCGGCATCAATGCCTTCGAACACCGGCGGTTCCTCAATTCCTTCTACGTCAACCGGTTTCCGGGAAGCTTCGCCCGCGGGGTGCCCTTCCAGGACAATCCCCGTACCGGGGACTGCCGGATTTCCGGCACGACGGCGTCCCTGTGCGGGGTGGAGGGCGACCCAGCCGCGGCGGTGAACCGGATCCTGCTGGCCCATTCGGTGGCCTTCAGCACCGGGGGCATCCCGCTGCTGTATCTCGGTGACGAAGTCGGGCAGTCCAACGACTACCAGTACGCCGCCGAAGAAGGGCACGGAACTGACAGCCGCTGGGTGCACCGGCCGCACTATCCGGCCGCAGACTATGCACGGCGCGCGGACCGGGACACCCCCGCCGGGGCGGTCTACGCCGGGCTGCGCCGGATGATTTCCGTTAGGTCCTCGACGCCTGAACTGGCCGGCACCCGGCTGGTCGGGTTCGCCACGAACAATCCGGGTGTCGTGGGGTACCAGCGTCCGGGAGACGGAACCCTGATCCTCGTGCTGGCCAACTTCAGCGACGGCCCGCAGGAGGTGCACGCGGTGACGCTGTCCGGCTTCGAAGGCGACGCCGTGGACCTCCTGACGGGAACCCGCATCCGCCTTGACGCGGGAATCGGACTGAACGCCCAGCAGTTCCTCTGGCTGCGGGTGACACCCAGGCCCTGAGGCCTCGCCGGAGGCCCTGCGGCATGGGCTGGCTGCGAAGAGGGAGGGGTTGTGGTTGCCGGTTGCTCTGCCAGGAACGGGAGTCTTGGAGAAGGGTCGTGCCCGGCCGCACGCTGGTTGAGGAGAGCGTGCGACCGGAATCTGTGGTGTGACGGCCCCGGTTCGGCCGGCTTTCTGATCCTGTTTCAACTGTCCCGCATCCCCCTGAGAAGAGTCTGAGAGTAACCTCTCCCGGCGCCCCCGGCGACAGGTCCGGATGGCACCGGCATCTACCCGGGGTACGGGGCGGGGGGTGAGGCGGCGGAAATGCCCCACACCGGTTGTCCGGATCCCCGCGTTGCCGCATTCTTGGAGCATGGGACTGGGCAAACGAGCCACACATGGCCGCCCCGGCAGGGGCGCTGTTGATTGGGGCGTGCGCAAGCGCTCGACGGCGGTCGCCGTCGGCGTCGTGGCCGTGGCGTTGCTTCTCGGCGGCATGGTCCTGCTCGTGCTGCTCCAGGCGTCCCTGGCCAGGTCAAGCGACGCCGCAGCCCGGCAGAAGTCCCTGGATGTGGTTGCCGAAATGGAGGACATGGATATCGCGGATGCCCGCGCCTACATCATCGATACCGCCCATGCAGGCCAATTCGTCCAGGTGCTGGACGCCGCAGGGTACGTACTGGCCGGCTCGGATCCCGAGATCGCCAACGCCCCGCTGTCTGCCCAACGGCCCGCCCCCGGCCAGACCATGACCCAGGACGTCTCGGGCCTTCCGAGCATCGGGGACACCGACGATTACCACATCGTCACGGTGGGAGCGCGGACAGGCACTTTGAGCTATACGGTGGTGGTGGCCCAGGCCTCGCAGATACAGGCCGACACCATCGCCACGGTGGCATGGTTCATGCTGGGTGCCACGCCGCTGCTGCTGGGCACGGTGGCCGTGTCCGTGTGGCTCCTTGTGGGGAGATCCCTCCGCCAGGTGGAGCGGATCCGGGGCCAGGTTGCCCGGATCAACGCCGAGCAGCTGGACGGGCGGGTCGATGTGCCGGCCACCAACGATGAAATCCAGGCCCTGGCACAGACCATGAACACGATGCTGGACCGGCTGCAGGCCTCGGACAGCGAACAGCGCAGGTTCGTCTCGGACGCCAGCCACGAACTGCGCAGCCCGCTGGCCACGCTCAGGGCCGGAATCGAAATCGCGGCCGCGGATCCGACCGGGGCGATGTGGCTGCAGATGAAGGATGTCCTCACCGACGAGACAGCCCGCATGAGCTTCCTGGTCGAGGACCTCCTGACCCTGGCCAAGGCCAACGACGGCGGCCTGAGGGTGGAGCAGAAAGACGTCGATCTTGACGACGTGCTGGACCAGGAGATCCGCCGGCTGCGGTCAACCAGCAAGAACCAGATTCAGGCGACGCTCGTGCCCGCACGGATCCGCGGCGACGCCCGCCGGCTGGCGCAGGTCCTGCGGAACGTCCTGGACAACGCCGACCGCCATGCCCTGTCCCGGATCGCCGTGGACCTGCGCGCCGCCGGGGACCAGGTCATCATCACGGTCGACAACGATGGCGACCCCATCCCGGAGGCGGACAGGGAGCGGATTTTCGAACGATTTGTCCGGCTCGACGGCAGCCGCTCCCGTGAAGGCGGCGGCAGCGGACTGGGCCTGGCCATCGCAGCCGGCATCGTAGCCGCCCATCACGGGACCATCCGGCCGACGAACGCGCCGGCTGGCCACTGCCGGTTTGAGATCGCTTTCCCCTTGCCGGAGACGGCGCCACCGGAGGACGTCACCCCTCGCGAAGCTCGACGGCACGGGGCTCAGGGATCGGGTCGGCGCTGAGCTGATAGCCCATGCCACGCACGGTGGTCAGGCTGTGGAGACCAAAAGGCCCATCGATCTTGCGCCGAAGGTAGCCGATGTAGACCTCCACGACGTTGTTCGCGCCCTCAAAGGCCGGATCCCAGACGTTTTGCAGGATCTCCGCCTTTGAGACGATCTGGTCGTGCCGGCGCATCAGGTAGTGCAGGAGGCCGTACTCCCTGGCCGTGAGGCTGATGAGGGTATCTCCGCGGCGGACACTGTGACTGACGGGGTCCAGGGAAAGGGTGCCGAGTGTCATGATGACGGGCCTGGCCGGCGCTCCACGCCGGATCAGCGCCCGGATCCGGGCGACCAGCACCAGGAAGCTGAAGGGTTTGGTCAGGTAGTCATCCGCGCCCAGGTCGAAGGCATCTGTCTGGTCGTATTCGCCGTCCTTGGCCGTGAGCATCAGCACCGGGGTCCAGACTTTCCGGTTCCGCAATTCCTTCAAGACGTCGTAGCCGTTCATCCGCGGCAGCATGAGGTCCAGGAGGATGGCATCGTACGCGTTTTCGAGCGCGGCCGAGAGTCCCCGGACGCCGTCGTGGGCAACGTCGACGACGAACCCCTCATTCTTCAGTCCGCGCCGGACTGTTTCCGCCAGGGCGTGCTCATCTTCCACCATCAGAATCCGCAATCCAGACCCCTCCTTTTGAGCAAGTATGGCCCTTACTGGGCCGGCCCGGAAGGAACCTGACGTGTCCATGTCGGTGGGAAGGGGTCTCCTCGCCCGGCTAGGCCTGTTGGGCGGGGCCGAACAGCCATCCTGACACGTCGCTGCGCAGGACCACGTGGGGTCCGCCGGTGGCACTGACGCTCCCGTTGGGGACGTAGTAGCCGCGTCCTGCCCCGGGCCCTCCGGCCGCGCGGTCGAGGGCGTCAGTGAGGCTCCGGCTCAGGTGCCCGCTGGGGCCGAGGGACCGCAGCTCATTGAGTTCCTCCGGCGTCAGCCGTCCCAGCACTCCAGGGATATCGGCCATGGTGAATCCCTCCCTACGGATGGTGGTGCGCATGGTGCATGATGCCTAAAGAATCAGGCTAGGACACCGAAGTTAACGCCGCGTGACGCCCCGGTGACCAGTGGCGAACGAAGTGTAGGGGGCCGCGCCGCTGACCGCCGCCACGAGGTGTCACGAGCGTCACTGCCGCGACTGCCCCAGTCCCCAGCTTTTACCCGGTGTCATGCTGTACCGTTCAATCCCGGAGAACCGGAAAGACTCCGGATCACAAACTGAATCACACACCCCGCAACGGAAATGAGTACCACCAGGTGGCAACCGATTATGACGAAGTACGCTCCGACGTTGCGGAATCACGCAACGCTTCCCTGGAGGCCCTCCGTTCGGCTAACGCGCCTGACGCCCGCAGCGTGGTCCGCGAACTCGACGAGGCCGACACTTCCGAGGGCGTAGAGCTTCCGGGGGCAGACTTGTCCGGCGAGGAACTGACTGTCACGGTCATCCCGCAGAAAGAGGACGAGTTCACCTGCTATTCCTGCTTCCTGGTGCGGCACCGGTCCCAGCTGGCCAAGGAAAAGGGCGGCCACGCGTACTGCGCGGACTGCCTCAGCTAAGACCCGCCCCTTACCCACGCGCAGGCGGCCGGAGGAGTTCAGCCCGGCACAGGAAGTTTGGCACCCGTCTTCGACCGCGTCAGTCACGCGCCGAGTACACTGCTTTCACATGCTTCACATTAGTTTCGGGCAGCGGCCGGACATGACCCGCACGGGCCTCTTCGGCTACGCTCCTGTTGACGATGCGGCGAGTGCCGGCACGAGGCCGGAGGCACACCATGCGTAACCCCAACAACAGGTTGGCGGACCCGGCTGCCGCGCCGCCGTCGACCGCCGCCCATGCACCGGGACGTTCCACCGGCCAAGAGGCCGCACCGGCCGGGGACGTGACCGGGCCGCAGACGCCCGTTCCTACCGGCAGCCTGCAACGCGAATGGTCCAGGGCGTTCGCACTGGTGTTCGTAGCGCTGGTGCTCGGCGTCGTCGCAACGGTGGTTGGCGTCCGCGTGGTCACGGATCAAATCCAGCACGCCGCCGCGCAGCACCGCCTCGAGTCGGAGGCCGTCGCCGAAATACGGGCCCGCCTGGACGACCACGAACAAGCCGGACTGCAACTGCTCGCCGAAGTACCCGTCGACACATCGGCCTTTTTGCAGCAGCAAAAAGACCTCTCCGCCCAGTTCGACGCCGCCGCCGGGATCCTGCCGGACGCGTACGGCATGCGCGCCACGCTCCGGGAGGCCCGGACCGCGTGGCAGGACGGCCTGTCCGCGCACGGACTCTGGGACAGCCAGGTGGCCGGCCTGCACGGCAACCGCGTGGCAGAGGCCCCGTCATTCGCCGCCTCCGGCGCGAGGTCGCGCACGCTGCTGGCGAACATCCGGAGGGCTTCGCTCGACGCGCTCGACGACGGCGTCGCGTACGGCGCGGAACTCCAGCAGATGGTTTCGACCGGCCGCACAGTCCTCTTTGCCGTAGCGGTGGGCGGCGTTTTCTTTTTCCGCCGGCGGATGACCAAGTACCTGATGCGCCCCGTGGAGGGTCTCTACCGGGGGGTCCTGAAGCTACAGGCCGGCGACTACAGCCACAGGATCAACGTTGTCCGCAATGACGAGCTGGGCCAGTTGGCCGAGGCATTCAATTCGATGGCCGCCACCGTGCATGACAACCATCTTGAGCTGACCTTCCGCGCCACGCATGATCCCCTCACGGGACTGGCCAACCGCGTGGTCCTCACCGAACGCCTCGCCTCGGTCTTTCTCGCCGCCGACGCCGGGTCAGTTGACCGGCGCGAGGGCCTCGTGATCATCGACGTCGACGACTTCAAGGACGTCAACGACTCGCTGGGCCATAATGGCGGCGACGCGCTCCTCATGCAACTGGCCCAGCGCCTTCGCGGCTGTGTGCGAGTGCATGACCTCGTCGCCCGGCTGGGCGGGGATGAATTCGCGATAGTGGTGATGAATGACGGCGGCACGGCAACCGACGACGTCGCCGGCCGCATCCAGGACGCCCTGCGCGAGCCATTCTGCATCGACGACGTCCGGCTCAAGGTAACCGTCAGCATGGGTGCCGCCCAGCGCAGCGCCGGAACAGCAGATCCGGCCGAGCTGATGCGGCAGGCTGACTTCGCAATGTACATGGCGAAACACAGTGGCAAAGGCCGCTACCAGCTCTTCGATGCCCGGGGCTATGACAAAATGACCTACCGTGCCGCGCTCCGGGCCGACCTCGCCACGGCCGTGCAGGCAGGCCAGCTGCGCCTGGACTATCAACCCGTGGTTGAACTGGGCACAGGTGAGATCGCCGGGGTGGAGGCCCTGGTGCGCTGGGAACATCCCACGCTGGGCCGGCTGGGACCGGCAGAATTCATCCCCCTGGCCGAGGAAACCGGCGACATCGGCCCCATCGGCTGCTGGGTTCTCGACACAGCCAGCCGCCACGTCGCCGGTTGGCGCCGTTCCCCGGGCACCGCCGACGACCTCTGGGTCTCGGTGAACCTCAGCACGGTTCAGCTCTCCAGCGACCGCAACCTTGCCGCCCTGGAGCGCATCCTGGCCCACCCCGCTTCACAGGCTGACAAGGTGATCCTGGAGGTCACAGAATCAGCCCTCGCCACGAGCTCAGATGGTGGCGTGGGCGCCCTCAACCGGCTCAAGAGCTTCGGCGTCCGAATCGCGATCGACGACTTTGGGACTGGATTCTCCTCGCTCAGCACGCTCGCCGCTCTGCCTGCGGACATCCTCAAGATTGACCGCTCTTTCCTGTCCGGAGTGCCTGGGGACGCCCCGGCCGCGGCGATGCTCGAGGGCATCCTGGAAGTTGCGCGGAAACTGAACCTGGGCGTCATCGCCGAAGGCATCGAGGACACGGGGCAGCTGGATCTCCTGCGATCGCTTGGCTGCGACATGGGTCAGGGCTTCCTCCTGGCGGGTCCCAGCCCCTCTCCGGTCCTCGAGGCGCTGCTGGCCTCAGGGCCGCATCTGTTGCCACCGGCCGGCGTGGACGCAGCGGCGGACGGCGCCTAAGGCCGGGCTGCCCTCAGGCCGCGCCTATGGCCGGGTGCCCTCAGGCGGCGGGGAAGTCGAGTGAGGGCTCGTCCGCTGTGGCGAGGGTCAGGACGGCCTCCTCGACCGTTGCGTGGTCCTCGAGTTCGCGTTCAACGCGGCGCAAGGCCACGGCGACGTCATGCTCCTGGCGGTCCCCCACCATGTCCACCGCCGCCACGACGTAAAGCTTGCGCGGGCCCACGAACTCCAGGTGCAGGTACGTGATGCGCTCGATCTCAGGGTGCTCGAGGATGCGGCGGGCCATGGAGCCCTCGATATCGCTGGTCACGGCCTGTCCCACCAGGAAGCGGCGGTTCCGATCGATCAGCACGACGGCGACAACGGCCAGCAGGATGCCGACGAGAATTGACCCCACGGCGTCCGGCACGGAGGATCCGGTGACCTGGTGCAGGAAGATGCCGGCGAAGGCGATGAGCAGGCCGATCAGCGCCGCCCCGTCCTCGGCAAAGACGGCACGCAGCGTGGGATCGGAGCCCTTAAGGACCTGTTCCAGCGTTTTCCGGTCCAGTTCGCGTGCCGCCTTCCGGCTCTGCCGGAAAGCCTGGGTGAAGGACACACCCTCAAGGACAAAAGCGGCCGCCAGGACCACATAGGCGATCGCGAAGTCGCCGGCCGGCTCCGGCGTGAGCAGTTGCTGGATGCCGTGCATCACCGATACCACCGCCCCGGCGGTAAACAGGCCAAAGGCCGCGATCATGGACCACACGTACGCCTCACGTCCGTAGCCCATGGGGTGGGCCTTGTCCCGTTTCCTGGCGGCTTTGCGTTCGGCGATGAGCAGGAACACCTGGTTGCCGGTGTCGGCCCAGGAGTGGGCTGCCTCGGCCGTCATGGACGCCGAACCGGAGATGAGCGCCGCCACGGATTTAGCCGCCGCGACAAGAACGTTCGCCCCGAAGGCGATGAGCACTGTGAGCGATGCGAACCCGGACTTGTCACGTTTCACGCAATCTTCCTCCCGCGGCCGTGGAATGGATCCTTGGCCTACGCTATCTCCCCCGCCTGACGCCGGGGCATCACATCGCGGGACCGCGTAGCAAAAACTGGTTCCATTTATGCCGGGCAGGCGCACAATGAATCTATTAAGTTCATTCGCTCTTTGTCCCACAAGCCGCTTGGGGTGTGCGCCATGAATGCTCGCCGGAAGCTGTCAACGATTTGGCTGCTGCTGATCTTGTTCGGGACGGGCGGGTGCGCCAGTGGAACCGGAGTGCC
This sequence comes from Arthrobacter sp. 2MCAF15, assembly GCF_052115605.1. NCBI lineage: Bacteria > Bacillati > Actinomycetota > Actinomycetes > Micrococcales > Micrococcaceae > Arthrobacter > Arthrobacter sp. 2MCAF15. Next base: position 169,431 of record NZ_JBFRGZ010000004.1, on the reverse strand, counting down.
GGCGTCGACGTCGGCGCCCCCTTCCGGAGCCACCCAGACGGCGGGGACAGCCGCCGCCACCATCACGATCAAGGACTTTGCCTACGGCGACCCGCTCACCGTGGCGCCCGGCGCGGTGGTCACGGTCACCAACATGGATTCTGCTGCGCATACGGTCACGGCTGACGAAGGCCAAGCATTCGATGCCGTGGTCAAGGGCGGCGGCACTGCCACTTTCACGGCGCCCACACAACCCGGTTCCTATCCGTATCACTGCACTTACCACACCAACATGCACGGGACGCTGGTGGTCAAATGAGCGTCCAAAGCCACTCCGGACGGTCCGTGGGAGTCCACGGAACCGGCATGACCCTGCGTATCCTCACGGCGCTGGCCCTGTTCATTGACGCCGGCGTCCACATCCATCTGGCCCCGGGCTACCAGGCGGGAAACTCCGCGGGGATCGGTCAAGGGAACCTCTTCCTGCTGGAGTCGGCCGCGGCTGTGCTGGCCGGGCTGTGGGTGCTGCTGCGCGGCAGCAGGGCCGCCTACGCAGCAGCTTTCGTCGTTGCGCTGAGCGCCTTCGTCGCCGTAGTCACGTACCGCTATGTGAACATTCCCGCGTTCGGACCATTTCCGGCCATGTACGAGCCCATCTGGTACTTCGAGAAGTCCCTGAGCGCAGTGGCCGAAGGAGCCGGAGCCGTACTGGCGGCCATCGGCTTCGCCCGCGCGGGACGGCGGTCCTCCCGGAGTCCCGCCCCGTCCTGACACATCACGACCTGACACATCACGACCGGACACCGCGCCGACCGGCATTGCCCGCGAGCCGGGCCTCGAATTGCTAGCATGTGGGCGGGGTGATTCAGGCTGAAGACGATTGCACAGGGCTCCAAACAACAGCGCACCAGACAACAGCGCGCGAAACAAAAGGGCACGGCGCCAGCAGGCCTGGGATCGACGGCCGCCGGACCAACCGGGCCGGGATCAGAACGCGCCCGCCGGGCTGTGGCGGATGCCGGTGCCGCCGTCGCAGCCTATCTGGTGGCCTGGGCCTGGCTCGGCATGGAGGTCCTCACCGATCCGGCTCTCTGGTTCGGGGCCCTGGCGGCGGGTGCCGCTGTGATCCTTCGGGCCACCGGCTCGGTGTTGCGCCGGAACCCACGGTTTTCGACTCCCGCGGACCGTGTCACCCTGGGCCGGGCCGCCATCGTGGCCTGCTGTGCCGCGATGACGGTGGTTGGCTTGGCCGCCGGAGCCGACGCGGGAGCGGCAGTAAGAGCTGGCGAGGTGGTGGTCCTGGGCACCACCGCGTTGCTGCTCGATGCCGTGGATGGTCGGGTGGCCCGCTTCACCGGGTCAGCCACGGCCGAGGGTTCACGGCTGGATTCAGACACGGACGCCGCCCTGGTTCTGGTGTTGTCCTGCGCCGGGGCGGGAAGGTTCGGCCCGTGGCCCCTGGCCATCGGCCTGATGTACTACGCCTTTCTCGCGGCGGCCTGCTTCCGCCCCTCCCTGAGGAAGCCGCTGCCGTCCAGCACTGTCCGGAAGGTCATCGGAGCCACCCAGCCCGCTGCCTTGTTGTTTGCCCTGTTGCCCGGCGTCCCGGCGTGGCTCGGGGCCGTGGTGCTCGGCGCGGCGCTCGGGCTGCTGATCTACTCGTTCGGGCGCGATGTTCTTGAGCTGGAACGGCTCCGCCGGGCAAGCCCCGGCGTGGAGTCCGGCTCACCCGCCAGATGCGCCGGAACCCCGGCGGGCAGATGACGCATTAGGGGCCTCGGCGCGAGGTTCACTGCCGCCGGGCCCTGGATCACCACACCGTTCGCGGCAAACCTTGAGCCGTGGCAGGGACAGTCCCAGGTCGAGTCCTCGGCATTGAACTCGACCGTGCAACCCAGATGCGTGCAGACCGCCGAGACGGCAACCAGGTCGCCGGCCGGGTCGGCATAGACCGCCGTCTTTTCGCCGTCGATCTCCACTACGGTGCCTTCGCCGGGCCGCAGGGCAGCGACGCGCCGTTCCTGCTGGTCCTGCTGTTCGGGTTGCTGGGGTTGGGGCGCCTGGACCTTCTTCTGGCCGGCCCCGCCGGCTGGCGTCGCCCGGTTGGTGTCGAACACCGCCGCCCAGGAGTTGTGCTTTCCAGACAGGGTGTCGGCAAGGACCAGCGCCGCGGCGGTGCCGTTGGTCAGCCCCCACTTGCGCAGGCCGGTAATCACATGGAGGTGCGCCGCCGTCGGGGTCAATGTCCCGGCGTACGGCAACCCGTCAACCGGCATGGTGTCCTGCGTGGACCAGCGAAAGCTGGTCCGCCCGGTACCGAGGCGTTCCCGCGAGAACTCCTCGAGCCGCCGGTACCGCTCGGCCGCATCGCCGGTTTCGGCGGCCCGGTGGCCCTCGCCGCCGGTGAGAACGTAACGGGAACCCTCGACGTCGATCGCCAGGATGGAGCGCATCGGCTCGTCGACGCTGATGAATGTCCCGTCCAGGGACGCGGCGGGTGCCAGGCAGGCAACGAGGTAGGAGCGGTGCAGGTAGCAGCGTTCGGCGAACCTCCCGCCGTCGCCGACGGGAACGTTCGTGGCTACGATCACCTCGCGCGCCCGGACCGTGCCGCGCGCGGTTTCGACGACGCCGGGCACACCATCGCGGACCGCGGTGACGAGCGAATCCTCCAGCACATGGCTTCCGCTGCCGTCCACGGCGCGGGCCAGGCCCTGCAGGTACCTCACCGCGTGCAGCTGTGCCTGTTTGTCGAACCGGGCTGCGCCCCGGACAGCGAACGGCAGCGGAACGTCGGAGGTAAAAGCTGCGGGCAAACCAAGCCGTGCGGCCAGGGCCGCCTCGTCGCGGACCTGGGCAAGGGCGTCGTCGGATTCTGCGTAGGTGTAGTTGGACACCCGTCGAAAGTCGCAGTCAATGCCTTCCTCCGCCACCACACGCGCTATGTGCTCGATTGCGGCCTGGTTGGCCTGCCCGTATGTGCCTGCGACATCCGGCCCGTGCCGGTCGGCAAGTTCCGTGTAGACCAGCCGGTGCAGGGACGTGACCTTGCCGGTGGTGTGCCCCGTGACCCCGGTGCCAATCCGTGCCGCCTCCAGAACCGCGACGGTCTGTCCGGCACGTTTGAGGGCCAGCGCCGCCGTCAGGCCGGCAATCCCTCCCCCAACCACGGCCACATCGACCTCGAGATCCGAGTCCAGGGACGGATATCTGGTGGCACCGGCTGCCGTGGCGACCCAAAGCGAAACCTGCTGTCCTTCGAGCCGCTCACCCACGGTGCCGCCTTCCGTTGCCGTCACTCCCTCAGAGGCCTTCTACTGCTTCCAGGCGGCCCGAGCGGACCGCGTCGGCGAAGGCCTGGTAGTCCTTTTCGTTCTGGTCCGCATAACGCTCGGAAAAATCAGTGATGGAGCGTTCGAATTTGTCGCTCTTGCCAAGGTAGGCGGAGATCGCTATCGGGTCACCGGACCGGGCGTGCGCCCGCGCCAGCGTCCAGCCGCAGGCATCGGCGTAGAAGGTCATGCCCAGCGGCTTCATCCCTTCCACTACGGCCGAGCCCTTCATGTCACGCAGTTGACGCCAGTACAGGAACCGGTTGTCCTGCACACCTTTGGTCCACCCCAGGAAGATGTCGCTTGCGGCCTGCATCATCCGTTGCCCCTGCACCACCCGCTCCCCCGGCTGCTTGAACTTGCTCTTCGGCAAGTGGTCCTCCAGCACCGATTTCGTGGCCTCCTTGACCTGGAGGAACAAGGGATCCTCCTGGTCGCGTCCCTGCAGCAGGGCGATGAACGCCCGCGTGCCGACACTGCCGACGCCCACCACCTTGCGGGCGACATCGATGACTTCGAATTGTTCGAGCAGGTGCCGCCGGTCATCGGGCAGCGTGGCCCGGTAGGACCGGAGCTGTTCACGAACCGCTTTCGCAACGTCATCGCCGGACATGCCGTACGTATCCGCCAGTTCCCGGACGGGAATGACGATTGGTGGTTGACTGACTATCCGGTACTTCCCGTCGACGCTCTCGGCGAGCTTGGACAGTGCCTGCAGGCTGTCCTTTGTGTGGGCCTTGGCTACGTTTTGCCGCGCCTCTTTTTCCATGCCCTGGGCTGCCTTCTTGAGGGCCTTCCCCTTCTGGCTTGCCACGGCGAGGTCGATCGCTTCCATCAGCTGTTCCTCGGACAGGCGCGCGTACCAGATGTCCAGGGTGCGCATTTGAGCGAACTGGGCCATCGCTTCGCGGTAGGCCCGAACAGCCGTGAGGGTCGAATCGCGCGTTTCTTCCGTGGTGAACGCATTGTTCCGCGCCGCGATCGTGAAACTCGCAGCCATCCGCTTCACGTCGTACTCAAACGGCCCCGGAAGTGTCTCGTCGAAGTCGTTCAGGTCGAACAGCAAGTTTCGCTCTGGTGAGGCGAAGACTCCGAAGTTGGACAGGTGGGCGTCTCCACACAGCTGGACGCGCAGGCCGGCCCGCGGAGTGTCCTTCAGGTCGGCGGCCATGATCTTGGCAGCACCCCGGTAGAACGTGAATGGTGATGCCAACATCCGGCCGTGGCGCACCGGTACGAGGTCCTGTTCGCGGGTGAGGTTTTGTTCCTCGAGGAGTGCCACCGGATCGGGTCGGTCGGAAGCCGGCTCCCACCCTGTGTGGCTGGAGACCGGTGCTTCGTTGCGATAGTCCTTGCCCTTCGCTGCTCGTTGCTCGACGCTTGGATGCTTGACTTTCTTCTCGGCCATGATCGCCGACCTCCCTTTGACGTCAGGAACCGCCACGGGCACTGATTGCCTGGGTCAGTTCTGCTGAACTTGGGTCGAGTTAATGCGATTGTGGCCTCGAAGTAGCGCCTCGTCAACGCGTTGGCGATGTCTTGCCGAACCCCGTCGCCGCACACTGAAGGCCGGTCTGTTCCGGGTTCCGAAACCTGACGATCGGTTCATCCCGTTCGGGTGATGTCTTCCTGGGCCGTACCGGGTTAAGTTGCAGACGGGTGGGGCTCCCCGCTCGCGCCGCCCCGCTCGGCAACAACACCGAAACCAGATGGAGACATGACCATGGCCGAAGAAGAAGCACCCGTCCTCGCCGCCCTCGCCGATATCACCGCCGTGTCGCTCGAGCGCTCCACCCTTGAGCCTCGCGAACTGATGCTGGTCCGGATCGCGGCCCTCGCTGCCGTCGACGCCCCAGTCGCCTCCTACCTGTTCAACGCCGGTACCGCCGTGGACGTCGGCATCACGCTGGAGGATGTCCGCGGCGTCCTCATCGCCGTTGCTCCGATTTTGGGGACTCCCCGGATCGTGGCGGCGGCCAGCAGTCTTGCCACCGCACTGGGCTTCGCCCTCGAAATGGCCGAGGCGGAACTCGAAGCCGAAGCCGAAGCCGAAGGCTGAGCCTGCTCTGACGACGTGGCCGTGGCGGGCGCCTCCGCCGTGGTGAGCCTTTCGGCGTGGGTTCCCGCCGGACGTTGGGCGGACCGGTAGCGTTTCCTACGAACCGCGCGCCACGGCGTCGGCAGTTCCTCGCTGCATCTGCCACGATGCCCTGATCAAAGGAGGCCCATGAACAAAAACCGGCTGGAGGCCTTCAGCGACGGCGTGCTTGCGATCGTGATCACCATCATGGTGCTGGAGCTTCACGTCCCCGCCGAACCCACCTGGCCGGCGTTGCTCCACGAGCTTCCAACGCTGCTTAGCTACTTGCTGAGCTTCATTTATGTCGGGATCTACTGGAACAACCACCACCACATGCTTCATCTGGCCGGGCGGATCAACGGCGGGGTGCTTTGGGCAAACCTCCATCTGCTGTTCTGGCTCTCCCTCATCCCTTTCACCACCCGGTGGATTAATGACACTGGCCTGGCGGAGGTCCCCGTCCTGGTCTACGGGCTAAACCTGCTGCTCGCCGCCATTGCCTACTACATCCTGAAATCGACCCTGATCCGCCAGCAGGGACGCGGCGGCGCGCTGGATGAGGCCATGGGGCAGGACTGGAAGGGCAAGGGATCCCCGGCTCTGTACATCGTAGGGATGGTGCTCAGCCTCGTGAACCCGCTCTTCGGGATTGCCGTCTATTCAGTGGTTGCCGCGATCTGGCTCATCCCCGACCGGCGTGTGGAGCGGTTTATCGCGCATCCATGAGCGGCAATGACCATTAAGCGTGACGAACGGTTACCGCCGGACGCGTTGGGCCAGTGAATCCCTCACGATTTCCAGATGGGCCGGGGTGGGCGCCACCACGCTCGCCGCGTAGCCGCGGTGTTTCGTCAGGTACTTCTTGATGTAGGGGCACACCGGAACGATCGAAAGGCCCGCGGCGACGGTCTCATCCAGTGCCTGGGCGGCCAGCACCCCGGCGAGCCCCCGCCCGCCATATTCCTCGTTGATCTCCGTGTGATAGAAAATCCGCTGGGCCGACCCGGCATCGTCCACGTAGGCGGCCTTGCCGATGACTGTGTCGGCGTCGAGCAGTTCAAAACGGCCGCGTTCCGGGTTGTTCCTGATGGTGGTCATGGTTGGCGTGGTCTCCTGGGCTGGGACGGGTTGGCGCGTTGGCCTGGCTTGGGGCATTGGGCTTGGGTAGAAGTTGCACGCCGCTGAGCACTGCTCAGGCACGGCTCATGCACTGCTCAGCCGCGGGGCTTGATGCGGGCGTTCGGCAGGGTCGGGGCCGGGAGGGCCGCCGGCCCGCCGGGCGGAAACGGGCCAAACCGCAGGTCGGCGCCTCCTCCGGCGGCCGGCGTCGACCTCGGACCGGAACCGTCCTCCGCACCGATCTCGGCCTGCCACTGGGCCCTGTACGCGACAATCTCTTCGTGGCTGCGTCCCACGAAGTTCCACCACATCACGATCTTTTCGCCCAGCGGCTCACCGCCGATCAGGAGGACGCGGGCCCCATCCGGGCCTGCTGTCAGGGTCAGGGTTCCGGTACCGGCAGGCACGTAGGCGAGGTGGTCCTTCGGCACTGGGTGTCCGTCCAGGAAGAGGGTGCCCGAGTCGACCAGCAGGCCATGTTCGAACGACGTCTTTGTGTCGAGGGCCAGTTCCGCCTCCGCCTCGAGCAGGATCTCCGCGCCCAGCAAGGGCGTATGGGTGGCGACGGGCGAGGCGGACCCGCAAAGCGTGCCGAGGAAGACGCGCATGGTCCAGCCGGGCCCGTCGACCGGTTCGGGGCGATAGTGCTCGAAGGTCGGTGCCATGTGGCGTGCCGCGTCCGGCAGCGCCACCCACAGTTGCGCACCGTGCAGCATTGTTGTCTCCGGGGTGGAAAATTCGGAGTGGCTGATGCCGCGGCCGGCCGTCATGAGATTCACTTCGCCGGGGCGCACGGCAGCGTGGAAGCCGGCCGAGTCCTGGTGTTCGATCTCCCCCGTGAACAGCCAGCTGACGGTCTGGAGGCCGGTGTGGGGGTGGCGCGGTACTTTCATGCCGCCGGAATCACCGACGCTGTCCGGGCCATAGTGGTCCAGGAAGCACCAAGCCCCAATGAGGCTGCGCTGGCGCTGCGGAAGCGTACGCCGCACGTCCATCGCCCGCGGACCGCCCAGCGGGACCTGCCGCGGGGCCAGCAGTTCGACGCCGGCATTCGTCCCCTCGGTTCCGCAGAGGATTTCCTGGGGCGCAACTTCGATATTGCTCATGATGACAGCCTAGCTTCGCGGGGTCCGCGGGTCAGCCTTCGGCACACGGCACAGGACGCCGGGACTTAGCCGTTCCTTGATCAGCTTCAGATCCACGACGAGCGCCGCAACGGCGGTTCCTCGCCGCCCGGGCGCTGCACCAGAATCTGGTTCACTCCCGTGATACCGGCCTCGAAGCCCAGGGCGCTAGCTGCCATGTAGAGCCGCCACACCCGGGCCCGGCCCACGCCGGCCAGGCGCACCGCCTCATCCCAGTGTTCCTCAAGGTTCCGCACCCAGGCCCGGAGCGTCAGGGCATAATGGCGCCGCAGTGCCTCAACGTCCAGGACCTCCAGGCGCGCCGATTCGAGTGCGGTGACCATGTCGGCGAGGCTGAGCATCTCGCCGTCCGGGAAGACATAGCGGGGAATGAAGGAATCCGGGTCCGGTGCCGTGGGCCCGGCGTTCCAGGAGATCGCGTGGTTGAGCAGCCGGCCGCCCGGGCGGAGCAGCCCGTGCAGCTGGGAGGCATAGTGCTGGATCTGCTCGCGGCCGACGTGCTCTGACATGCCAATCGAGCTGATCGCATCGAACGGTCCGTCGTCCACATCGCGGTAGTCCTGCACCCGGATGTCCACCCGGTCCGTCAGCCCGGCGTCCGCGGCCCGTTTGCGGGCCATGGCCGCCTGTTCCACCGAGAGCGTCACGCCGACGACCTCGGCCCCGTAATTCTGGGCGGCGTGCAGCGCAAAGCTGCCCCAGCCGCATCCCACGTCCAGCACGCGCATCCCCGGCTTAAGTCCCAGCTTGCGGCAGACGAGGTCGAGCTTGGCGGCCTGGGCAGCATCAAGCCCTGTCTCCTCCGACTCCCAGACGGCGCAGGAGTAGACCTTGGACGGGCCCAGGACGAGCGCGTAGAAGTCGTTCCCGACGTCGTAGTGGTGGGAGATGGCCGCGGCGTCCCGGCCCTTGGAATGACGCCGGCCGAACCGGTCCACGCGGGCTTCCTCCGGCGGCGGCGCAGGGTTCGGTCCCAGCGCCCCGAGCCGGACGGCAGTCTTGAGCAGCGCGAATCCCTCGCGGGGAGTGGGCGGCCGGAACGGGCCGGGCTCGGCGAATTTTCCGGCCGAGCTGAGGGCGGCGAAGGCGGCGAAGATGTCGCCGGGTGCGTCGATTTCGCCGGCGACATAGGCACGGCTCAGTCCGAGCTGGCCGGGTGACCACAGCATCCGGCGGAGTGCCCGCCGGGACCGGAACACCACTACGGGGGCGTCTTCCGGGCCGGCTTCCGAGCCGTCCCAGGCTTGCAGCCGCAGGGGAATCCCATCGGTGCCAAGGATGATCGCCAATGCGTCGGCCAGCCGTGAAGCTGCATTCGTGGATGTCGCCATGTCCAGTGCCTCGATTCCCGTGACTCGTCTCCAGCGCCGAGGGCTGTGCCCCGGCAGTTCAAAATCTAAGGGCAGTACACGGCCCTCAACCAGAGCTTAGGTCCCCATTGCCGTGGTGCCGTTCTTTTCCCACCGTGGCGGACGGCTCTGGCGCTTGTGGGTTCGGTTGCCTATGGTGTGAGCTATGTCTGAGTCTTTCTCGTCCCTCGTGGACACGTTCAAGAACGTGGGTGTTTCCCGGGCGTACGGCCCCGCCATGAACATCGCAGGGGAAGAGGTCATCCCCGTCGCGGTGGTGTCTTTCGGCTTCGGCGGAGGCAGCAGCACCGAAGATGCCCAGGCCGGCGGCGGAAGTGGTGGCGGGGGCGGCGGCTTCGTGATGCCCGTGGGCGTCTATGCCAAGAGCCCCGAGGGCCACATGGCATTCCGGCCCAACACCGTGGTGGTGCTTGTGGCGCTGGCCCCCCTGGTGCTAGCTGTCGGCGTTTCGATCCGCGGCATTCTTCGCACCCTCCGTCCGCGCCGCTAGCGCGGGAGCCTGAGGACTGGAGCGGGACTGGAGCTGGAGATGGGCCTGGTGCCTGGGCCTTGGGCCCGGAAGGCCAAGGAATCCCCAAGCCGCGCAGGGCATTGTGTGGTTTGGGTAGCCTGGGTCTCGGGCGGCTCCAGGGACCGGCGTCGGACGGACATGATCGACGATGAATATCTTCAGAGCTGCATGCGCAGCAACTTTGGGCGGGGCGCTCCTGATGACGGGATGTGCTGCGCCGCCGGCAACGCCGGGCCCTACGACCACTGTGACAGCGTCTCCCCCGCCGTCGGTGGTGGTCTTTGATCCGCAGACCAGCGGCAAGGTCCTGGCCGAGCGGATCAAGGCCCGGGCCAAGCCCAAGAAGGCCGGCGTCACGATTTCCGCAGTGGAGTGCAAGAACTTCCCGGACATCAAGGTGAACACTCACACGGACTGCCAGATGGTGGTCAACGGGGTCAAGCGCGGATACCGGGCGACATTCACCCAGCGGGACGGCCACTACGAAATCAAGGCCCAGGACCTCACCTGGTAGGCGGTGCGGAATAGGACATGGCGGGTTCCTGGTCGTCGTCGGCGTCAACCCAGGCCGCGAAATCCTTCAGCGACATGAAGCAGTAGTAATCGCAATACCTCAGGTTTTTCTTCTCCGCCTTGCTCATGCCGGTAATTCGACGCGGGCGGGCTCACGGATGGGGCGACGGCGGCTCGTCGCCACGGCTCCTGACGGCATCGGCGATGGCGAGCGAGAGCTGGGAGACCACTTCCTCTGGGGTACCCGATGCAGCCAGCTCGGTGAAGTGCGCGTATTCGGGCAACGCCTGGTAGGCGGCCCTCAGGGAGTCGAGGTCCTCGAGCGTTTCCGTGTCCGTGCCACGCGCCATCACGCGTTGATGCGCCTGTTCAGGATCGATGACCAGGTGGAGCACGACGTCGGGTTGGGGAAACCTTGCCAGGAGGAACGGCAGGAGCCGGCCCCGGGGAAGCCCGCGGGCCTGGCGCAGCGCAAGCTGGCAGTGCAGGTGGCGGTCCATGATGACCAGGCCCGGATGCCGGCGGGCCCTGGCGTGGGAAACGACGACGTTCGCGGTGCGGATAGCTGTCTCCACGGCATCGGCCAGCCGTGGATGAAGCTGTACCCCGAACTGTGCGCTCAGCAGGGACATCCTGCGCCGGCCAGCGTAGTTCCTGAGCAGGAGCGCCTTCTGGCCCGCACGGCGCGCGGCTGTCACCGTCGCCCGCGCGGCTGTTGTTTTTCCCGATCCGTCAATTCCCGTCAAGACAATCAGCAATCGGATTCCTTCTCATCGCGTGTTGGTGCGCGGGGCCGGGCACCGCCGCAGGCTCCGCCTACTACTACCAACGGTAGAGGCCGCCGATTCGTCCCGGGAACGGACGACGAATTCGCGGTTTCAGCCCTGGCTGCGCGCCCGGCTGGGCTGCACCCGCGGCGGTTCCCCGGGCATCTTCGGGAAGTCCGGCGGGAACGGCAGCTCTCCCAGACCCGCCTCGAGGTCCCGGTCCCACCACCCCAGGAGGAGATCGATGCCCCCCGGGTTCGCATGCATTCCGGCCCACGGATCGCCAGTGGCTTTGAGCCGGTCCGGCACCGTGACGATGGTGAAGGCAGCAGGGTCGGCGGAGTCGAGTTCCTCCCAGCGGATCGGGCACGACACCGCCGCGTTGGCCAGCGCACGCGGGCTGTAGGCCCCCGCAATCGTGCGGTCGCGGTTGGCCTGGTTGAAGTCAACGAAGATGCGGGCGCCGCGTTCCTCCTTCCACCAGGCGGTGGTTACTTGCTCGGGCAGGCGGCGCTCGAGTTCGCGCGCCGCGGCAATGACCGCGTGGCGCACGTCCAGGAACTCCCGGGTCGGCTCGATCGGGGCAAAGACATGGAGTCCCCGGTTGCCGGAGGTCTTGATGAAGGCCTCCAGCTCTGCCTCGGCGAGGACGCGCCGCAATTCCCGCGCGACCGGAACAGCCTCCGCGAAGCCGGTGCCGGGCTGCGGGTCAAGGTCGATCCGCAGCTGGTCCGGGTTGTCCGGATTGCCGGCCCGGGAGGCCCAGGGGTGGAAAACCACCGTGTTCATCTGCACTGCCCACACCGCGGCGGCGACTTCGTCAATGACCAGTTGCGGATGCGATCGTCCACTGGGATAGGCGACGTCGACCGAGCGGATGAAATCCGGGGCACCCTTGGGCGGGTTCTTGGAGAAGAACTGTTCGCCATCCACCGTGTCCTTGAACCGTTGGAGTGTCACCGGCCGGTCCCCGTTGGCCGCCAGGAAAGCGTCCCCGACGTCCACCATGTACCGGGCCAGGTCCAGCTTGGTCAGTCCCAGACCGGGCCAGACAACCCTGCCCGGGCTCGACACCCGCATCTCCCGGTCGCCGTGCGGACCGCTGACAGTGAGGTGCGCTTCTTCCCTGGCCATGGGGACAACCTACCCCGGCGGCGTGGACAGGTGAAGAGCGCAGCGGGCTGGCCGCCAATGACCGGGCATGATGGACACATGACGACACCCGAAGTCCCCATCACCCTCGACGTCGGCGACGCCACAGTCTCGGGCGTCTTTGCCGACCCCGACGGCTCGTTTGCCACCCTGGTTGTTGCCCACGGAGCCGGGGCGGGAATGGATCATCCGTTCCTCGCGGGCTTCACCCGGGCCCTGAACGGCCTGGGTGTCGCCACCCTGCGTTTCAACTTTCCCTACCGAGAGGCAGGACGGAAGTTTCCTGACAGGCCGCCGGCGGCAATCGCTGCCTGGCGGGTGGCCATGGACGCCGCCGCATCCCGGTCTGCCGGCCGGCCGCTGTGGGCCGCCGGGAAATCGTTCGGCGGACGCATGGCCTCCATGGCGGTGGCGGATGGCATGCCTGCTGGCGGGCTGGTCTACCTCGGCTATCCGCTGCACCCGCCGGGCAAGCCGGAGAAGCTCCGCGATGAGCACCTCTACGGGCTGACTTTGCCGATGCTGTTCCTGCAGGGCACCCGGGATACGTTCGCCACCCCGGAACTGCTGGAGTCCGTGGCGGCCAGGATCGGGCCGACCGCGACCGTGGAGTGGCGCGAGGGCGGGGACCATTCCTTTGCTGTTGCCGGCGCCAAGCGCGGTGCGGACGAGGTAGGGGCGTCGTTGGCGGCCACGGTTGCGGAGTTCCTCAGGGCGCACGGCGGGAATCCCGCGGACGCGCTCCCCTGATCGACCCCAGCCGACCGGCCTAACCGGCTGCCGCTAGCCGACCGTCCCGAACCGGCCTGCCCCGTGATGCACATGCGATTCAATGGCGGTGGCGGCGGCCGCGGCCCCTCCCGCCCCGCGGACAATCTCGCTCATGGCGGCCACGTTCCGCCGCACCTGTGCATCGGTTTGGAGCGCGGCGACTGCAGTCCTGAGCGCTTCCGGACCAACGTCCTCCGCGGCGAGGTGCCGGCCGAGGCCCAGTTCTTCAAGCCGCCTGGCGGTTGCCTCTTGCTCCGGTTGCTGCGGCACGGCCAGCATCGGGACGGCGAAATAGAGCGCCTCCATGGTCGAGTTCATGCCGGCGTGGGTAATGAAGACACTGGTTTGGCGCAGTACCTGCAGTTGCGGGAAGAAGGCACGGACCTGGATGTTTGGAGCAATCGTCCCGAGATCCGCCAGTCCGGTCTGGTCCCCGACGGCCATGGCGACGTCCCAGTCGCTTCCGCCGAAGGCGTCCAGGCACGTCCGGAAGAAGTCCGGCTGGCGGTTCAGTGGGGTGGTCCCCAGCGAAATGAACAGCAGCGGACCCGTTCCCCCGCGCACCCATTCACCTTCGCTGTCGCGGCCGCCCACGCTTGGCCCCACGAACCGGAACCGGTCATCGAATGTCTCCCCCCGGGGCTGGAACTCGCGCGGCAGGAACACGATGTTGAATGGCGCCGGCGGGCCATCGAACATCCGTGGCGTCCGCACGCCTTGCTCGGCCGCGAATTCGGCCAGCAGCCGGCCCATGGCCATAGCCACCTTGGCCATTTCATCGGCGCCTTCCGGCGGCCGGGCAGGCATCAGTGATCGGAGCGAGAAGTGTTCGTTGGTGGCATAGGTGGGCATGAGGGCGATGGCCGGCACGCCGATCTTTTCAGCGGCCATGCTGCCGCTGAGCGTCATCGCGTCAAAGCAAATCGCGTCGGGCGGGTCCTGGCGCAGGTGTTCCACGAGCGCCGGGAAGCTGGCGCGGATGTCCTCGAACACACGGTTCATGAGCGGCAGCATCAGGTGCGCCTGCGCCCGCTGCCCGGGGGCCAGGGCAGGCATTGATGCCATCCAGTTCCCGCCGGAAGCCGAAAAAGCCGCTCCGGCGTCACGGATCCGCGGTCCGAAGTCGGCCGATGTGAAGTACGTGACCCGGTGCCCCCGGCCCACAAGCTCCGCCACCAGCGGCAGGGTGGGGTTGACGTGTCCGTAGGCGGGAATGGAGACGAACGCAAGATGCATGGCCATCACTCTTCATCGCTTGGCTGAGATCACGCTTTATTTGCCACTGGACCGGCCTGGTTGCCCGGCGTCCCGCGGGCCGGGCGGTCCGCCGGCGTCGTGCTCCTTCATCATGCCCCTGTTGCCCCGGGCGGCGCGAGTGTTCGGCCCGCGGTGCCAGTTTCCTGCCCCGCGGGGGGTCAGTTCCTTGGCTTGGTCCGGGCTGTCGCCGGCGCGGTCCACGGATCTTCGGGCCACGGATGCCGGGGATAGCGGCCGCGCATTTCCGCGCGGACCTGTGCGTAGGGCCCGGACCAGAACGAGGCGAGGTCATCCGTCACGGCCAGGGGCCGGCGTGCCGGTGAGAGCAGGTGGAACAGCACCGGCACACGCCCGTCCGCAAGCCGCGGCGTCTCCGCCCAGCCAAAGCACTCCTGAAGTTTGACGGCCACCACCGGCCGCCCGGTGGCGTCTCCGGCCTCCGGATAGCCAATCCGGATCCGGGATCCGCTGGGGACCGCCAGCGTCTCCGGCACCAGTTCACCGAGCCGGGACGCCTCGGGCCAGGGAAGCAGCCGGCTCAGCGGCCCGGCGAGGTCGATCCCGCCCGTGGATGCGCCGCCGGCCAGCGCGGCAAGCTCCGGGGCCAGCCATTCGTCCAGCCGGGCCAGCAGCGCCGGCTCGGACACGTCGGGCCAGGGCCCGCCCAGCTCCCGGTGCAGGAGGGCAAGACGGCGGCGCAAGGCCTCCGCCGCGCTCGACCAGCCGATGGTCGCCAGCCCCTCGCTCGCCAGGGCGCGGGCCACAGCTGCGCGGCCTTCTTCCGCCGTAGGGCGCACCGGGGTGGATGAGAGCACGATTGCGCCCAGGCGGCGCTCCCGCCGGGCCGAGACACGGCCTTGGCTGAATCGCGCCTGTAGCGTGTCGCTCAGGAGGTGGCGTGCGGCAGCTTCCGCGGTGTCCTCTGTCAGTGGCGCCGCGGAGCGGATGACGGCGCCGGTCCCCGCTGCGTCGCGGCCCTGCGCGCGGGATACTTCGGCCACGCCCAGCCACTCGTGCCCGGACAGCGGGCTGCCGGCCGGCAGCCCGGCCCGCGTACCGGACGTGAGCAGGTATTGCGCCGGCCCCTCGCCCGGGACGCGGCGCGCCACACGGTCCGGAAAGGCCAGGGCGACAACGAAGCCGATCGCCTCCGCGGCGCCCACCGCGCCGGCAGGAGCGGAGGACCCGACGCCGGACCCCTCCTGGTGTGCGATTCTCTCCATCCGCCGGACATCCTCCGCCCACCGCCGGGATCCGGGATCCCGGCCCGTCCTCAGCGCGGCCACAAGGCGGGTGAGGTCCGCGCCCGGGGCGCGCTGGTCCCCCGAGACGAGGGCGACGGCCTCGGCCGCCACACGCTGGCCCACCGTCGCGGCGCCGTCCAGCAGGGCGCGGGCCAGCCGCGGGTCCGTGGGGACCCGGGCCAGGATCTTGCCCAGTTCGGTTGCGTGACCGTCCGGCGCCACGGCCCCGAGTTCCTGAAGCACTTCGACGGCGTTGTCCATCGCGGCCTGGGGCGGCGCGTCCGGCAGGGCGAGTCCGCGGCCGCCGGGGGCTCCCCAACAGGCCAGCACCAGGGCGGCGCCGGTCAGGTCTGCTGCGGCTATCTCCGGAGTCTGGTGGGCGGGCGCTGCGCCGTAGGCCCTCTGGTCATAGCAGCGGATCACGGTGCCGGGGCCCTGTCGTGCGGCACGGCCGGCCCGCTGTTCCGCGGACGCCCGCGAGCAGGACACTGTCACGAGGCCGGACATTCCGCGGTTCGAGTCACGCCGCGGCTCGCGGGACAGCCCGGAATCGATGACCAGCCGGACGCCCGGAACGGTGAGCGAGGATTCGGCCAGTGCGGTGGAAACGATGATCCGGGCGGCCCCGCCGGGCTCGCGCCCGGAGACGACGCGGTCCTGCTCCGCCGGGCCGGCCTGGCCATGGAGTTCCAGGACTTCGGCGCGGCTCCGGCCGCGCAGCCGGGCGGCAACGTAGGAGACTTCCCATGCGCCCGGGACAAACACCAGGGCGTCAAGGTCCCGCCCGGCAGCCAGTGCGGCGGCATGCCCCGCCGCTGCAGTGTCGGCCACGTGGTCCAGGAAGGCCCGGGCCACTCCGCGTTCGTCCAGCCGCGGGACCGACGCCGGGACCCATTCCACCTCGAGCGGGAACAGCGCGGAGGGACAGTCGACAACCGGGGCCGGGCCGCCGCCGTCGCCGTTCCCGTCCGCTTCACCGATCAGTGCGTCACCGATCGAGGCGTCGCCGATCAGTCCGTCACCGATCAGCGCAGCGAAGCGGGGCGCGTCGAGGGTCGCCGACATGGCGACGAGCGTGAGGTCACCGCGCAGCTGCCGGACTTCGGCCAGCATCCCGACGAGCAGGTCTGTCTCCAGCCCGCGTTCGTGGACTTCATCGAGGATCACCGCATCGGTGCCCTCGAGCCCCGGATCAGTCAGGAGGCGGCGCAATAGGATGCCGGGGGTAACGAACTCGATCACCGTCCCGGGTCCCGTCTGGCGTTCGCCGCGGACCGTGTAACCGACCCGCTCACCGAGCCGGGTGCCGTCGAGGGAAGCCAGGCGGCGGGCTGCAGCGCGGGCGGCGACGCGGCGCGGCTGCGTGACCACGATCCGCGGGCTGGCGCTGCTTCCGCTTCCGCTTCCGCTGGCGATCCTTGCGGCCGCGAGGTTGGCGAGCAACGGCGGGACAAGCGTCGTCTTGCCAGTGCCGGGAGGAGCCTGGACCACCGCGGACGCGCCGGCACCGCCGCCCCGCAATGCGGCGGCGAGGGCCCCCAACGAATCCGCGAAGGTCAGGCCCGCCCCGACGACGCCGAGATCGAAGAGGCCGTTGGAGCAGGCTGGGTCCAGGCGTGTGGTCGCGGAAGTCACGCCTCCATTGTCTCTGCAATTCAAGAACCACGTCCGCGCGGGCTATACGCTCGCGCTCAGGATCGTCCGCCCGCTGGCCACGGCACGGATTTCGACCCGGCGGATGTCGTCAGTCCGGATCACCGTGGTCGCCGTCGGCGTGGCCACCGTCCCGGGAGTTGCCGTCCAGGTGGCCACCTGTGTGGCGGCACCACGGGAATCGACAACCACCAATCCATACTCCTCGGGCGGGCGGGCACCGCCAGATCCGTCCGGCGCGGGAACGTCAGCCGGGGATGGCGTGTAGGTGCACTCCCAGTCGATCCGGGTTCCCCACGGCTGCCGGGTCAGTGAACCCTTTGCGGCCAGCATGCTGTCGGCCACCGGGGTGAAGTTCAGGGCAGTCCCGGACGCGGCCTGCGTCTGCGCGGGGGGCAGCGGAGGTGCGCTGACCGGGGCCGTCACGGCAACCGTGACAGCGCCCGAGGCGGCGGCCGCGCCCACAACAAGGGCGGCCACGGCCAGGCGCACGCGCCGGCGTCCGCGTTGGACTTGCCCCGCCAGACCGCTTGGCAGCCCGCCCGCGAGGCCGCCGGCCACCTCGGGGGCCACCCCCGGCACGGGCCTTCCGCGGTCGGTATGCCCGAGGGCGAGGGCCTCCTCGGGCGACAGGGCGGCCAGCAGCGACGGCATTCCGGCAAGCTCCGCCACGGCGGCCCTGCATCCGGCGCAACCGGAAAGGTGTTCTTCGAACTCGTGGCGCTCGGAGGACACCAAGGATCCCAGCACATACGCGGCATCCCAGCTGCGGTACTCATCCATTCCGTTCTTGCTCATGGCGTCACGCCTCCTTCCTGCAGGGCCAGCCGCATCGCCCGCAGCGCGTAATGCAGCCGCGACTTCACAGTCCCCTCCGCCAGTTGCAGGCTTTGCGCGATTTCTGCCGTGGTCTCCCGGCGGTAGTACGCGTGGATGACCACTGCCCTGTGCTCGGCGGACAGTCCGGCCAGGGCATCCGATACAAGCCACCCGTCCAGGATCTTGTCCACCCGGTCCGCCTCTGGAATCTCCGGCAACGGCTCCGTCCGGTTCTCGTGCCGGCGTCGGGCGCTGCGCCGGTCATCGATGACCAGATTGCGGGCCACCGTGTAGAGCCAGGCCCGCACCGCAGCCTCCGGGCGCTGCAGGACTTCCGGGTGTTGCCAGGCACGGATCAGCGTTTCCTGTACGACGTCGTCGGCCAGGGTGCTGTCACCGGTCATGCGCATAACGAACCGCCACAGGGCCGGACCGTAGGCGTCCTGCAGCGAGCGCAGCAGCTCGGCCTCCCGATCGGACATTTTCCGCCTCCTGGCCTTAACTACGACGCCGGGCCGCTTTCCGTTCACCGGCCCCGGCTGGAATCTGTCTGGAAGTCGTTTGGCAGTTGGCAACGTTGAACTCTTGGGCTGGCGGCGCCGTTCTAGGGACAGCCCGGCCGAACACGGCCGGCCTTCCCTGAGGAGCGCACCATGAAGATTTCCCGCCCGGCGTTTGCCGCCGCTGCGCTGGGCACGACACTAATGCTCGGATCCTGCTTCGCCGGGCACACGGCAGCACCGGCCCCACCATCCACCCCTGGCACAGTCACACCGGCACCCGCCGCGGGGAGCCCCTCGCCGGCGCCCAAAGACCCCTATTACCCGGCTCCGGCACCGGCCGTTGCAACGCCTGCACCGGCACCGCCTGCTCCTGCACCGTCTGCTCCGGCACCGATCCCCTCGCAGATGGCCCCGGCGCCGCCAGCTCCGCCTGCCATGGTGCCGGCCCCTGCACCGCGACGCGTCGTTCCGCCCGTGGTCCCGGCACCGCGGCCGATGGTTCCGAATCCCATGGCACCGCGACCCATGGTTCCCCGGCCCATGGTTCCCAGGCCGATGGTTCCGCCGCCCGCGGCGGCTCCCGCCGGGAATGATCACGATGCCGATAACAACGGAGGACCGGACGACGGTGACGGCAACAAGTAGCACCACGGCGGGGCCTGCATCGCGCCGTCGAACGGCACTGTTGTTCCTCGCGCTGGCAGGGACGACGGCGGTGCTGGGCGCCAGTGGCTGTTCCCGGACCGGGAACGAGGCAGCGGCGGCTCCTCCGTCCGGGGCAGCTCCGTTCGGGTGGTTCCGCGCCGGCCTGGCCCCGGCCGGGTGGCAGTCCCTGGAACTGCCGGATGCGACAGCGGTACTGTCCATCCCGCCCGATGCCATTGCGGTGGAGGGCGACCCCGGCACCGTATCCGCAACCGCGACGGCGCCGAACGGTGATCTCAGGATCTATCTCAACGCCACGCCGCAACAGGGCGAGGAGTCACTGTCCAATTGGTCCGAGTTTCGGCTCGCCCACCTCACGGGTGAGAACGCCGCCTCCGCCAACCAACTGGCAGACCGCGCCGGAATGCCGTTCCGGGGAGGCATCGGCTCATGCGTGGAGGACACCTATGTGACTCGCGTCGGCGCGCACAGGTACCGGGAGATCGCCTGCCTCGTTGCAGGATCGCGGGGTGGCAGCGTCTTGGTGGCGGCCGCACCCGCCGACTCATGGGACCTCTACAGTCCCGTAATTGAGCAGGCGGTGGACGCCTATGCGTCCGAGTAGGTCGACGTCACCGACCGGCGGCTGCCGCCAACCGGCTGGATTCGGCAGGACGAAGACGGGAGACTGGATCATCTCGATCACGAAAGTGGGAACCGCATGATCAACCTCAAGCAGGACGCCGACGGCTTCATCCGCATGAACCGGCATTTTCCAGAAAAGACACTCATCAGCATCACGTTTGCGGACGGCTCGGAGGGGGTCTACTCCGGGCGCCGGCTCAACGGCCTTTATGACGACGCCCTGGCGGACTACCGGGCCCAGAACCACCTGGATGCCAAGGGGTTCTCGCGGGCACCGAGGAAGACGGTCCACCCCGCGAATAAGATCGAGTTCGTTCCGGTCACGGCCGGAATGGAGCCGTAGGTCAGGCGACGCCGACGGCTCCGGGACCGTGCGCCGGCCGGCGGAGCGCCCTGGCACGGATGCGAAGGTCGTTGTCATGCACGCGCCGGTCGACGCCGGGCACTGGCGTGCCGGCAGCCCTTGGCCGCGGTGCCGCCGGACTCACCGGAGGCTCGGCCGGGCACAGGTCACTGATCAGTCCCATGCCGGCGTACTCGCGCACCGCGGTGATGCCGGCAACGGCTGCAGGCTTGTCTGCGAAGCCCTTTGACACAGCCAGTACTGCCCCGTCCGGGGCCCTGAGCCGGAACCTGAAGCAGGCATCGGCATCTACGAAGAGTTCAAATGTGCCGGCCATGACGTTCCTCCCGTTTTGCGGGCTCCCCTTCCGGGCATCGTTGCCACGGCGTGGAAGGGGAAGCTGCGCTGCTGCCCGCTGGTTTATCCTTGCGGCTGAAGAGATGGCATCAGCCCGTCTTAACAGTTTCGCCGTGGCCTTGAAACGCTCACAAGGTCAGCTGCGTAAATCCTGGGTAAACAGGAGCCAACAGCCCCGCGTGGTGGGCGGCCGCCGGCGCTGGCGCGCCTACAGGGGCGGCCAATGATCGCTGCAGTAGGTGCCTAGGCTGGCGGCCGGGGACGCCGGCGGGCTGGAGCCATCCCAATGGGCGGCGACGCCGTCGCTCCGTTCGGGCGGCGCCGTTGCCGCCGTTCGGCCCGAATCGCCGGGAGACCAGGTCATGGTCGAATCATTGGACAAAGTTCCCCCCCCAGTCCTCGGCTTTGTTGACTGAGGGCGCACCGGCTCGAATCGCGGACCGCCATGCGCCTCACGCCACCCTAACCGCGGGGACTGACACGAAAACAGGGCCTTAGGACCGTATCCGGGAATGCCGGGGACACCTAGGGAACGGTCTGGAGCGTCGACAACCGGCCCGGAACGGTCACCCCGGGGTCCAGCGGCCTGAAACGAATCGGCGGAAGTGTTTCATCCATTGGAAATAGATGTCGTCCCGGCGGAGAATCGGAGGCAGTCTTGGGGGCAGCCCGCGGTCCACTGACAGGAAAGAAGGATGCGATGTCCCTCAGCGTTGAGGAAATGAATAAACAGCTCCCGGTGGCCAATGTGCTGCCAGGCGAAGCCGTCCCCTACTACATGGCCTCGGGCGAGGGCGCCCGCTACGAGATCAACGGCCAACTGGTCACCGTCATTGCCCGCGCGGCGGACACCGGAGGGATCTTCAGCGCCGCCTACGTCTCCGGCGGGATGGGGTCCGAATCACCGTTTGTGAGCCACTCCGTGGAACACAAGACGCTGTACGTTTTCGACGGCATCCTGCACGTATGGCTGCCAGGCGAAAGCCGCATCCTGGCTCCCGGGGATTCCGTGGTAATCCCGCCGGGAACCCCACACGCGTACCGGATGGCAAGCCACTACACGCGCTTCCTGAACTGGATGACCCCGGGCGGCGCCGAGGCGTACTACGAGCGCGTCGGCACGCCCATCGATTCGCATGTCCCGCCCCTCACGGCGGGCCGGAAGCCCAGCTTGCGGGAGCGCGCCGAGGTGGGCGCCGAATTCGGGATGACGTTCCCCGACGTCGAAAGGGTGGCGCCGTCCTTCCGGCAGGACGCCGGGCTGCCAGCCGCTCAGAGCCCGTACTTCCTCAGCGCCGGCGAGGGCGAGCGGATGGTCAGCTACCAGACCATGTTCACGTACCTTTCCCGGCCGGCGAACACGGGATCGAACTACTTCGCCGTCCACACCAAGGGCGCCAAGTCCCCCTACATTCCACTCCATTTCCACGAACAGCACACGGAAAACTTCCTCTGCACCGAGGGCCGGATGTGGATCTACGCCAACGGGCGCGAGGTCCTGCTCACCAAGGGCGACTTCCTGCACGCACCGGCGGGAACCATCCACTCCTTCGCGTTCGACTCCCACTACACCCAGATGGTGGGGTTCCTGACGCCGTCGGTGTTCAACGGCTTCTTCGAGTACTTCAACAAACCCACCGAGGACTACATGTACACCGAGGGCGGCGAACCGTACATGGACATGGAGGGCTTCGGCCGCGCCCAGGCCGAGATGGACCTGACAGTGGTGGGTCCCCCGCCGCAGCGCCGTGCAGCGCTGGACATCTAAGACCCGTCTAAGGACGTCAGCACTACAAACAGCCAGGATCCGGAACTCCTCGAAAGTTGCGGACCCTGGCTGTTTGTTCGGTGGCTGCGGATTCAGCCCTGAAACCGGCTGGCTTCATGATGCTGGCGGGCGGCCTGATGCTGACGGGCTTCCTGATGCTGACGGACTAGCGCGCGGCCGTAGTCGTTGCCGTTGGGCGTGCGCATCACCGTGTGCATGTGGAACGGGGCGGGGGTGTCGTTGCTGAGGAAGACGCCCGTATGGTGGTCCAGCTCCATGACCACCACGGGACTCTGGATCCGGAAGTAGAAGGCATCCCCGGCGGCCCAGCCGCCGATCCAGGAAAACCAGGTCTGGCCGTAGTGCTCCTGGATTTCCCGGCGCCGCGCTGCCCTCGGTCCGTCCGGCAGGTGGGCAATGAAGTCATCCACCAGCAGGTCAAGGATGGTGCGCGCCCGGGCCGGCAGGGACAGCACCCTGATGCCCTCGTACGGGATCACCCGGTTGTCCTGGAAGCACCCGGCCAAATGCCGCTCATCGCCGGGGTGCATCCGGCCTTCGGGCATGGCTGGATCCTGCATGTCCTCGAACACCGTGGCGTCACGCCGCAGCTGTTCCGGGAGGGACGCCATGAGCTCGCGCGCCCAGGCGATCCGCTCCCTGAATACTGTCACGCCCCGGTGCGGGCCGGCGTCGATGAGATCCGGTTCGGCGCCGAGGAACACCGGCGAGACCACCAGCTGGCTTCCCGCCACGAGGCAATTGAGCGCCACGTGGTGCCCGAAAATCTGCCAGCCCCATGGTTCGGTCAGGGACGGGGATCCAAACAGGGCGAAGTTGTAGCTGAACTCGTTCATCAGCTGCGGGAGTTCCACCAGGTCGCCCAGGAACCCGTTGATCCGCATCAGGTTCCGGACCAGCTCGTAGCCGGCAGGGCTGAGGCTGGCCTCCATCACGGACAGGGCGGCATCGCGGACCGGGCTGTCCAGCTCATCCAGCCGGAGCCCGGTGTCGTGCTGCATGAACTCCGGGTTGGCCCAGCTCTGCCATTCCGGCGCGTCCGCCGCGTACACCAGCTGTTCAGTCTGGGCGGGGGTGACGGCGCCGAGCAGCGTCCCAGCGGCAGCCACCATGGCGGCTGCCGGAGCCTCCTCGCCGGGTTCTGACGGCCCAAACGGGTACAGGCCCTCAATTACCTTGCCGTTGCTGGTCACGCCCACGAACGGTTGCGGGTACAGCGTCTTCCAGCCCTCGATCATGGGCCCGGCGAAGGAATCCGTGGTGGCTGCTTCGGCGTAGCTCCGGGCATCCAGCCCGCGGATCGCCGCCACCCGCGGATGGTCCGGAGGGTAGAGGAAGTCACGGAACGATTGCGTCGACACGGGGGCTCCTGTCGTGGTCTTTGGACGTGTGGTCTTTGGAAATGCGGTGTTCGGGTGGCCAGCCGGCGGCGATGCCGATGGCCGCCGCCGCTGCGTCGGGCGCGGTCCCACGCCAGGCGACGTGCTGGTCCGGCCGGACCAGGACCGCGTCGGCGTCCCACAGGTCCGCCATCGGCGTTCCGTCATCTGTTGGCCCGACGGCGGTAACCGTCACCGGAATGCCGTGCCGCGCCGCGGCCGCCAGGACCGGCTCATAGGCCTCCTGCGCGGGCATGCCGGCAAGGGTCCCTGCGTCCACCAGCAGCGTGAAACCCGGTCCAAGAATGTCGTAGAGCGATGTCGAGCGGTCCAGCCAGGCGTGCGGCAACAGCGCGCCGGGGCTGGCCGAGGGAACGTAGCGGATGGGGTCCTCGGGCGGCACGGGCGAGCCGTCCGGGACAACCAGGGGCGAGGACGGGTAGCCGTAGCCCAGGACCAGGCCCAGCGCATCGAATTCGCTTTGCTTGACCGCCAGCGCCTCCTTCGCCCGGAGCCGCGCGGCATCGCCCGCGGCCCCGCCGCCGCGCAGTGCGGGGTCCGCGAAGTGATACGCGAGGGCCTGGCCGTTGGCGGCAGCGTCCCGGATGGTCCGTTCGGCCACCGGGCGCCGCTCCAGTTCGTAGCTTCCGAGCAGTGCCGGGCCGGCCCAGCCATCAATCTCCGCGGCGATTTTCCATGCCAGGTTGGCGGCGTCGCCAATGCAGGTGTTGAAGCCGTGACCGCCCCACGGCGGGTTCAGGTGTGCGGCGTCGCCCACCAGGAATGCGGCGTCGCCGCCGTAGCCGGGTGCCAGCAGCATGCGGGCAGTCCAGGGGTCGGTGGCGACAATCTCAAGGTCCACGTCCGCACCAATGAGCGAGCGCACCAAGGCGGTGGCGTCGAAGTCCTCACGCCCGTCCACGCCTTGGATGATGGCCCACCAGGTGCCCTCGAGGTCCATCCTGCCCACCATGCCGGCCACGCCCGGCCCCAGCACCCAGTACTGCACGGCGGGATCCAGGGTGATGGCATCCCCCAGGTCCCGGGAACGGAAGAGAATGCTGATGTTGGACAGTTCCGCGGAGCCGCCCTCCAGACGGATGCCAAGGCCGCGCCGAACGGCGGAGGCCCCGCCGTCGGCACCGGCCAGGAAGCGGCACTCGACGGCGCGGCGGCGTCCGGCGGCGTCGGAGACCTCCACCCGGGCGCGCGGGCCGGACGACCCGGGGGCGGCGTGGCTGGACCCATGGGAGCCGTAGTCAATGTCGCCGACAGCCAGGCCGGTCAGCAGGGTGACCAGCTTCGATCCTGCCACGGCGTCCCGCAGGACTGTTTCCATGACAGGCTGTGGGACCTGCTGTCCGCACTCAGGCTGCTGCTCGTAGCGGCCGGGAACCAGCTGGAACGCCTGGCGGAACCGGGTGATCTCCCGCCCGCTGTCCCCTGTCAGCCCCGAGCAGAAGATGACGTCCTGGGCATAGGAAACGGGCAGGGGCGCCGCGTTCCGCAGGGTGTCCGCGAGGCCCAGCCGGCGCAGGTGCGTCATGGTGCGTGCGTTGGTGGTCTTTGCCCGCGGCCTGTCCGGATCGATGGACGCCCGTGGTTCGATGACGGTGCTGGGGATGCCGCGCCGGGCGAGGTCCAGGGACAGGAACAGCCCGCTGGGCCCGCCGCCGGCAATCAGCACCGGGACGTCCTCCGGAAGGTCCGACAGGGAGGCGTTCTCGATGGCGGTCATCAGGCCCCCGCCCGGAGGTCCGGCGTGCCGATGGGGGTGGTGAGGGTCCCCAGCCGGTCGATTTCGACTTCGACGGTGTCGCCGGGCTGCAGCAGCCACTGCGGGGTCCGGGCGTAGCCCACGCCTTCAGGGGTGCCGGTGGCGATGACGTCGCCGGGGTGCAGGGTAAAGGTCTGGCTGATCAGCGCGATGATTGCCGGGACGGAGAAGATCATGTCCCTGGTGTTGCCGTTCTGGACTTCGGTACCGTTCACCCGGGTCCGGACCTTTAGGCCGTCGCGCAGGTCCCCTACTTCGTCCCGGCTGACCAACGGGCCCAGCGGCCCGCTGAGGTCGCCGTTCTTGCCAAGCGTCCACTGCGAGGTGAGTTTCTGGGCCCGGCGCGCAGTGAGGTCATTGAACGTGGAGTAGCCGAAAACTGAGTCCGCGGCGGTGGCTTCGTCAACGGATTCCACGCGGTGCCCGATGTAGGCGGCCACTTCGCCTTCCCAGTCCAGGCCGTCCTCGCCCGAGGGCACGGGGACCGGCACGTTTCCCACCGACAGGGAGGCCGTCCAGCGCCCGAACAGTGTGGGGTAGGGCGGCAGTTCCTGGTCCTTGTAGCTGCCTTCGGCGGCGTGGGCCTTGTAGTTCAGGCCGACACAGATCACCCGGGCCGAGGCCGGCACCAGCGGGACCTCCGTGACGTCGGCGCGGTCCAGCGCGTCACCGGAGTCCTCCGTCAGCGCGTCGGCTGAGAGGGAGAGCGCTTTCTCCTGCCATCCGGCGGCATCGGCCCAGAAGTCCGCAACCGGGGCCAGCGGAACCACCCGTGAGCCGAGGAGGGCGGCCGCCCATGCGCCGCCGTCGTGATTGATGCCTATGTACTGCATGTGGTGGGCCTTTCTGGTGCCGCCCGGGGGCGGGGGGGTGGTAGGTGGGCACGGCGATGGAGGCCCTGCCGTTAGGAGCCCTGTAGTTGGAGGAGCTGTGGAGTTGGGTCCGTGCCGGCGGGCCGATGCGTGTAGTCCGGCGATGGTGCTCTGTTGCCGTTTTGGGGTGCTGCGGCCGGTCAGGGTGCCGGCGTGTCCGCGGACCGGGATTGCCGGAGGAAGAACGAGAGGGTCGCCCCCATTGCCTTTTCGGCCGCGGCCTGGCTGTGGTCCGGGAGGATCCACATGTGGTCCGCGCCCTCAATCAGGAGAAGTTCGACGGCGGAACCGGCGCCTTCCAGCGCGGCTGCCAGCGACTCGGACTGTGCAGGCGGAACGAAGCGGTCCGCCGTTCCGTGGGCCAGGAAGAATGGCGGCGCGGAACGGCTGGCGTGGCTGATGGGGCTGGCCGCTGCCGCCTTCGCCGGCTCGTCGGCCAGGACGGCGCCGATGAGGAGTTCCTCGCGGGATCCGGGGTCGTCGGCCCGGGCGACGGCGCCGGGCAGGCTCTGTTCGGCCATCCGGACCAGGTCCGTGGGCGGGTACCAGGCGGCCACCGCAGCTACGGCAGCGTCGCCACCGGCGCCGGCAACATCTGCGAAGTCCGGGGAGCCGGCATTGGCAGTGAGGCCCACCAGGCTGGCGAGATGGCCGCCCGCGGAGTCGCCCCACGCGTAGATCCGGGCCGGGTCCACGTTGTAGTCGGCGGCATGGTTCCGGAGCCAGCGCACGGCAGCCTTCGCGTCGTGTAGCTGGGCCGGGAAAACTGCCTCGTGGCTGAGCCGGTAGTCGGCCGACGCCACCACGAATCCGGCGTCGGTGAGCTTTTCGAAGGCACTGAGGCCGAATCCGTCCAGGACCGGGCCCAGCGAGGACCGCTCCCCGACGCGCCAGCCACCACCGTGGAAATGGACCACGGCGGGGCGGGGAGCCGCCCCGTTCCCGGAAGCCGGAAGGTAGAGGTCCAGCAGCAGCGGGCGCGAACCGTCGCCGCCCGTGCGGGCGAATTCGATGCCGCTCAGCACGTGAGCATCCGTCATGGTCGACTCCCTTCCGTTTCCTGTGCCGGTTCCCCTGATGCATCGGCGCCTCCCCCTAAGACTGTCGGATCACAGGGCGGGCGCAAACCGCGGATTTCAATCATTGAAAGGGCTTTGCCGAGTCCACTTCAGCCGCGAGGAATGCCAGCCCCTGCTGCACGATCCCCAGCGCCGCCGAGTGGTTGAGGTACCCGTGCGTCGCTCCCTTTTCCAGCCGGAGGGCCACCGGAACACCGGCCGCGTTGAGTGACTCGACGAAGAGCTCAGCAGAGGTGCGCAGGTCATCGTATTCGCAGGCAATGACTGCCACCGGGGGGAGCCCTGAGGGATCGGCATGGCCGGGCAGGGCGTACGAGGACGCCATCCCGGCCGGGCCGCCAATGTAGTTTTCCACCATGCCCCGGCAGTCGTCCCCGGTGAAGCGCAGGATCCGGGGCAGGGCCGAAAGCACGCCTCCGTCAGTTACGGCGGCAGGCTCCAGTGAGGGGAGCTCCGAGTGAAGGAACGGATAGGCGAGGAGCAGCTTGGCGGGCAGCGCCAGGCCGGCGTCCTTGAGATACATGGCGGCACCGACGGCGAGGTTCCCGCCGGCGCTGGCACCGCCGAGGCACAGGACACCGGGCGTCACGCCGAGCTCCTCGGCGTGGGCGGCTGTCCAGCGCCAGGCCGCGAGCGTGTCTTCGTGCGGGACCGGGAAGTGGACGCCGTCGCGGGCCAGCCGGTAGTCGACGGAGAACACCAGCCCGCCGGTCCGGTCAGCGAGTTCACGGGCAACCTGATCCGCTTCCCGCATGTCCAGGGTGCCCCCGGCGAAGCCGCCGCCATGCAGCCACACCAGGCCGGGCAGCCCGGCACCGGAGGAACCTCCTTCCCCCGAACCCGGGCCCCGGTCCGGCGCCAGGTTGCCGGGGCCGTAGATCCGGATGGGCACAGGCCCGTTGGGCCCCGGGGCTTCCACCAGGCGGAGGGGAACGGCAGGGGCCACATACGGCAGTTCCCCACCGCTGAACGCCTCCAGCCGCCGCATCCCGGCAGGGTCGGCGAGGAGATCGGCGAAGGAACCGGCACCGGCCACGTGGTGCATGAGGCCGGCCAGCTCCAGATCCAGGGTCATGGCTGCAGCGCCGGCTCGCGGGCTCCATCGGCTGCTGCCGAGGGGGCTGCGGCGGAAGGAACAACGCAGCGGAATGAATGCGTCCCGGAGCCGACGTCGACGCCGGTGTTCCCACCGTCGGGCAGGTACACCGCGGCGGTGCAGCCGGCCGGGACGGTCACGGACAGCGAGAACTCGTCACCGTCCTGTTCCCACCGGACCGCGGCCTCGCCGTAGGGGGTTTGGTGCGTGGCTTCCGCCCAGCCCGGTCCCCCGCCGGGCAGCGGCCGGACCAGCAGCTTCCGGTACCCCGGCGCGGCCGGCGCGAGGCCGGCCACGCTGCGGTGCATCCAGTCGGCCACAGCACCGAGGGCGTAGTGGTTGAAGGACGTCATCTCACCGGGGTTGATGCTGCCGTCCGGGAGCATGGAGTCCCAGCGCTCCCAGATGGTGGTGGCGCCCATGGTCACCGGGTACAGCCAGGACGGGCACTCGGTCTGGAGGAGCAGCCGGTAGGCCGCCGCCGCCTGGCCGTGCTCGCTGAGCGCGTCGCAGACCAGCGGAGTCCCTACGAACCCGGTGGCTATCCGGTACCCGTCGGCTTCCACGGTTTCCGCCAGCCGGGCGGCCGCGGCGGCATGCTCGGCCGGTTCGAGGAGACCGAAGCGCAGGGCCACCGCATAGGCCGTCTGCGTGGATGGCGTGAGCCTGCCGGCGTCGTCGAGGTAGCGCTCGCGGAACACCGCCCGGGACCTGCCGGACAGCTCACGCAGCCGTTCCGCTTCCGTGTCCTGGCCCAGCAGTCTGGCAGCCTCGCCGGCCACCGACGCCGAGTACGCGAGGTATGCCTGCGCCACGAGCTGCCAGGGCGTGCGTGCGTCACCGGGCGAATCCGGCGGTGCGGCCGGGTCCAGCCAGTCGCCGAACTGGAAGCCGTGTTCAA
The DNA here is from genome assembly GCF_052115605.1 of Arthrobacter sp. 2MCAF15. Lineage (NCBI taxonomy): Bacteria > Bacillati > Actinomycetota > Actinomycetes > Micrococcales > Micrococcaceae > Arthrobacter > Arthrobacter sp. 2MCAF15. Next base: position 140,333 of record NZ_JBFRGZ010000004.1, on the reverse strand, counting down.
AGCGCAGCTCCGGGCCGGCGGCTTGGGCCGCGGCTTCCAGCCAGGCGGTCATCCCCGGCAGCTGCCGGCGGAGGAATTCCAGGTCCCCCGTGCGCTGGTACAGCACCCAGGGAACAAGGACGGCGGCGTCACCCCACGCGGCCATTACCGGGCGGTCCGGGAACGGCGGCTTTTCGGCCACCACTTCGGGGACCACAAGCGGCGGCGGCCCGTCGGTCCCCTGCTCGGCGGCCATGTCTTTGAGCCACGAGGCGGTGAAGCCCGGAATCCGGTAGAGGAAGGCCGCCGTGGCGGCGAAGATCTGGAAGTCCCCGGTCCAGCCCAGCCGCTCGTTGCGCTGCGGGCAGTCCGTGGGGACGTCGACAAAGTTTCCGCGCATCCCCCACACGACGTTCGAATGAAGCTGGTTCAGCATCGGATCAGAGCACGCAAACGTCCCTGTTCGCGCCAGCTCGGAATGGATCACGACGGCGGTGAAGGCGCCGGGGTCCAGCTCGCCCGGCCAGCCGCTCACCTCCACATAGCGGAAGCCGTGGATGGTGAACCCGGGGTCCCAGGATTCGCCGCCCAAAGCTCCGCGCAGGATGTAGCGGTCGGTCTGCTTGGCCACCCGGAGCGGCCTGACGCCAAGTTCACCGTGTTCCAGCACCTCGGCGTGCCGCAGCACCACCTCGGCGCCGGGCGGACCGATCACATGGAAGCGCACCCGGCCGACAAGGTTCTGGCCGAAGTCCAGAATGGTCTTACCGGACGGCGTTCCCAGCACCGCTTTGACCGGCAGCTCTTCGGTGGCCCTGACGGGTGGGCCGTCGGGTGCTACCAGGACCGCAGGATCGAAGCCGTCAACCACGACGGCGGGCTGCAGCGTGCCTGCGTCCAGCACCGCCTCAGCCCCGGTCTCAGCCCAGCCATGGCTCTCGAGCCGCGCATCGTAGGTTTCGCCGTCGTACAGGTCGGCCGAGAGCACCGGCCCCCGCCCGGCCAGCCACGACGCATCCGTGCCGATCGTGGTGACTGCCCCGCCGGCGTCGGATATTTCCAGCTGGGCGATCACGGCGGTGCGGTTGCCGTAGGTGTTGCGCTTCTCCTGGAAGCCCAGGTTGCCGCGCCACCAGCCGTCCGCTACCTCAAGGCCAATGACGTTGGTGCCGGGCTGGAGGTACTCAGTGACGTCGTAGCTCTGGTAGCGCAGCCGGTGATGGTAGCTGGTCCAGCCCGGGGCCAGGATGTCCCTGCCCACGCGCCGGCCGTTGATGTGCGCCACGTAGACGCCACGGGCGCTGGCGTAGAGCCGGGCGGTCCGCACATCGCCTTCCAGCTCGAAAGTCCTGCTCAGGCGCGCTGCCGGCTCGTTGGCTTCGCTGGCCTCGTCCCAGGCCGGGCGGATCATGGCGGCCTGCCAGTCTGCGGCGTTCAGCAGTCCGGCCTCCACGTGGGCCACGGGGCTCCATTCGGAGGGGCCGCCGGCGTCGTTGCCCCAGACGCGGACCCGGACTGCGATGCGCTGGCGGCTCTCCAGCGGCGGCGCCGGCCACGGCTGCAGGAGCTGCTCGGAACTGTCGGTGCGGCCGTAACTTGCCAGGCTGCCGCCATCGGGACCGAGCTGAAGCTCATAGGCGGTCTGGACCCAGCCGGGAGTGTCCGTTGTGACCTGCCAGGACAGCCGCGGCCGGTCCTCGCCGATGCCGAAGGGCTCCTCGTGGTGTTCGAAGCGGACGGGGGCGGGAACCGTGGTGCCCGGAACGGGGGTGCCCGGAACGGTGGCACTCAGCCGGGCGGGTTCCCGGGACGGGAAACGAAGGGTGTTGGGAGTCAACGTCGGCTCGATTCGTCAAGAAGGAGGAAGCTTTAGGGCTTTCCCCAGCGTCCCGGGAACGGCAATGCGCCCGCTAGCGTAGTTTCATTGACTGGAAATCATGTGCGCGGAGCGGCTTGTTGGTCTGTATGGCTGCTGCCGATGCTGACCGGACGCGGCGAAAGAGCGCCGCGGCCGGACGAGGTGTGCTTAGTCCACGCAGAGGCAGAACGGGTGGCTGGCCGGATCGAGGAAAACCCGGAAGGTGGTCCCGGGCTGCGTGTCCGCTTTGGTGGCTCCCAGCTCGATGGCCTCTTTTTCGCCTTCGTCCAGGTCCCGCACCATCAGGTCCAGGTGCATCTGCTGTGGTGCGCCCTGGCCCGGCCATTCCGGCGCCCGGTAGTCGTCCACCTGCTGGAACGAGATGCAGTCGCTGCCGTCGTCCGGGCGGATTTCGGCCCAGTCGCCGTCATCCTTCACATTCCAGCCGAGCAGGGCACCGTAAAAGCCCGCGAGGGCTCCGGCGTCGGGGCAGTCAATGACGAGTCCTGGGAAGCGTGCGATAGCCATGCGGGAATGCTACAGCCGAATATTCGACCTGTCCCTAAAGCCACCGGACGAAATAGTCCACGGCCGTGCTGAGGATCCAGTCCAGTTGGTCCTCCGCGCCGAAAAAGCAGTGGTCACCGCCCCGGATGGGGATGAGTTCGTGGTGGACGTTCGCATCCGTGAACGCGGCGGCCAGCAGTTCGCTTTGGGCAAGCGGCACCAGGCCGTCGCTGTCGCCGTGGATCAGCAGGAACGGCGGTGCGCCGGCGGTGACGTAGCCCAGCGGGCTCGCCGCGGCCAGCAGGGCCGGATCGTCGGTGCCGCCCACCAGCATGGGGCCCGGTTCCAGGGTCATGCCCTCCGGCACGGCAGCGCTCAACGGTCCGGCCATCATGCCGGGCGGCAGGTTCATGGGCGGCATGTCCGGCAGGGAGGACACCCCGTAGAAGTCGACGACGGCGCTCACGGCGCTGGAGTGGCCCTGTACGCCGAGTCCGCCCTCAAGGTCGTCGCGGAGGCCGGTGAGTCCCAGCAGTGCGGCGAGGTGGCCACCGGCGGACTCGCCCCAGGCGCCTATCCGTCCGGCGTCGATGCCCAGCAGGTCAGCGTGTTCCCGGAGGTATCGGACGGCGGCCTTGAGGTCGTGCAGCTGGGCCGGGAACGGCGCTTCCAGGGCATGGCGGTAGTCCACGGTGGCGCACGCGATGCCGGCTTGGTTCAGTAGGCGGAACACTGATTCCGGGGCAAAGCTGGGCGGCAGTTCGCGGCGGTCCCCGAGCTGGAATGCGCCGCCGTGGACCCACAGAACCAGCGGAACCGGCGTCCCGGCGGCGTTGCGGGGCAGCCAGATGTCCATGGCGAGCCGGCGGAAGCCGACGGTGATCGCGTAGCTGACCTCGCGGTGGACGGCGGAGTCTTCCGACACGACGTCGGCCGTGCCCGGGGGCAGGAACGCCGGGAAGGCCGGGGCCGGCAACCCGGCAGGCGCCGGCGCCTCCGGTCCCGCCGGAACGGGTTCCGCCCTCGACGTTGGCTTGGACGTTGGCGTGGTCAGTGACTCGGGGGTCATGGTGCGCTCCTTGCAAGGGTCGGAATGGTGCCTGCGCCGCGCGCAGGGACGGCGGCGGGAAAAGTATGTGTTCCGGGCCCGACGACGGCGTTCGGCTGGCCGGCGAGGCGGACCTCCGCTGTGGTGCCGGGCGGGACGGTCACCCTGAGGGTCAGATCGCCGTCGTCGATTGTCCAGCCCACCTCGATCAGGCCCTGCGGGCCTCGGTGCGACGTGGCCGCGGACGTGATCCCGGCGCCGGGCCGGGGCTCGATGATGATCCGTTGGTAGGCTGCGCTGCCGGGTGCCTGGCGCAGGCCAGCCGTGTAGCGGTGCAGGAACGAGATAACGGCGCCCTTGCTGTAGTGGTTGAGCGAGGCCTCGGGCGTGCCGTCCGGGCCGAGGCCGTTCCAGGCCTCCCAGACGGTGCTGGCACCGCGGTCCACCATCGCGAGCCAGGACGGCTCGGAGTCCTGCATGAGCAGCTCATAGGCGAGGCCGGGATGCCCGTTGTCGGCAAGGACGGGCAGCAGGTACGGCGTGGCCAGGAAGCCGGTCCCCACATGGGTGCCAGCTTCCCTGACCAGGTTGACGAGCTGGTTCGTCACGGCGGCGCGGGCACTGTCCGGCACAAGGTCGAAGGCAAGCGCCCGCACGCAATTGGCCTGCGTGCCGCCGTCGACTGATCCGTTGCCGGCTGTCCCGTTTCCCGCTGTCCTATTTCCCGCCGTCCTGTTTCCGACTGTCCCGTCGGCCTGCAGGTATTCCCGTTGCCACGCGCGGCGGACGTTCTCGGAGAGTTGCCCGAGTTCCTTGGCCTCGGCTGCCCTGCCCAGGACGGAGGCAATGCTGGCCATGATGGCGGAGGAGCGCCGGTAGTAGGCGGTGGCAACGATGCCGTGGTCTGCGCTCCTGGCACCGAATAGGTCCGGCTGCGGCCCGTCCGGTTCCAGCCATTCGCCCCAATGGAAGCCGGTATCCCAGAGGTACTTCTCGTGCTCTTCGGGCGTGGGGCACAGCGTCCCCCGGGCCGGGTGCCGGTTCTCTTCGGCGGTGCGGCGCACAAAGCCGAGCCAGCGGTTCATGGCATCCCAGTTCTCCGCCAGGATCTTCGCGTCACCGGTGGCCAGGTAGATTTCCCACGGGACGGACACGATCGCGTCGCCCCAGCCGGCGGAGCCGTTCAGGAACGCCATGGGGTCGTTTCGCGTCGCGTCCGGGCCGGGCGAGGGCGAGATGTTGACGATCACGCCGTTCTCCCACTGGTCGGCGCGGACATCGTTGAGCCACTTCGTTGAGAATCCGGAGACGTCGAAGAGGTAGGCCGCGGTGGGTACAAACAGCTGCCAGTCGCCGGTCCAGCCCGCTTTTTCGCGCTGGGGACAGTCGGTGGGCACCTCGCACGCGTTGTCGCGGAAGCTCCATTCCACAATGTCGTGCAGCTTGTTGAGCCGGTTTTCGCTGCAGCTGAAGGTGCCCAGGCGCTCCAGGTCGGTCTGGACCATGCAGCCAACAATGTCCGCCGGCTCCAAAGTGTCGGCCAGGCCCTGGACCGAGATGTATTGGAAACCGTGAGTGGTGTGGCGCGGTTCGAACACCTCGCCCCGGGTGCCGGCCGAGACCACGGAGTCCCTCTGCCCGGGGTCGAGGAACTGTCCAGGGTTCTTGAAGTCGATGGGGCGGAGGTGGTCCTGGGTGACTTCCCCGTCGGCGCCCAGGGCCTCCCCGTACACCAGGGTCACTTCGGTGCCGGCAGCACCCAGCCGACTCAAACGGACCCAGCCATGGATATTTTGGCCCAGATCCACGATCTGGCTGCCGTTGCTGAGGCGGGTGATGGAGACCGGCAGGAGTTCCTCCACGATCCTGGTGGGCGGTGCCACCGGGCCGCTGAGCGTGGCGAAGCTGCCGTCGCGGAGGACCGTGTGCCCGGCCGCCCCGTGGCCGCGGCGGAAATCGACTTGCTGGCCTGCCATGAGATCGGCGCTGACGATCTCCGTGGCGCTGACCAGCCACGATGCGTCAGTGCCGATGACGGTCCGGGCTCCGCCGGACACCATTTCCAGCTGCGCCAGGAATGCCGTTTGCGTTCCGTACATGTCGGCGTCGCGGGTGAACCCGAAGGATCCGCGGAACCAGCCGTCCGTGAGGACTGCGCGGACGGTGTTGGCACCTGCGCGCAACAAGGGCGCGACATCAAACGTCTGGACCTGGAGGGTGCTGTTGTAGCTCGTGGAGCCGGGGGTGAGCTGCTGGTCCCCCACCCGCTCCCCGTTGATGAACAGCTCGTAGATTCCGTGCGCCGTGGCGTATGCCCGTGCAAGATCCGGGGCGGCGTCGAGGGTGAAGTCGCGGTGCAGGGCGTAGCCTGGCCGGTTCCCCGGCGCCGGGACCACGGGTTCCTCGGGACCGATCCAGCGGGCGCTCCAGTCGCCGGGGTGCAGGAGTCCAAGTTCCACGGACATGGGGCTGGACCAGGCGGAGGCAATCTCAGTGCCGTCCGGCGCCAGGTCCCATGTCCGGACGGACCATTCGAAGCGGTCACGCGAGCCGAGGGCGGGACCGCCGTATGGCAGGTAGCCGTGCGTGCCGCTGTCCACCCGGCCGGTGTCCCAGCCGTTGCTGGCGGTCAGCTGGTAGGCAACCTGACGGAGGGTGCCCTGCGGCGGTGTCCAGCTCAACCTGGGAGCAGTGCTGGTGATCCCGAAGGCCCGGCTGAGGTTGTCGGAACGGAGGCGTGTTGGGGGCAGGGGCCGGCGGCCCGTGGTGGCAGTCAAGGTGGGCTCCATCAGGCGTAGTGGCAGGCGACGTCGGACTCGCCCACGGTGCGCAGCGCGGGACGAACGGATGTGCACAGTTCGGTGGCCAGCGGGCAGCGCTGGCTGAACGGGCAGCCTCCAGGCTTGGCGGCCGCCGCGGCGGCCGTGCGGACGCCAAGGGATTCCCGCAGCATCCTCCGCTGGGCCTGTTCCGCGGGTCTTGGCACGGGCGAGGCAGCCACGAGGGCCTGGGTGAAGGGGTGCCTGGGCTGCTCCGTGACGGTTGCCGCCGGCCCGCTTTCCATCACTTGGCCGCGGTAGAGGACCACCACGCGCTGCGCCAGGAACTGGACCACCGAGATGTCGTGGGCGATGAACAGGTAGCTGAGGCCGCGTTCGTCCCGGAGGTCGGCGAGGAGGTTGAGTACCTGGGCCTGGGTTGACAGGTCCAGGGCGCTGACCGCTTCGTCGCAGACCACCAGCCGGGGTTCACAGATCAGGGCGCGCGCCACCGCGATACGCTGGCGCTGGCCGCCGGAGAACTGGCCCGGGTAGCGGTCTACGGCCTCGCGGGGCAGCCCCACACGTTCCAGCATGGCTTCGGCCTTCCCCCGCGCGTCAACCGCCGACACACCGCGGATCCGCAGCGGCTCCGCCAGCGAGGCACCAATGCTCTGGCGCGGGTTCAGCGAGGAGTTGGGGTCCTGGAAGACGGCCCGCAGCTCACCGCCCAGGGCGCGGCGCTCTGCGGCACCGGCATGGGTGATGTCCCTGCCCTGGTAGCTGATGGTGCCGCCGGCGCTCGTCTGGAGGCCCAGGATCGCCTTGCCGATGGTGGATTTTCCGGAGCCGGATTCCCCCACCAGGCCTACGGTCTCGCCGGGGCGGATGGCGAAGCTGACGCCGTCCACCGCGGCCGGGGCCGCCGCAGCCTTCCGGCCGCGGCCATAGCGGACCACCAGGTCCTTCACCTCGAGCATGGGTCCGTCCAGTACGGGGGCTGGGGACCCCTGCCGCTCTGCCGCTTCGATGCTCATGCCAGGTCCTTTTCGACGATTTTCAGTACTCGGTGCGTGGGCACTTCGGTGGCAAGCCATTCCAGGCCCTCGACGGCCAGTTCGTCCGCCTTGGCGCAGCGGACCCGTCCGTCCTCGGACCCGGAGGACAGCAGCGGGACCGGGGCGGCGCAGGCCGAGCCTGCGAACTGGCAACGCGCCATGAACCGGCAGCCCGTGGGCCAGTCCTTGGGTTGCGGAACCTGGCCGCTGATGGTGGCCAGCCGCTCGGGCATGTCCGCGGCGTTGTTGGCGTGCGGGTCGGCGGCCAGGAGCGCCAGGGTGTACGGGTGGCGGGGGTTGTCCAGAATGTTGGCCGTCCTGCCGCTTTCCACGACCTGGCCGGCGTACATCACGGCGACGTTGTCGCAGATGTCGGCCACGACGCCAAGGTCGTGCGTCACCATCACCACGGACATCCCGGTGTCCTTCACCAGGGAGCGCAGCAGCGAGAGGATTTCGGCCTGCACGGTGACGTCCAGGGCGGTCGTCGGCTCGTCAGCCACCAGCAGCCGCGGCCGGCCGGACAGGGCGAGGGCGATGGCCACGCGCTGGGCCATGCCGCCGCTGATCTGGTGCGGATAGGCCTTGAGGATGCTTTCGGCGTCCACGATGCCTACCTTTTCCAGCAGGCCAAGGGCTTCGGCACGCGCCTCGGCTTTGCCTGCCTTGCGCAGGCGCCGGATGGCCGCGGTGAGCTGGTAGCCCACCGTGAACATGGGGTCCAGGGCCCGCATGGGTTCCTGTGAGATCAGGGCGATGTCACGGCCGCGGATGCCTTCCAAGTCGCGTTCGGTGGCGGCTGCGAGGTTCCTGCCGTTCCACAGGATCTGGCCCGCGGTGGCAGAGACCCCGGAGGGCAGCAGTCCCAGCAGGGACAGCGCCGTCATGGTCTTGCCGCACCCGGACTCCCCGACCAGGCCCAGCACCGTTCCCTGGCCGACGTCGAACGAGACGTCCGTGACCAGCGCCGTGCCGCCGTCGACCCCCACGGAAAGGTTGCGGACGCTTAGCTGGCCTGTCGCAGGGACGGCGCCCGTCCTTTCGGGTGAGGCGGCGGCGCCTGCTGCGGCCACGGCATCGGCAATAAAACTGGCGCGCTGGCGGCGGGCCGCTGCCGAGGGCAGGTGGGAGGCCGCGGCGTTCGGCGCCTTCCCCAGGGCGTTGCCGATGGCGTTCGCGGCCAGGACTGTCAGGGCAAGGACCGCTCCGGTGGGCACCATGAGCCAGGGTGCGTCGTAGACGTGCTGCGAGGCGCCCTGGATCATGCCGCCCCAGCTGGGCTGCGGGATGGGCGGGCCGAAGCCGATGAACGCGAGTCCGGCCTGGATCAGCATGCCTACGGCGAAGATGAGGGCGGACTGGACCACGATCGTGTTGGTCAGGCCGGGCAGGACATGGCGGAGGCTGATCCCCAGGATGCTGACGCCGTCCACCTTGGCGGCGTCCACGTACAGCTGGGACTGCAGCGACTTCGCCTGGCCCAGCATGACCCGGTAGATGCCGGCAGAGATCAGGACACCCAGGATCGCCATGATCAGCGGAATGTTGGTTCCCACGGCACCGATGACGGCCAGGATGATCACCGTGCCGGGGAGCGACATCATGATCTCGGTGACGCGGCTGAGCACCCCTTCCGCCCGTTCGCCGGCGGCGCCGGCCGCCATCGCCAGGACGGTTCCCAGCCCGACGCCGACAATCACCGTGATCAGTGACGTTCCCAGGGTGCCGGCCGCGGCGGCGAAGATGCGGCTGAGGAGGTCCCGGCCAAGCTCGTCCGTGCCGAGCAAGTGCGCGGCGGTGGGGCCGGACAGGACAGCGGTGAAGTCCTGGTCCTCGGTCTTGTAGGGCAGCCACCACTGGGCGGTCAGCGAGGCAACCACCAGGGCCGCCAGCCATACGACGCCGGCCACCCCCCCGGGGGATGCGAAGAGCCGGTTGGCGGACCGTTTGGTGATGGCAGCCCGCGGGCGGGGCTTGAGTTTGGGGATCATGAGGCACGCAACTTCGGGTCAAGGAACTTGGTGGCAAGTTCCAGCACAAGGTTCACAGCCACCACCACGACGGTGGCGATGACCACCACGCCCTGGACTGCGGGGGCGTCGTGGGTGCTGACGGAGGTCTGGACGGCCTGGCCCAGGCCCGGCATGGCGAACAACTGCTCGGCGATCACGGAACCGCCAAACAGGCCGATGAACTGCAGCGCGATGCCGGCCACGATGGGCAGGCTGGCGTAGCGCAGGGCGTGGATGTAGAGGATTTTCCAGGTGGGGGTGGCCGTGGCGCGCAGGGTCCGGATGTGCTCCTGCTGCAGCGCCTCGAGCATCGAGGCCCTGGTCTGGCGGGCGATGAACGCTGCGCCGCCGACGGCCAGGGTGATCACCGGAAGAGCCAGGGACATACCCCAGTCCTGCGGTGAGACCTCGAAGGGAACATAGCCTGTGGCGGGAAAGACCGAGGACTGGACGGCGAACAGGTACACGAAGATGATGCCGATCCAAAAGGCCGGGAGCGCCACCGCGAGGCCGCACAGCCCGCCGACAACCCGGTCCACCAGGCCACCGCGGACCGCCGCCGTCACGCCCAGGCCAATGCCGAGGACGGCGCTCAGCACGGTGGCGCCGGCCGCAAGCGAGGCTGTGACGGGGAGCCTGTTCCCCAGGTCCGCCGCGACGGAACGGCCGTCGATGAGGGACGTGCCCAAATTGCCCTGGACGGCGTCTGTGAGCCAGCGGAAGAACTGGGTCAGGAGCGGATCGTTCCAGCCAAGCCGGGCGTTGACCTCGTCGATTGCCTCCTGGGAGGCGCCCGCTCCGAGCGACACAGCACCCGGGCTGCCGGGCATCGCGTGGACCAGCAGGAACGCCAGGACCGCGACCGCCAGCACGGTGGCCAGCGCCATCAGCAGGCGCTTGGTGATGAATAGTGCCATGGTGACCTCCATCGGTCAGGACCTGCCGGGCGACCCTTCCTGTTCGGAAGGGCCGCCCGGCAGGATCGGTGGTCAGCTAACCGGGGCGTAGGACGAGAGCAGCGGGTAGACGTTGCTGCCGGCGAAGTCCACCTGCTTGACCTTCTTGGTGTTGTAGCCCTGGTTGGTCAGGGATTCGAACAGCGGGATCAACCAGCCGGACTCAACCAGCCGCGTGTTGAGCTTGGTCAAGGCGGCCTTGCGGGCGGCATCGTCCTTGGCAGCGGCGGCCTCGCCCGTGGCGGCCGAGAGCTGGTCGTCCGTGGCCTTCTGGACATTGGTGAAGCCGCTCAGGATGGCGCCGTACATCAAGCCCACCGGGTTGTCCCACCCCAGCGGCGCGTAGCCCAGCGGGGTGGTGGCGACGGCGGCAAACGCCTCATCGGTCGACGTCGCCATTTTCACGTTCATAGTGATGCCGACGGCGGCGAGATCCTTCTGGACGGCCTGCAGATCCGTCTGGGTGGTGGCGCTGGCGACGATGGTGAAGTCAAAGCCGTTGGCGTAGCCAGCATCGGCCAGGAGGCTCTTGGCCTTCTCCGGGTCATAGGCGAAAGCAGTTTCCAGCTGCGACGTAAATCCGGCAGAATCCTTGGGCAGCGCGTTCCAGGTGGCGATATCCCCCTTGTGCAGGGCATCCACCAGGGCTTTGCGGTTGATGGCGTGCTGGATGGCCTGGCGGACCTTTTCGCTGGCGAACGCCGGCGACGTCTTGCCGGTCTTGTCGAAGGCGATCATGGTCTGGACGGTGCCACCGATCTGGGAGACTCCCACGCCTTTAGCCTTGGCGAAGTCAACGGTGGGCGAGGTCAGCTGGGCTACGTCCACCTGGCCAGAGACCAGGGCGTTGGCGCGTGCCTGCGGGTCCTGAATGACGCTGAAGACGATCTTGCTGTAGGGGTATTTCGCGGCGTCGGAGCTCTTGCCGTTCTTCTGCAGGACGTACTTGTTGCCCTTCACGGTGGTCCCGGAATCCAAGGTGTACGGTCCTGAGCCGTCCGGCTTGGCCGCGAGGTTCGCCGAATCCGCGGCCCCGGTCTTGCCGACGATCATGCCCAGTGTGGAGGACAGGTTTTTCTCGAAGCCCGGCTGCGCCTTGGCGAAAGTCAGGGCCACCTGAGTGGGGCTGAGGACATCAACTGACGTCACTTCCTGTGCGCCGCCCTTGGCGATGGCCGAGTACGCCGAGAGTGCGGGATCGGTGCGGCGGTCGAAGTTGGCCTTCACGAGTGCGGCGTCGAGTGTGGACCCGTCCGTGAAGGTCACCCCCTGCTTGAGTGTCAACGTCAGCACGGTGCTATCGGCGTTGTAGCTGAATCCGGTGGCCAGGCCCGGACCAACGGAGCCGTCCGGCTGCAGGGTCATGAGGTTTTCGTAGAGGCCTTCGAAGAACTGCCGCTGTGCGTCCGAGACGCGCAGCGGGTCAAAGCCGAAGGAGGCGCTGTCGCTATCGACGCCGATGGTCAGCGTGCTCTTGTCAACGGTTGACGCCGCCTGCCCGGAGCCGCCGCAGGCGGTCAGCGGGCTGAGCAGAAGCGCCCCGGCCAGAACGGCCGCGCTCCGTCGTGCGGTGGAGTTCAGAAGTTTCATGTGGTGCGCCTTCGCATTCTTTCTCAACAAACGGGGGTCAACATCCGGGGGAGCCTGGCGGCCTGTATGCCGGTCGTCTGTGACCGGCTCTCGAAGCCGTTGCGCCGGTGCCCCTCTCCTCGATGGGTCTCGGTGACCGGCTCACTCAAGGATCACGGCGCCGCCTCAAACGGAAACACTTCAATGTCATTGATTGGAAAATTATTGTGGCGGGGGTCACTCCGAGTAGGTCTCCGGCGGACGCGCGATGCAGGGACGGGCAGCGACGAGTCTTTCAACCAATGAAAACTGCCATCCCTGGTCCGTCATTGAGCACCGAGGATGGACAGTCAGCCCAGGCACTGTCGCCCGGCGCTCACACCGAAAGGAACCAAATGACCGACGCTTTTGCTTTCCCGCAGGATTTCCTCTGGGGCGTGGCCACCGCAGCCCATCAGGTGGAAGGAAATAACGTCAACAGTGACTGCTGGTTCCTGGAGCGGCTGCCCGGGACGATTTTCGCCGAACCATCCGGCGACGCCGTCGACCACTACCACCGGTACCGCAAGGACATTGCCCTGATCGCCAGCCTGGGCTTCACCAGCTACCGGTTCTCGCTCGAATGGGCACGCATCGAGCCCGAAGAAGGCCATTTCTCAGTGGCGGAACTCGACCACTACCGCCGCATGCTGGAAACCTGCCATGAGCACGGACTCACCCCGGTGGTCACCTTCCATCACTTCACCTCACCCCTCTGGCTCCTCGCGGCCGGCGGTTGGGAGGACCCGCGGACCCCCGCACGGTTTGCCCGCTACTGCGACCGGGCCATGAAGCACCTCGGCGACCTCATTGGCGTCGCCTGCACACTCAACGAGCCGAACCTCCCGTGGCTGCTCAAGGAACTCGGCCTGGGCGGTGAGGCCCCCGAGCGCAGGGCAAGCGTGCCGCTCTGGGCCGCCGCGGCGGACCGGCTCGGGATCGAGGCAAGCAGCGTGGCGCCCTTCCAGTTCACCGTCTCCGAGGCCGGCTTCGATATCAAGCTCGCGGCACACCGTGAGGGACGGGCCGCCATCAAGGCGGTCCGTCCGGAGCTCCCGGTGGGGTGGACCCTGGCCAACACCGACATCCAGGCAGCCGACGGCGGCCAGGACCGGGCGGACAGGATCCGCCGGGAGGTCAACGAACGCTTCCTGGCGGCGTCCCGGGAGGACGACTTCGTGGGGATCCAGACGTACGGCCGCACGGTTTTCGGGCCGGACGGCGTCGCGCCGGCCCCTGAGGGTGCCGAGACGAACCAGATGGGCGAGGAAATTTACCCCGAAGCCCTCGAGGCGACCATCCGGGAGGCGGCCAGGATCGCCGGCATCCCCGTGATGGTCACGGAGAACGGCCTGGCGACCGAGGACGACTCCAAGCGGCTGGCCTACCTCCGCACGGCGGTGGCCGGCGTGGCGTCCTGCCTGGCCGACGGCATCGACGTCCGCGGCTACATCGCCTGGACCGCCTTCGACAACTTTGAGTGGATTTTCGGCTACGGCCCGAAGTTCGGCCTCATCGCCGTTGACAGGGCCACGCAGGAGCGGACCCCGAAGGAGAGCGCCAAGTTCCTTGGCAGCCTGGCCAGGGCGAAGGTGGCCCAGTCCGTTTGACCAGGCACCGCCGCAGGTGACGCCCCACCCAGACAGCGCCGCATCCGGTGGGCGCCATATCCGGTGGGCGCCACGTCCGGGCGCCGGCTAGGAGTTTCATTGGGCGAAACACTAGTGTGGTGGGGGTCACTGGCGGCGAAAGAGGAACGGTTTGAAATGACACCAGTCCCAGTAAGGGATCCGGACACCGCCGGGCCCGCAACCCCCACTCCCGGCACCCCTGCTCCGGCGCGCGGCAAACGGCCAAAGCAGGGAGAACCCGTCATCGACCGTGCGTTGAGCCTGCTCGCCGTGTTCACGGACCGGCGCCGCGCCCTGACGCTTTCCGAAATGGCCAGGTACGCGGACATGCCGGCGCCGACAGCGCTCCGGCTCATCGGCCGGCTGGTGGCCTGGGGCGCGTTGGAAAGGCTCGACGACGGGCGCTACGTTGTGGGGGTACGGCTGTGGGAAGTCGCATCACTGTCGCCGCGGGGCCATGGCGTGCGGGAAATCGCGCTGCCCTATCTCGAGGACCTTTTCGAAGTTACCCGCCACCACGTCCTGTTGGCGGTCCGTGACAAGGATGAGGCCGTGCTCATTGAACGGCTGTCCTCCAGGCAGGCTACCGAGGTGGCCTACCGGGTGGGCGGCCGGGCTCCCCTGCGGTCCACCGCCGTCGGCCTGGTGTTGCTGGCCGGCGCAGACACGGCGTTCCAGGAAGCCGTCATCAAGCAGCCCGCTGATGAGGAAGCCGGCGTGGACGCCATGCCGGAGGGGCAGCTGCGGCGCACGTTGTCCGACGTGCGCCGCACGGGCGTCGCCATGATCAGAAGGTCGGCGCCGTCCAGGACAGTCTCCGTGGCCTCCCCCATATTCGACGCCCAGGGCGCCGTCGTCGCGGCTCTTTCCATAGTGGTTCCCGACGGCGGCACTCCCCCGAACGTGCTGGCACCGGCAGTCCAGGCAACAGCCAGAGCGGTGTCCCGAAACCTCGGGTTCACAGCGGAGGCCAGTGCCGGCGTGCGCCACCAGGCGCAGGCGTAGGGCGCAGTGCCTGGCCGCCAACAGGACCGTTCAATCGCCCATGGGCGCGACGTCCGGGCGGTGGAGCGGATCGGGCCGCTGCGGCACGGGCTTGCGGTTGGATAACTACTTGACATGCCCGGTAGCGGAGTCTACGACTGGCCTTGTCCAGTCCCATCCACCAGCCTAGGAGTAGCAATGGAGACCGCGCCCTACGGAGTCGTGCACTTTTTCCCGGGAGGCACCAAGGAGCAGTACGAAGCGTCGATTGCAGCAGTCCATCCAGGCGAGGGGCTCCTGCCGGAAGGCCAGATCTTCCACGCCGGCGGGTCGTCCGCGGGCGGTTGGACCATCATGGCAGTCCATGAATCGAAGGAGAGTTGGGAGAAATTCCGCGACACGATCCTTATGCCCCGGATGCAGCAAGGCATTGAGGGTGGCTTCGCCTCGCCGCCCGAAGAAACGGTCATCGACCTGTACAAGGTCCTGCCTTAAGAGGAAAGTCTCCGGCTGGCCGGTCAGCCCCGGCCAGCCGGAGACTCAAGTCGCTATCGGACGGACCACCAGTACAGGGCACGGCGAGTGGCCGGCCACCTGCGCTGAGACCGATCCGATGTGCAGGCCCGCGAATCCGCCGTGGCCGCGTGAGCCGACCACCACCAGATTGGCTTCCCGCGCGGCGTCAAGAATTGCCGACGCCGCCGAGTCGCTGTGGACGGTCCGCGTCACCGCGTTCACGCCCTCGGCGGCCCGCGCCGCCTCAGCGCCGAGGGCCTCGGCCTGCTGTTCCGGAGACGCTTCGGCCACGACCTCCCCGGCGGCTGTTTCCAGCAGCGCGGGATACCAGGACATCGGCGCTTTGCTCCAAACAGTCACTATCCGCAGCTCGGCATCGCGGTACCGGGCCTCGTCCACGGCCCATTCGAGGGCGCCGCGCGATTGCTTGGAGCCGTCAAACCCGACCACAATCACAAAAGGATCCGAATTTGTCATGATTCCAGACTTTCACCGTCATCTTGCGGAGGCCATCCCCGGGCACCCCGGCGCTACACCAAGTCTCAGCCTCCCTGCCGGCCTGGGCCTCACCCAGTCCGGGTGAATTGTCCGGCTCCACCCTTGCCTGCTGCCGGTTCAAACGATGCCGCGCTTGGCGGCCGTTTTGAGGGCATCGCGCCGGCTTCCGGCCCCGAGTTTCCGGTAAATGGACCGTTCATGCGTTTTGACCGTGTTCACCGATATGTACAGCGCGTCGGCGATTTCGGCCGCGGTCATGATGGAGCGCATGTAGGCCAGCACCTCGCGTTCGCGCTCCGTCAGGCTCCAGTAGGACTGTGTCCGGAGCCGGGCCCCGCTCTGGGTATCACGTGCCATGAGGGCAGCGATGAAGGACTCGTGGGCGGTGCCCCACACGGCGTGTTGCACCAGCAGGTCCGCGAGTTCCTCTTTCCGCTCCGCAAAGGGCCGAAAGACGGACTCGGGCTCGGCACGGTGGACCGCATGTTCAATCCGTTCATGCGCCGCGGCCGTGTCTCCGGTTCCGTGGGCCACGAGCGCCTCCGTCAGGCTCGCGCAGGTGTCGACATAGGAGTTGCCGCGCCGGCCAGTCAATGACTCCGTGCAGCGTTGGGCGGCGTCGATCTCGCCTCCGCGACACAGCAGCTCCGCCAGCAGCGAATCCGCCAGCGCCCCATGTCCGCCAGCGCCGAGTGGGTGCACGATCGCCAGCGCCCCATCCAGGTCGCCCTGGGCTTCAGCGACCTTCGCCCTGGCAATGGTGTGCAGGGCGTTCCATGACACGCTGTAGAGTCCCCGGGCGTGGAAGGATTCCAGCGCCGAGCTGGATTCTGCGAGCCGGTCCGGTTCCCCGATGGCACAATCGGTCAGTACCCGATAAATGACACTGAGCGGTCCTGAAGGGAATAGCTCGCTGCCCAATCGCTGGGCCCTCGCCAGGTATTTTTGGGCAGCCGCCAGGTCGTCGTTCCAGTAGCATGCAATGCCGCGGGCCAGCCAGGCCGGAGCCATCCGTTCCTGCGAATTCCAGCCCAGGGCCTCACCCCGCTCCAGGGCACTCGTGGCACTCTCCGCGGCCCGCACCAGATCACCGGCTCCTGCAAACGCCAGCGCAAGATCCGCCTGGGCACTGATGTCTATGGCTTCCAACCGCTCAAGATTGCCGCTTCCGCCGGCTGACTGGAGCAGGACTGCCGCGAGGTCGCCGGTGCGGTGCAGCCGAAATTCCGCCTGGGCAAGGAGGAACAGTCCTGTTGAACTGGCGGCAGAGTGGCTGTCCTCTGAAATCTCCCTGATCGGCCTGCCGCCCTCGGCCGGGGCAGCGTGGACGTCCTGGCGGCCGACGGCGGGCATCGGCTCGAAATGGGCCCGGCACGCCTCAAGTCTCCGGCGGCGAAGCGCATCCAGGACATAGGTCCGCGACAGTGCCCGGTCTGTGAGCTCGGACGCCGTCGCGTTGTCGCCGGAAAGCATGCGGCAGACGGATCTGATCATCAATATCTCTGGGTCCTCGCTCCACGGCGCCGGCAGGTCCCGGCAAAGCCGTTCCAGGCTCTGGGCATCGTTTCCCAGAACGAAGTCGAGCCAGTGCGCGCCGAGCGACATCACGGCCTGCCGCGGCGCGCGCCCTTGCAGCGCCTGGGCTGCGCACTCGACGACGTCAGACTCCTGGTAGTAGCGCGCCGCCACTCGATGCAGGCGCTCAGCAAGCAGTGGGTCTCGCCTCTCCAGTATTCGTCGGCACTGCGCCGCGAAGAGGGAATGCCAGCGGTACATCGATTCACCGCCGCGGTAATCGTGCTCCTCGATGAACAGGCCGTTGCGAAGGCATTCCTCAAGCAACACGCCGCCGTGCGGCCGGCCATAGAGTTCGACGGCGAGCCGCCGGCCAAGCCAGTCGCAGGTGGTGGCCCGCAAGATGAACTCAGCCAGTGACGGTTCGAGTTGGTCAAGGATTTCTTCCGCGACGTAGTCGGCGAGCGGTACGTGCGCTGCTGTGGTCCCCGGCGCCGTGACCGGCGTCGGCACCGGCACGTTGCCGGCCTGCGCCAGCGAGACGATTCCCGCGTGCACGGCGACCGGCCAGCCGGCAGTCATTCTCCACAGGGAACCAGCGTCAAAGGCTGCGTCTTGTCCCAGCAGGAAGGCAAATTGGGCGACTTCCTCTTGCGTGAAAGCAAGCTCAGGGGCGCGCAGTTCACCGAGGCCCTCGCCGTACCTGAACCTCTCCAGCTGGATCGACGTGTGGCCCCGCCCGGAGAGGACCAGCCGCAGTGACGGGGGCGCCGACGCGGCGAGCACGCCCACGATTCCAGTCGCCAGCCCCGGCCCGGCCAAGTGGACGTCGTCGATCACGAGGACAATCGGCTCCGTGAGTTCCTCGAGGGCACGGAGCAAAAGGTCGTAGGAGGCGGCCCGGTCATGGGCGAGGCTCTGGTCAAGGGCCAGCAATGCATCGTTGCCCGGCATGGGCACCGTGCTGGCTGCGCGCTGGATCGCCCCGACAACCCCGTGAAAAAGCCGTGCCGGTTCGGTGTCGAACCGATCGAGCGACAGCCAGGCGCACGGCAGGTCGCAGTGGCGGACCCAGTCGCCTAAAAACGTGGACTTGCCGTAGCCGGCCGGCGCTGCGACCAGCGTCAGACGGTGCGAATCGGCGGATGCGGACAGGGCGTTGTCCAGGCGCGGACGCGCCAACGCTCCGAGACCGCGCAGCGGTGGCCGGATCTTGAACTGAGGACCAGGCAGCCATCCAGCATTCTGCATTTCACCCACATAGCACATGCTAGGCGGCCGCAAAAGGGCCCTAACAGGGCGCAAAGACCCCTTGTGCGCCTTCGCTTTGCGCGGCCAAATAGCAGCCGGCGCCCACGTTCCCGCGGCGCGCCGGTAAATGTGGGGCGGGGGTATCATCAGTCATGGCTACGAAGCACGGAAGCCAGATGGACCCGATTTTCCTCCATGACCTCGATAAAGCCGGGCGGAGGCAGGTCCTTATTTTTGCTGCGGCACGCCTGGCTGCATTTTCCGTGCTAATCCTCGCCCTCTACTTCGTAATTCCAATATCGGGATTCAACGTGGACAATCCGGCGGCGGCGTGGATCCGCCTGGCCGCCGTCGTCGTGGTATTTCTCGCCGCCATGTCCCTTCAAGTGCGGATGATCCTCTCGGCGCATATCCCCCAGGTCCGGGCCGCCGTGACCGTGGTCGAAGCCGTTCTCATGTTTCTGTGCCTTTTCGGACTGCTTTACACGTCAATGTCGCTAACGGATCCATCCTCATTCAGCGAACCCTTGAACAAAACAGACGCCCTGTACTTCACGACGTCCACCTTTGCCACCGTCGGTTTCGGCGACATTACTCCGGTGAGCCAACTGGCGCGGGCAGTGGTTTCCGTCCAAATGATTGCTGATCTGGGAGTGCTCCTATTAGTGGTCAAAGTGGCCTTCTTCGCTGCCGGCCGCCGTCTGGGCCGGTAGGCCCAAGCAGCCTTGCTGCATCACCCAAAACAGGTGATGCAGCGCCAATGTGGTGAAGGTAGGCGGGAAATTCTCCCGAGTACAAAGTAGCGGCCCATCAAACTCCTAGCAGGACGCGGATGCGAGGCGCCAGGCGGCCCAGCGTGGCCCGAACCGCCGCGCCGCGGCAGGGACGGCAACCCTTCCCCGGCACGAACAGATCACCCTATGTGGGTGGGGCTGGACGGACGCACCGCGTGGACAATGAAAATTGTCATGAGTGCCCAACCGCGGTACATCGGGCCGGGTCGACGAGTTGCTACCTAGGCGGAACCCCATGTCTCTCCAAGATCAGTCCCCGAGCTCCAGCGGCACGGACCAGGAAGAAATACTCCGGCTGCGTGCGGAAGTTGCCCGGTTGCAGCAGGAACGGGACGAGGCCAGAAAGGCACCACCCAGGCCGGCCAGGTCGCATTCGGGGCTGGCCCGCCGGGTTATCGCCATAGTGCTGGTGGTCTTGACTGCAGTGCTGGCCTTCGCCGCTGTGCCCGCCATGTACCTGCGCAGTGAACTCATCGACACCGACCGCTACGTCGCAACTGTGGCTCCCTTGGCCTCCGACCCGGCGATCCAGGCCGAGATCGCGGACAAGGTCACACAACAGATCACCGACGCCGTGGACTTCAAGACCGTCATTGCGGACGCGCTGAACGAACTGAGCAAGACGGCGCCACGTGTTGCCGCGGTGATCACCGGTCTGGCGCCGGCGATTGCGGAGCAGACTAAGAACCTCATTCATACCGCTGTCTCCAAATTCGTCGCCACACCACAGTTCCAGGGTCTTTGGGTGCAGGTGAACCGGGTGGCCCACCAGGGCCTGGTGAACCTCGCCACCGGCAGCTCCGGCGGAACTGTAACTATCGACCAAAACGGCACTGTGACGATTTCTACCAAGGAGATCATCGCCCAGGTCAAGAGTGCCCTGGTCCAGCAGGGGGTCGGCATTGCCGCCCGCATTCCGGACGTTGACGCGCAGATCACGCTGTTCCAGTCTCCCGAACTGGTCCGGGCCACGAACGCCATCCGAACGCTGGATGCGACCGCCCCCATCTTGGCGTGGCTGACGGTGATTAGCGCCGCTGGCGCGATCGCCGTGGCCCCGAGTGGCAGGAAACGGAGCACCATCAGCGGCGTCGGTTTGGCGGTGGCCATAGCCATGGCGCTGCTGGCGCTGGGACTGGTCATCGGCCGCACCGTCCTCCTGAATTCGATTCCGCCAGACTCCGTGTCCCCGGCGGCGGCCCAAAGCCTGGTGGAAACCCTCCTGGTGCCCCTACGCAACAGCCTGCGCCTCGTCTTCGCGGTGGGACTCATCATTGCCGTGGCAGCTTTCCTCGGCGGCCATTCGCGCCCCGCGGAGTTTGTCCGGCACGGACTTGCGAGCGCGGGAGATTACATCACCGGGAAGGTCGGCGCCAGCCAGGCCCGACCGTGGCAGCGCTGGCTGGCCCGTTACCGGCGGATACTGGAAGCCACGATAGTTGGTATCGCCGTGCTGGTTCTGATCTTCTGGCAGGACCCGACGGCGGCCGTCGCCATCTGGACAGCGATCGTTGCTGTGCTTGCCATTCTCCTGGTCGAACTGCTGTGCCGCCCCGCCGTTGCGGCCGGCCCGGACGACGAAGCGTCCGCCACCGAGCCCGTCACTGAGGCTCCCCCGGCCCCTCCCGCGGGACCACTATCGGCGCCCGGCCGGGAGCCCGCGGCGATGGCTACAGCAACTATGGCCCCGGTAAAGCCCGTCGCCGCGCCCGGCCCGGAGTCCGCGGCAGTGGCTCCCACGGAGCCCGTGCCCGCGCCGGCGCCTCCGGCGAAACCCGCCAAGGCTGAGAAGCCCGCCAAGGCGGATCGCCCCCCGGACGAGCCGAACCCCACGATCCCTCTTCCTTGAGGAACGGGATCCTCTAGAGGACTAGGCGTGCGGGATCCAGTGCCCTGAACTTATTCAGCGCACTGGATTGCGGCGGCCCGAATTGCAGCGGGCGGGGCCGTTGCGGGGCACGCAGCCAGCGCTAGGGGGCTGTAGGCGAGAACGGGAAGAGGTCTTCTCCGCCTCCGTGCACCACCAGGCACGTTGATTCCGGTATTTCCCTCCATGCCCCCCTCAGATCCCCCAGCGGCTCGGAAACCACCACGCGCGCGTCGGAGGAGAGCTCCTGGAGCATCGCGTTGTCCGGGTACTGGGCGCGAAGCGTGGAGATGTCGGCGCTGTGGAACAGTGTCCGGGACATGCCTTCACTGGAGTAGCGGAACGCCCAGGTGGTCTCGCCGTCGGTGGTTGCGACAGTCATCTGGATGGGGTACTGGATGCCGTGGCGCTTGCCTACGTCTTCAATCAGTCCAACCGCAGAGGCGACCGCAGCACGCGGGTCCTTCTCCAGGCCGAAGGTGAGCGCGACGTAGAAGAACAGCTCCGAGTCCGTCGCTCCCTCAATCAACGGAAACAGCGACGGCTCGACGGCGAAGGCCAAGTCGCGCTTGACCGTCGGGAAATCCGTGATGAGCCCGTTGTGCATCCA
This sequence comes from Arthrobacter sp. 2MCAF15, assembly GCF_052115605.1. Taxonomy (NCBI): domain Bacteria; kingdom Bacillati; phylum Actinomycetota; class Actinomycetes; order Micrococcales; family Micrococcaceae; genus Arthrobacter; species Arthrobacter sp. 2MCAF15. The sequence goes on along the minus strand of NZ_JBFRGZ010000004.1, from coordinate 118,882 downwards.
CAGCCAGCGGCCATGCCGGAACGGATGGCAGTTGGTCTGTTGGATCGCCGAGCCGGTTGTGGCACGGATGTGGGCGAAAACGCGCCCGGCGGATGCCAGGGCGGATAATTCGCGGAGGTTGCGGTCGTGCCAGGCCGGCTCCGTGCTGCGGAACACTCCGGGAGTCGGCGCCGATCCATACCAGCCAACACCGAAGCCATCGCCGTTGGTCGTCTCGACTCCCATGCGTGCGTGTTTGCTCTGCATGACGAGTGAGTGGACAGGTTTGTACAAAAGATCATCAAGTTTCACGGGCGACCCCGAATACGCGAGCCAACGGCACATGACGTCCTCCTCGTTTTGGACAGCAGTCCATCACGCGTACCGGACCCGCACATCATCATCCGGGGGTGATTCGACCGGTCGCGGGCGCGCGCGGGCACCGCCTGCAGGATCACCCCCGGCGGGTGAGGCGCCCGCCGGGTCCGAAGCCAACACTTGTGGTACCTGCCAGTGATAGGACTGCCAGGCGCGAGCCATGAAAAGTGCGCGAGTCTACGGAGAAAGGGGCCTTGCAGTGTCGAGACCACAACCAGTCCTCGCGCTGATTGCCTTCTGTGCGGCAATCGGGCTGCTCACGGGCTGCAGCACCACAAGTCCGAACGCCAGCCCCGCCACCAGCCAGACCCCGAGCGTTTCACCGGTGTGCGCCGCTTCCGCTGCCTTCTCCTCATCCTTGACGAACTTCAAGGACACTCTCAAGCCAGGTGCCACGTTGGAGCAGATCCGGTCGGCCCGGGAGCAGGTGGCGAAAGCCTACGACGATCTGGTCACGGCAGCCGGTGACGCAGCCAAGGATCGCGTGGATGCCGTCAAGACCGCCCAACAGAAGTTTGGTGCCGCCGTCAACGCCGTTCCCGACACCGCCACCCTGACCCAGGCAATCAACTCCCTGCGGGACGAAGCCGCGAACGTGCAGGCCGCCGTCAGCGACCTCACGAATGACGCCAAATGCTAAAGCAGCCACCAGGGACCCGGGCCTGTGGCCCAATCACCCGCACAGGGTCCCGTTCACAAGTAACGCCTCGCCAATTGAACGCCCGCCAATGGAAAGCAGGGAAGCGAAAATGAGTTTCTTCCAGAACTTTTGGGAATTCTTATGGTGGATGTTTATCTTCTATGCGTTCTTCGCCTTCCTGTGGGCGTTGTTCATGGTGATCGGCGACCTCTTCCGCGACCACGAACTCAGCGGCTGGTGGAAGGCCGTCTGGATCCTCTTCCTGGTGTTTGTCCCCCTCCTGTCCGTCCTGACCTACATGGTCGCGCGCGGCAAGGGAATGACGAAGCGGGCAACGGAGGCGGCCCGCAAGAGCCGGGCGGAAACCGATGATTACATCCGCCAGGCTGCCTCGGCCAGTCCGAGTGAGGAGATCGCCAAGGCCAAGGCACTCATGGACGCTGGAACCATCACTCCGGAGGAGTTCGACCGGATCAAGAGCAAGGTAGTCGTCTGACTCAGATTGGGGATCCCTCATAGTCGGGGACAGGCCACAATGAATCCACTACTCAGCACGCTTCCTCGCCCCTAAAGTGGAACCAGGCTGAACCAAGGAGGGCCCAATGGAGCCGGCATCATCGGAACCTGGTCCCCGTCCGGCCCTCCCCCGCAGCGTAACTATCCTGCTCGCCCTGGCCGGCGCGGCCGTTGTGTCATTCGGCCTCGGCGCGATGCGGGGAATTGTCACACCGGTGTTCTTTGCGTTCGTGCTCACGCTCTGTGTCCATCCCCTGCGCCGTTGGATGCAGGGACGGGGAATTCCCCGGGGAATAGCCACGGGAACCACCATCGCGGCCGTCTTCGGGTTGCTGACTGCCTTCGCCGCGGTTCTCATCGCCTCACTGGCACAGTTCTCCGCGCTGCTGCCGCAATACGCCCCCCAAATGCAACAGCTCGGCGCCACAATTTCCAGTGCGCTGGAGTCTGTGGGCTTCGGCCCCCAGCAGGCCCAAGAAGTCCTGAACGGGTTCACCCCCGGCCGTATCATCGGGTTTCTCGGCGGCCTCCTGGGGAACATCGCGAGCCTGGTCACCAGCCTCGTGATCATTTTGACAATGCTCATCCTCATGGCAATCGATGGCTCGCGCGTACCTGTGATCCTGACCCACCTGAACTTCCACCGGCCGGCACTGGTCGCCGCGTTTGACGTCTTCGGAACCGGCGTGCGCCGCTACATGGTCGCCACCACGGTCCTCGGACTAGCCCAAGGCATATTCAACTGGCTGGTCCTGGTCATCCTGCACGTCCCCGGGGCCCTGCTCTGGGGCTTGTTGTCTTTCATCTGCAGCTTTATCCCCAACATCGGGTACTTCATCGCAATCATCCCGCCGCTGTTCTTCGGATTCCTCACAGGCGGCTGGACCACCGTTGTGACCATCATCATCGTCTACGGCGGGATCAACAGCGTCATCCAGTCCATCGTCCAGCCTAAGTATGTGGGCAACGCCGTGTCGCTCAGCGAGACCTTGACCTTTGTCTCCGTCCTATTCTGGGCCGTGGTCCTCGGTCCCGTCGGCGCTGTCCTCGCCGTCCCCCTGACGCTCTTCGTCCGCGCCCTCCTGCTCGATTCCGATCCCGCGCTCGCATGGTGGCGGCCGTTGACGGGCGACAGGACAGACGTTCAACATCTCCTCAAAGAAGAGGACGAGGCGATCCGGGCCCGTCGCGGCCGGCTACGGCCTGGCCAGCCGGACACCGGCAGCGGTACCAGCACCGGCACCAGCACCGCGCCGAAGGCATGACGCGCCGCCAGGGTGCTGCCCGGGGCAGGTGAGAACGCATGCTGAGCACCGTCACCAGCCTGTTGCTGTTCGCCGTCGCCGGTGCGATGAGCACCGTGCCTGTCAGTGTGACGATCATGATCCTGCTCTCCCCGGATCCACGCCGCGGGGCCCTTCCCTTCCTGATCGGCAGCCTTGCAGGTTCCGTTGTAGTGGTGGGCCTCTCGGCGGTCGGGCTGCAGTTCCTGCCCGTCAGGCCACCGCTCCTGCACAGGGACGAATGGGTGGCCCAGTTTGCCATCGTGATCGGTGTCCTTCTGATTGGGTACTCCCTGTTCCTGTTCCTGAGCAAGGGCCAGCGGGAGAACGCCATGCTGGGCAAGATGACCTCGAGGTTCCGCTCCGCCCGACCCTGGGAATTCGCTGTCCTGGGCCTGGGCCTGAACCTTCGTCCCAAGGCAATCCTGCTGGCCGTCACGGCAGGTGCCGTGATCAGTGTCCAGGAACCGTCGCCGCTGGAAGGCAGCATCCTGATCCTCGCCTATGCCCTCGTGGCGCAGTCCGCCGTCGTTCTTCCCGTCGCTGTGTGGCTCCAGTCCCCGGAGCGCGCCCAAGCGCCCTTGACCACGCTCTACAACTGGCTACAGCGCCACGGGCGCAGGATCGCGGCTATCGTCACCCTGGCGATCGGGCTCTTCGTCGTCGGCTACAGCCTTGCGCAGCTCTGACCCGGAACTTAGCCCAGGAGAGTCCCCTCACCGGCGCCAGCTGGCTTGGGATCGGGGATCCGAACCATGCGGAAAGAGGTGCCGAGCCCGGCGAGGCCGGCAAGGATGGGGACGAACAATGCGATCTGGAGGGCCAGGGGCCGGGCCTCCGTGTTGATGCGGATGATTTCGTTCTGGATGTCCTGCGGTTGGCCGGCGATCTGTTCCTGGAGTTGCGCATCGCTCATCACCTGGGCGTCGTCTTCCAGGACCGTCGCGACCTGCTGCTTCTCGGCGGGCGGGAGGACCGTGCTGGCATTCGACAAGCCGATGAAGATGGCCGACAGCGATGCGAGCATGATCCCGCCGGCGAACGCGAGACCGAAGGACAGACCGAACGATCCCGCGGCCGAATTCACGCTGGCGGCCTCGCTGACCCGCTCGTCCGAAATCGGGGACAGGGTGTAGTTGTTCAGCTGGGATACCAGCAGCCCCAGGCCAAATCCTGAAATGATCAGCGGGATCAGAAGCCACCAGCCGGAGTCCGCGCGCGGCACGACCGGGACCAGCACCACCAAACCCAGGACCAGGAACAGGAAGCCCCACCGTATGAGGCTGGCCGGGCGCCGCCTCCCGGACCTCTTCCCGGCGATCATGGCGACCACGAACATGGTCAGCGAAAGCGGTGCGATCGACAGGCCTGACTGCATGGCGTTGTATCCGAGCACCATCTGAAGGTAGATGGGCAGCACGATCATGGTGCCGCCCAGGGCGATCTGCTGGAGCATTTGTCCCGTGGCACCAAAGCGGAACGTTTTGGTTTGGAACAGGTCCGGGTCCAGCAGCGTCGGCTTGTCGCGGCGTTTGCGCTGAACGAGCCAGTAGACCAGACCGCCCAGACCGACGGCACCCACGGCCAGGAGTGCGCCGACAGCCTCGCCGCCTTCTTGCCAGACCAGGATGCCGAGCACGACGCCGCCCATGCCGACAATGGACAGGAATGATCCGAAGAGATCCAGTTCCCGCGGCCCGGTGTACGGCACGTCTTTGACGAGCTTAATTCCGGACAGGACGACCGCGATGATGAGGGCCTCGAGCAGGAAGGCGACGCGCCAGGACAGGAACGTGGTGAGGAAGCCGCCGAGCAAAGGCCCGACCGCGGCAGCAATCGCCGCCGAGGCGCCGACCAGGGCATAGACCCTGTGCTGGGCATCTCCCTCGAAATTTCCGTGAATGAGGGACTGCATGGCGGGAAGGAGCAGCGAGGCACCAAGGCCGCCGATCAGGGCCCAGCAGATGATGATCGGGAGCAGACTCTGGGCCAGGGTCATCGCGACGGCACCGATGGCGTAGCAGCAAAGCCCAATGACGTAAGCGCGCTTGCGCCCGATCAGGTCGCCGATCTTGCCGCCGATCAGGATGAAGGCCGCTGAAACGAGCGCCTCAAGGGCGATTGTCGACTGGAGTCCGCTGACGGTCGCACCGATGTCGTTCACCACGGCGGAGATCGAGACGTTCATGATCGACGTGTCCACCACGAGGACGAACATCGCCATCGCCAGCAGCAGAGCGAGCTTCTGGTTGAACGGCACCGTCTGCGCGGCGGCGCCGTCGGGAGAGCTCATTGTGGGCCGTCCCAGCGGCCCGCCGCGTCCCAGATCAATTCACAGCCGGACATGCCGCCTCCTCTGCCGTAGACCGGGCGGGCGCACGCACGGGCCCGGCCCTCCAGGAACGCACCCCGCCAGAGCCCACCGTAGTGCGATGCTGATGCCACGCTAGCTGTCCGCCACCACGGCCGGATCATTCCCGGCGGGTGAGGTTTCGGCGCTCGCCATCGCTGTGCGGCAACGAAGGACTCCAGCCACCCCAGGCGATGGCCTAACCTAGGAGACTGGCCCCGGCTTAACTGCGGGGCAGACTTCTTATCCCGCCCCACCCAAGAACCAGCCCCCGGAGGCAATCCACCATGGTCGAACAGCTGACGGCCTTTGTGCTCACCTGCCTCGTCGTCGTCCTCGTCCCGGGCCCCGACTTTGCGCTCGTCCTCAGGAACGCGGCCCGCGGCCCTCGGGCAGCGGCAACAGCCGCCGCCGGAATCATGGTGGGCAACACGATCCTTGCCGCACTCGCCGTCCTCGGTGTCACGGCGCTGCTGGGGGCATCGGAGGCCCTTGGGACCGGAATCCGGATCGCCGGGGCCGCGTACCTGCTCTACCTTGGTGCCCGGGCCCTTGCGGAGGCATTTGCCAGGAAGCACAAGCAACCGGCGGTACCCCAGGCTGAAGGCCCCTCCCGCGGCAGTTCACCCTTCGTGCAAGGAATGGTGAGCAACCTGCTCAACCCGAAAGTCGCCGTCTTCTATTTGTCGCTGTTCCCGCAATTCAACGTCGCCCCGTTGCCGGCCCTTGCCCAGCACGCACTGATGGCGGGCATCTTTCTCCTGATCGCCCTGGCCTGGTACGTGCTGCTGGTCAGCGGGCTCAAGAAGGTGACCACCGTCCTCGCCCGGCCCCGAACCAACCGGATCATCGTCGGGGGTTCAGGCGCGGTCCTGGTCGGGGTTGGCGGGACGATCCTGACGAAGACCCTGGTCTCCGCTTAGCCGCGGCTCTCGGCTTAAAACGCGGCGGAAAGCTGCGCCCATCCTGCCGAGCTACCACGGGTCATTCGAAACGGGTGATGGCCTACCGGGACTGTGTGCGCGATGAACGGCGCATCCTGCCACCCGTGGCATCCATCGCTACAGTTGGAATGACGTCATGCCGACGGTTTTGGCCCCGCAGAAACCAGGAGTCTTCCATGAGCAACCAACAGCTGATCATCGTCGGATCCGGTCCTGCCGGTTACACCGCGGCAATCTACGCCGCCCGCGCCGGCCTCGAGCCGCTCGTCATCGCCGGGGCCGTCACCGCCGGCGGCGCCCTGATGAACACCACCGAGGTAGAGAACTTCCCCGGCTTCCCCGGCGGGATCCAGGGTCCTGAGCTCATGGACGGCCTGCAGCAACAGGCTGAGAAGTTCGGCGCCCAGGTGATCTTCGACGACGTCACCGAAGTCCACCTCGCTGGCCACCTCAAGCGCGTGGTCACCGGCGCCGGGGACACCTATGAGGCGCCCGCCGTCATCCTCGCCACGGGCTCCGCGTACAAGGAGCTCGGATTGCCCGAGGAGAAGAAACTCAGCGGCCACGGCGTCTCCTGGTGCGCCACCTGCGACGGGTTCTTCTTCCGCGACCAGGACATCATCGTGGTCGGCGGCGGCGACTCCGCCATGGAGGAAGCCACTTTCCTGACCCGCTTCGGGAAGACCGTGACGGTGGTTGTCCGCAAGGGCGAGCTTCGCGCCTCCCGCATCATGGCCCAGCGCGCCAAGGACAATCCCAAAATCAGGTTCGCCTGGAACTCCGCCGTCACTGCCATCCACGGCGATGCCAAGGTCACGGGCGTGACGTTGACGGATACCCGGACCGGCGAAGCCCGCCAACAGGCCGCCACCGGGATCTTTGTGGCGATTGGGCATGTCCCCCGGACCGAGCTGCTGGCCGGCCAGATTGACCTCGACGCCGAGGGCTACATCAAGGTGGACTCCCCCACCACGGTCACCAACCTGACCGGGGTCTTCGCGTGCGGGGACGCCGTGGACCACCGCTACCGCCAAGCCATCACGGCGGCCGGTACCGGCTGTGCCGCGGCCCTCGACGCCGAACGCTACCTCGCGGCGTTAGAAGATGCGGACAGCATCGCCACCGCCCTGGTCGAGGAGCCCACCCACTCGTAGGCGCTCACTTCCTGGACTGCTTAGACCACGACGGCGCCGCCGTCACCGTGGCCCCGCCGGCGGCACTCACGGCTCAGCCGCTTTTTCATCCTGTGCGGCCGGACCAGGCTGGGCCGCGGTGGCGTCGGGCTGCGGCAACTGGTTCGCCGGGCGGTCTGCGTCGAGCTGGTCGGCGTCAAGCTGGTCGGCGTCGACGGCGGCGAGGTTGCGGATCAGGACGATGAGCCAGGAGAAGATCAGCAGGGCGGCGATGAGCTCCACAGCGGTCAGGTTGTAATAGCCGACCGGGAACCACAGCACCGCGGCAGTGACGATCGCAGCGAGGAAAACCCAGCCGAGCGCGGCGAAGGTCGCCGGGATGGACGGCACCAGGGCGCGGATCCGGACGATCAGTGACCCGTACACCACCACCATGCCGGACGCGGCCAGGGTGTGGAGGCCGAAGCGCTCATCGACGGGGAACACGCCGACGCAGGCCAGGAAGATCCCCAACATGACGATCCCGCTTTCGAGCAGCCTCACCCGGTGACGCGCGGACGGGGTCGCCGCCGCCGTCGCCAGGGTCAGGGTGGAGTATCCCGCCAGGGTGGTGACCACGACGCCGGCGACGATCAAGGTGAAGTTGAACGTCACCCCGGAGATATCGGAGCTCGCGCCGAGGGCGCTGAGGTGCTCTTGCCACCACAGCGGGTCCTGCGCGGTGAGCATGCTGGTGAGGACACCAGTGACGAGGAACCCGGCCAGGAGCGCGGCCAGCCGGTAGGCGGTCATGCTGAGCGCCGAGAGGTAGGCGATGTAGGCGCTGACGGCCCCGGTGGTTCCGACGAGGACGGCAGCTGCCACGGGGTAGAGGACCGCGCCGAGGAAAGCTTGCTGGAAGATCGCGAAGAGCGCCAGCCAGCCAAGCAGGAAGATGGACGCGTGGGTCAGGGCGAGGGCGGCGATGTCGATGGCGGTGCGGAGCCGGCCGGACCGGGCCGATGCTGCCGGAGCCGCCGGTGGCGGTTGTTGCCTGCGTTGCACGCAGCCGGCGACCACTGCCCCGGCCCCCAGAATCGCGGTGCCGAGCGCAGCTATGTCACCGGCCGAACCCCGGCCGGACAATGCGACAGGTTCCCGCCCGACGAGCAGAAGCGCGACGCCGCCGAGGACCAGGAAGCCTGCACTGCCGATGACGAGCGCCCGCGACTCGGACGTGACGGCTGCGCGGTGGGTTGGGTCCGACATCACTCACTTCGATTCGCCGGGGTTGCGGGTAACCCCACGCTATGGCCGCTGTGGGGCCGGTGCCGTCACCCGGAGCGGATGAAACCCGGCCAGATACGTCCAGCGCTGCACCGGCGGCGGCCTACTGCCCCGGGTGCGGAATGATCAGCACGGGACGGCCCTGCAGGCGTGTCAGGTTCACGCTGACCGAGCCTTCCAGAAGCCGGCTCATCCGGGCAACCCGGCCGGGCCGCTGGCCGCCGACGATCAGCGCGGCCGCATCCGTGCTTTCCGCCAGCCGGACCAGCGCCCGGGCAACTTCCCCGTTCAACACCCGGAAGGACCAGGTTCCGCCGGGCACCCCAAGAATGCCCTCCAGGGAGTTGAGCAGTTGCGGGGCCGGGAACTCGGCTTCCAGGTTTCGGACAGGATCAAGGGACGTGCCGTCCCGGTAGCCGGCTTGGTCCCACTCCGTGAGGTAGCTCGCCGGGTCAACGAACGCGCAGATCAGGTGCGCCCTCATGATTGATGCGAGCCCTGCTGCGGCCCGTACCAGCCGCTCGTCGAATTCCCAGGGCACGCCGAGAACCAGCGGGCCGTCCGACCACGGCCCGTCACCGGCCCGACCGGGATCAGCTGGCGGTTCCACGTCGTCCATCAGTCGCGGCTCCCACCGGCGGGCAGCCTATGCCCCGGGGGCGTGCAGAGATTTCACGCCTTCATTATGCCCATTCCCGGTCCCCCAGGGGCAGGGCATCAACTTGCCGCGGCCGACTGCAAAGCCTGCAGCAGCGGCGTCGTCGGCCGTCCGATCAGGCCGGACAGCTCACCGGTGACGGTAGCCAGCAGCCCGGCCTTGGTGTCCGTATCGAGGGCGGCGAGGAATCCGGCAGTGCCCTCGTCCAGCCCGGCAGCGGTCAGGAGCTGAACCAGTTCGGGTGCCGAAACGGGCCGGTACACAACTTCCTTGCCCGCGAGTTCGGTGATCGCCGTGGCCAGTTCCTCAAAGTCCCAGGCGTGGTCGCCGGAGAGTTCGTAGGTCCGGCCCTCGTGCCCGGCGGTGGTGAGGACGGCCGCGGCGGCCGCGGCGTAGTCGGCCCGGGTGGCGCTGGCTACCCGGCCGTCACCGGCGGCGGCCACGACGGCGCCCGTCTGCCGCGCAGTGGCCACGGTCTGGGCATAGTTTTCGGTGTACCAGCCGTTGCGCAGGAATGTGAAGCCGAGTCCCGATCCGCGGATGAGCTGCTCCGTTGCCTTGTGCTCGGGCGCCAGGATCAGCTCGGTGGTGTCCGCGGCGAGGACGGACGTGTACGCGATGAACCCGACGCCAGCGGCTTTGGCCGCGGTAACGACGTTCGCGTGCTGCGCCACCCGGGCGCCCACTTCGCTGCCGGAGACCAGCAGGAGCTTGTCGACGCCCGCGAGGGCGGCTTCGAGCGCGGCCGGATCGGAATAGTCCGCTACGCGCACCTGCACGCCACGGGCGCGGAGCTCTTCGGCCTTCGCGGCGTCGCGCACCACCGCGACGAGCGAGGCCGGTTCCTGGTTGGTCAGCAGTTCCTCGAGGACCAGCCGGCCCAGCTGTCCTGTGGCACCTGTTACTGCAATCGTCATGTTGCGCTCCTGGAAGTTGTCGTGAAGTAGTCGTGAAGGGACGTCCATCAAGTTCTGGCAGCCCCGGCGAACCGGCGCCCGGGGTTCACAACCGGCCCCCGGTGCGGGTCATTCCCAGTGTTAAGTTGTGTGACAGTTACGTTGTGCGACGCCGGCGGTCTCGCGGCTCCGCTAAGGGTGAGGCCCTCGCGTCTAGGTCAGGGTCCAGGAACGCTTGGACAGCCCGAACCAGAATCCGTCGATCGCCGTCTTGGCCTGGATGTCGCCCGAGCCGTAGGCGGCTCCGAGGGCAACATAGAGCGGGGCCCAGTGCTCACTGCGGGGGTGAGCTTCGCGGGCGGCCGGCGCCTTGTTCAGGAAGTCCAGGATGGAGTCGACATCGCCGCGGGCCATGGCTTCCTCGGCCCAGTGGTCGAATTCCCGGGAGACCGTCGGCGGGGTGCTGTCCGGTCCGCCGGCAGGATTGAACCAGCGCAGGTTGTGCGTGGTGAATCCCGATCCGACAATCAGCGTGCCCCGGTCGCGCAGGGGCCCCAGCGACACCCCGAGATCGAACAATCCCTGCGGATCCAGCGTCGGCATGGACATCTGCACCACAGGCACATCTGCCGCCGGGTACATCTCCTTAAGCGGAACGTAGGCACCGTGGTCCAGGCCGCGGCTTTCGTCTCGGGCCACGTGGTGGCCGTGGGCGGCCACGAGCTTTTCCACCTCGGCAGCAAGCTCAGGCGCCTGCGGGGCGTCATATGCCACCTCGTAGTACTTCTGGGCGAAACCGCCGAAGTCATAGACCAGCCCCGGATCACGGCCGGTGGCGCTCAGCGTCACCGGGGCGTTCTCCCAATGGGCGGAGACCATGAGGATGTCCTTGGGCTTGCCGAACGTGCCGGACCACTCGTTGAGTTCGCGGGTCCACGTGGAGTCGTCGGCCAGCGGGGGCGCTCCATGGCTGAGGAAGAGGACGGGAGGCCGGTCGGCTGTCTGTGTCATGGGAATATCGTAACCCGTTTTCATTGAAGCTTCAAGTGTATTGTCCGACGCCTGCCCCGCCGGAACGGGGGCACTGTCACAACGAGGGCACAATCAGAACGAGGGCACAGTGAACCCGAGGCCAAGGAGGCCGCGGCCCGACTGCTCGAGGACGGGATCCCTGGTGAGCGCCGCATGGTTCATCAGGACGTTGATGTCGCGCTGGATCCGCTGGAGCGGGTGCGACAGCCGGTGGACGCTCCCGCCGGATCCCGCCATGACCAACCGAACCGCCTCCGCCGACGCCTCGCCGCTCAGAGCAAGGGAAAGGCGGTATTCCCCGCGCTCCCGGTCCGTCATGGTTGCGGGCCGGCGGCTATGAGAGGCTGCGACCACCCGGATTGCCTCCTGCCAGTGCAACCGGGCTGTGGCCACCAGGCCGTAGGCCTGGGCATAGCGGACCTGCGCGAGCGGCGCGTCGGCCTGCCGCGCCTCCACCGTGTGCTTGACTTTGCGCACCATCATCAGCTCGCGGAACAGTTCGACGGCGTACTCCGCAGAGCCCAGGGCGGCGGCCGGAGCGACCATGTTCAGGAGTGGGCCCATGGGAGTGTGGATCAGTGGATCCCGGTGAATCTCACTGCCCGGGTTGGCCTCCGCGCCCAGGAGGTCCCAGTCCAGCGTTCGATGCTGCGGGACGAACAGGTTCTTGGCGCGGATGTCGTTGCTTCCGGTCCCCCGCAGGCCGGCCGTCTCCCAAACGTCGAGGACCTCGACGTCGGCCAGCGGAACCAGGCACTGCAGGCGCACCCCGCCGTGCTGTGCGGCCAGCAGGGCCCACCCGGAGTGCATGACTCCGGAGGCAAAGCTCCACCGGCCTGTGATGGCGTAGCCTCCGGGGACCTTGTCTGCCACACCGGCCGGCGCACCGGTGGCGGCCGCCAACGGAGCCGGGCCGGCCGCGAACACCTCCTCCTGCGCCCGCCGCGGCCACCGGGCGAGCATCCAGACATGCTCGATCAGGTGGCCCGCCGTCCAGGCCGTGGAGGCGCAGCCCCGGGCGAGCCGGCGGACCACTTCACCGTAGGTCTCCACGTCCATTCCATATCCCCCAACGGCCTTGGGGGAAAGCAGGTGAAAGAGTTCGGCCGACCGCAGTTCAGCCATGGTGGAGTCCGGGATGCGGCGAAGCCTCTCCGTCTCCGCGGCCCGCTCACGCAGGGCCGGAACAAGCCCCTGGACCCGGGCGAGCATCTCTTCGCGTGATGGGACAGCGGCAGGTGCCGAAGCGCCGGCACGGGCCGCGGGTTCGGCGCGGGCGCTGAGTTTCGGCATGGCGAGCGGCTCATCATGCAGGGCAGCTCCGGCGTCGGACGGCAGCACGAGCGTGTGGGCGGTGTGGTCGCGCTTTGCCGCCAGGTACCGGAGGTTGGCCGGAGAGGCATGGACGCCGGTGGCGACCTGCGCGGAAACGTCGACGCCAAGGTCCCTCAGCTGGGCAGCCTTGTCCGGGTTGTTGCTGAGCAGGCGCACCGCGCCGGCGCCCAGGGCGACCAGCATCTGGGCCGCGGCCGTGTAGTCCCGCTCGTCTTCGCCATGGCCCAGGGCGAGGTTGGCCTCGTAGGTGTCCAGCCCGCCGTCCTGGAGGGCATAGGCATCGAGCTTGGAATACAGGCCGATGCCCCGGCCTTCCTGGCGGAGGTAGAGCAGGAATCCGCCGGCGTCGGCGATCCGCTCCACGGCCTCGCGCAGCTGCGGGCCACAGTCACACCGCTGGCTGCCGAAAACATCCCCGGTCAGGCACTCACTGTGCAGCCGCACCAGGGGTCCCGCGCTACCCGGCGCATCGTCCCGCACTGCCCGCTCCCAGTCGCCGAGGCCCAGCAGCAGGTGCTCCTTTCCGTCCGCGAGCCCACTGAAGGTCATCACCTCGGCATCGGCGGTGAAGCCGTCCGGAAAGCGGAGCGGCACCGAAACCCGGCTGCGCACAGCAGCTGCGGGAGCGGTGGCCGCCCGGGCGATGGTCTCTGACACAGTGCTCATCTCAGGTCCTCAGGTCTTCGGTAAGGGGTGCAGCCGGCGTCGAGCTCTTTCGGCCTTCCCCAAAACTTTACTTGAAGCTTAAAGTTATACGGTCGCGTGGCCGGTCACGCAAGAGGAGTCTCCGTGTGAAGGACCCGATGGAGGAGATCGGCCTGCATCGCGGGCGGGTGCGCACAGGCGGGGGTGCACGAACAAGCGGCAGGGCAGTGGCATGATGCAGTCGTGACTATCGCAAAAACCATCCTGCTGTTCGTCCTGGCGGCGGCAGCTGAAATTGGCGGGGCCTGGCTCGTCTGGCAGTCCGTCCGCGAGGGCCGGGATTGGTGGTGGGCCGGACTGGGGGTAGTGGCCTTGGGTATCTATGGCTTCGCCGCGACGCTGCAGCCGGACGCGCACTTCGGACGCATCCTTGCCGCGTACGGCGGCGTCTTCGTGGCCGGCTCGCTGGCCTGGGGCGTGGTCTTCGACGGGTTCCGGCCGGACCGGTGGGACGTCCTGGGCTCGGCGATCTGCCTCCTCGGGGTGGCCATCATCATGTTCGTTCCCCGCGACGCGGGCGGTCGATGACCATGACCCGGTTCGTGATTGGCCCGGATGTGGCCCTGTATCTCGCCCGCCAGGAAGCGGCGATCGCCCAGGACCACCAGCTCGTGGCGCCGACTCTTCTTCGCTCACATGTGCTCTCGCTCCTGTACCAGGCAGTCCGGCGCGGCGACGTGACCCAGGCAGATGCCGACCGTCAGCTCGACTACCTGCGGGGCCTTCGCATCCGCCTTCTCGGGGACCGCGTCTTGCAGCGCGCCGCGTGGCGGCTCGCCGATCAGCTGGGATGGGATGACACTTTCGACGCCGAATACGTGGCACTGACCCGGCTTCAGGCGGACGCGTTCGTGACGCTCGACGCCGGGCTGGCCAGGGCCGTGCAGGGGCTGGTCAGCATCGCGGAGCCCAGGGTGTTGCTCGCCCGCGCCACGGACTCCAAACCAAGCGCGGGCCTCTAAGCAGCGCAGGCACAGGACGCCGGCCCTGAGAGCCGAAGAGTCTAACGCGCCTGGTACCGTCTACCGGCCGGCCGTGAGGTCCATCACTTCGCCGAGGATCCGCGCGCCCTCCCTAAAGGCACCCGGGTTGGCTCCGGCGTAGTTGAGTCGAATGAACGGCCCCGCTGGCTCGGCCGGGAACCATTCGGTGCCGGCGGCGATGATGACGCCGGCGGCCTCGCAGTCGCGGACGAGCCGGTCGACGTCGGTCCCGTCCGGCAGGCGCGCCCAGAGGTTCAGCCCGCCCCTGGGGAGGTGCTCGACGTGGGCCAGGGGCGCAAGCTCCCGCAGGCTGCTGACCAGCAGGTCCCGTCGGGCCTGGAGCTGGTGGCGCAGTCCGCGCAGGTGGGTCTGCCACCCCGGCTGCGTCACGACGTCGAGGGCGGCCGCCTGGAGTACACCGCTGACATACATCGACTCGGCTCCCCGGGCGGCCAGAATGCGCTCACGTGCCGGGCCGCGGGCGATTACCGCAGCGATGCGGATGCCCGGCGACACGCTCTTGGTCAGCGAGCGAATGTAGACCACATGGCCGGAATCGTCGCGGGCGGCCACGGGCGCGGCATCGGTGGTGATGCCGAAGTCATGCGCCCAATCGTCTTCAACAAGGAACGCCCCGTGGGAGCGGACCACTTCCAGCACCTGCTCAGCCACACGCGCCGTCCATTGCGCGCCGGTGGGGTTCGCGTAGTTGGGCTGGGCGTAGAAGAGCCGGGCTCCGGTCTCCTCGAAGGCACGGGCCAGCGCGTCGGGGTCCGGTCCCTCGGGGCCGCTGGGCACCGGAATAACCCTGACGCCGGCCTGGGTCGCCGCCAGGATGGCGCCCCAGTATGTCGGGGATTCCACCAGCATTGGCTGCCCGCTGCCCACGAGTGCCCGGAACACGGAACTGAGCCCGCTCTGGCTGCCGGGCAGCACAATCACGTCGCTTGGTGTTGGTGGCGCCACCCCGGCCGGGGTGGCATCGCGGAGTTCGTGCGCAAACCAGGACTGCAGGTCCGGCAGCCCGGCCACGGGCGGGCAGGATATTGCCGCCTCGCTGCGGGCCGCCCGGGTCAGGGCCGCCCGCACCAAGCGCTCCGGAAGGAGCTCCCGGTCCGGGTAGCCCGAGTGGAAGGCGATGACGTCGTTCGGCGCGGTGCGCATCGCCGCCGATACGGGCCTGAGCGGCGCCTGGGGTGAGCCCAGCGCGGACGTCTGCCAGCCGTAGTCCGCCGGCCGGGCGGTTCGGACGGACCGCACAAAGGTTCCGACGCCGGGACGGCTCTCGATCAGGCCCTGCGCGGCGAGCGTGCGGAGCACCTTCTGCACCGTCACGGGACTGGCCTGGTACTCGGCAACCAAGGACCGCGTGGACGGCAGCCGGGCGCCGGGTGCGGCCCCTGAAATCCACCCCCGGAGCCGAGTCAGCATTTGCGAGGTGCTATCGTTATTCATGAGAGACAATAGTAGCGCTACTACGGTTATTGACCAACCGATATCCTCCCGGCCGGCAACCGGCATGTGGTGGGGGCTCCTCGGCGTCGCGGCCTTCTCCTTCACGGTTCCGTTCACCCGGGTGGCGGTTGCCGGACTGTCTCCGCTTTTCATCGGTTCGGGCCGGGCCGTCGTCGCCGCCATTCTCGCGGCGTGTGCCCTCGCCCTGACCCGGCAGCGCCCGCCCCGCGGCGCGCAGTGGGCGCGCGTCGCCGTCGTCGCCGCCGGAGTGGTTGTCGGATTCCCGCTGCTGACCTCCTTCGCCCTCGCCTCCGTTCCCGCCAGCCACGGCGCCGTCGTCATAGCGCTACTCCCGGCGGCGACGGCAGTGATGGCAGTCCTTCGCGGCCACGAACGCCCGTCCGTCACGCTTTGGATCATCACCGGCGTCGGAGCGGTTGCGGCCATTGGGTTCGCGTCCGCGCAGTCGGGCGGCATTGGAGAACTGCACCAGGCGGACCCGCTGCTCTTCGGTGCCGTGGCGGCCGCGGCGGTCGGCTACGCCGAAGGCGGCAAGCTGGCCCGCGAACTGGGCGCCTGGCAGACCGTCTCGTGGGCACTGGTTCTCGCCTCTCCCCTCATGGTGGGACTCGTGGTCTTCTCCACGGCCGGGCAGCCGCCAGCCGGCACTCCTGTGCAATGGGCGGCCTTCGCGTACCTTGGGGTCGTGAGCATGTTCCTCGGCTTCTTCGCCTGGTACCAGGGCCTCGCCATCGGCCCCATGGCACAGGTTAGCCAGATCCAACTCGTCCAGCCCGTGCTGAGCATCGGCTGGGCCGGACTGATCCTGGGCGAGGAGCTGACCTGGACCACCATCGTCGGCGGCGCCGCGGTGGTTCTCTGCGCCGGCCTGGCCGTCCGTTCACGGTCCGCGCCGCAAAGGGCCAAGGCGGTGACGGGCGTGGCGGCAAAACAGTCCCGCTGACTCAAACTCCGCCCCGCGCTGCAACACCGCAGCCCGAGCCGAATGGAGGATCCCCGTGTACATTCCCGCACATTTCGCCGCCGGCCCCGATTCCGTCCAGCAGCTGCTCCGCCGTCCGGCCGCCGCCAACCTGATCACAGCGACCCCGAAAGGCATCCTGGCCACGCTCATTCCCTTTGTGTTCGACCCGACGTCCGGTGAACACGGTGCGCTGCACGGGCACCTCGCCCGCAACAACCCCCAATGCACCGAGCCTGCCGCCGGAGAATCCCTGGCCATCATCCAGGGCGCGGACGCCTACATCTCGCCGACGTGGTATCCATCGAAGGCAGAGCACGGACGCGTCGTTCCGACGTGGAACTATTCCACCGCCCATGTGTACGGCAACCTCGTCATCCACGACGATCCGGACTGGCTCGCCGGCCACGTACGGCAGCTGAGCGACCACAATGAAGCCGGCTCGGTGCGGCCCTGGAGTGTCGATGATGCGCCCGAGCGCTACATTGCCGGCCAACTGCGGGCGATCGTCGGCGTCGAACTTCTCATCACCCGGATCGAGGCCAAGAACAAGCTCAGCCAGAACCGGCCCGACGCCGACATTGACGGCGTGGTGGCAGGGCTGCGGGCCCGCGGGCAGACGGAAAGCGCCGCCGACGTCGAATCGGCCCGCGAGGTCCGCGACCAGCCGCGATGCCCCCACTCCGACGCCTCGGCCCTGCCACCGGACTGAGCCAGGGCCGGGCACACACATTTTCAGCGCCTTCAGTCCTATCGTTTTCGCTAGGTTTTCGTACCGGTGACACGCAATAGGTCCGGCGCTACGGTTATCCGCGCAGCGCCGGACCTTTTCCGCGTCACGCGTCCGTTTCCCTAGCGGAACCCCTCCAGGCCCCCATCCCCGCCCCGCCAAGGTCACGCCGGCGCCGAAAGCACTGTCCTGAACTGCCCTCTTGTGAACTCTTCTGAAAACGTTTACAGTAATCGGTGCCGGAGTGGTTTGCTTCACAGCCGGCGCCCCAAGACGGTCCGGGAGGGGCCGGAACAGCAGACCCGGCAGACTCAAAGGAGAGCGCATCCGTGGCAAACATCCATGACGTGGCCAAGCTCGCCGGCGTCTCAATCGCCACCGTGTCCCGCATGCTGGCGGGCGAGAACGTTCGCAGCGCCGAGGCCATCCGCCAGGCCATCAGCGACCTCGGCTACCGGCCAAACGCCAGCGCGCGCGGGCTGCGCCTGGGCAAGCATCACTGCATCGCGGTGATTGTCCCGGACATCTCCAACCCGTACTTCGCCGCGCTGGTCCGCGGCATCGAGGAACGGGTCATGACCCGGGGATTCCGCATTATCGTGGCCAGCAGCGATGAGCAGTTCAGCGCGGAATCGGAACTGCTGGGCAACCTGGTCGACGCCGTCGACGCCGTCGCGATCGTTCCGGCGGAGGAAGGCGACCGGACCCGCCGGTTGCTGGCCGACCTCAACAAACCGGTGGTCCTGATCGACCGGTCCGTGGGCGAGGAGCCCGGCTTCGACCTCGTGCACGTGGACAACGCGAGCGGGGCCAAGGCGGCCGCGGACTACCTCCTGTCACTCGGCCACCGGCGGATCGGCATCATCAGCGGCCGGCAGGACACCGTTCCCGGCCGCGCACGGCACCAGGCCTTTCTGGAGACCCTCGCGGCCGCAGGCATCACTGTCCCGGCCGAGGCCATCAAGATCGGCGAATTCAGCAGGGACTTCGGCCGCCGTGCAGCCCAGGAAATGATCGGGCAGGGTTTGATCGGGCACGGTTTGGTCGGGCAGGGCCCGACCAGCCAGAAGCGGCCCGACGGGCCTGCCGGGATCACGGCCGTGTTTGCCGCCAACAACACCATGGCCCAGGGAGCCCTGCTGTACTTCCACGCCGCCGGAGTGTCCATTCCCGGAGACCTCTCCTTCATCTGCTTTGACGACTTTGAACTTGCGGAACTGCTGCCGGCGCCCGTCACCGTCATCTCCCGGCCCGCCATCGCCGAGGGCCATGCCGCCGCAGATCTCCTCCTGCGGCGGATTGAACACTTCGGCAGCGCCCATCAGCCCCCGCTCGGGCACAAAGTCCTGCCGGTCAGCCTGATCATCCGGCAATCCTGCGCGGCTCCGGCCGCCAACTGACTCCCACCTCAACCACAGCCCTTTAAGGAACCCCATGACTACAGCTATGCCCGGAATCGGGAATGTAATGGTGATCGGCAGCATCACCTGTGACCTGACCAGTTTCAGCGACCGCCTGCCGCAGCCGGGCGAAACCGTGCTCGGCAACGCTTTCACCATGGTCCTCGGCGGCAAAGGCGCCAACCAGGCGCTGGCCGCGGCACGCGCCGGCAGCCACGTGTCCCTTGTCGGTTGCGTGGGCGATGACGCGTTCAGCGGGCTCGTGCTCGGCACCCTCGCCGAGGAAAGCATCGACACCAGGCATGTGCTCAAGACCGAAGGCCCCACCGGAATCGCCCACATCCGCGTCGACGCCTCGGCGGAAAACGACATCGTGATGATCCCGCTGGCCAACGCCCGGCTGAGCCCCGAACACATCCGTCAGTCCCTGGCCAGCGCCGCGCAATCCGCCGCCGTCGCGCTCATCCAGCTGGAGATCCCGCACGAATCCGCCCTGGAGGCGGCTCGCCAATGCAAGGCACGCGGCATCACAGTCATCCTGGACCCGGCTCCGGCCCCAGCGGGGGCACTGGACCCGGACTTCTGGCCCAACGTGGACATCGTCACCCCCAACGAGACGGAGGCGCGGCTCATTACCGGGATCACCGTCACTGACCAGGAATCGGCCGTCGCCGCCGGGCGCTGGTTCACGGACCGCGGGGTGCAGCGGGCCGTCGTCACCCTGGCCGGCGCAGGCGCCGTCGTCGTCGAACGGACGTCCCCCGAGGGCACAGCCGTGAGCGTGCAGGAACCCTTCCCCGTGACCGCGGTGGACACCACGGCCGCGGGCGACGCCTTTGCAGGGGTGCTGGGCAGCGCGCTGGCCGAAGGACTGGACTGGGACCAGTCGCTGCGCCGTGCCATGGCCGGCGGCGCGCTGGCCGTCACGGTCGCCGGCGCGAGCCCGAGCCTGCCGCAGCGCGCAGCCATTGCCGCCTTCCTCGAACGGCAGCCGGCCGCCGCACGCTAGCCGCAGTCCCCCACACAGAAGTCCCATCCCTCCTCAACGCAGCGGAGCAACTATGCGCAAGAACAGCGGTACCCTCAACGCGGCCCTCTCCCGGGTCATCTCCGAACTGGGCCACACCGACGAGCTCGTCGTGACCGACGCCGGCCTGCCGATCCCGGCCGGCGTCGAACGGATCGACCTCGCCCTGACGGAAAACGTCCCGCGGTTCCTGGAATGCCTGGACGTCGTCCTGGCCGAAGTCCAGGCCGAGGGCGCCATCGCGGCCGCCGAGATCGCCGAGCACAGCCCGGACCTCCTCGAGGCCCTAAAGGAACGCCTCGGCAGGCACGGCATCCCGCTTGAACTGGTCCCTCACACGGCCTTCAAACAGCGGAGCAAGTCGTCCAAGGCCGCCGTCCGGTCCGGCGAATTCACCCCGTACGCCAACGTGATCCTCGTGGCAGGGGTGGTGTACTGACATGACGGTCACCCTCAGCGGCATCACCAAGTCTTTCGGGCCGAACCGTGTGCTCCGCGGCGTCGACCTCAGCATCGCAGCCGGCGAAATCGTGTCCCTGGTCGGCGAAAACGGGGCCGGCAAATCCACCCTGACCCGGATCATCGCCGGGGCCTACCAGCCCGACTCCGGTGAGCTCTCCATCGACGGCGAGCTGCGGAAGTTCAGCGGCCCGCAAGACGCCATGGCGGCCGGCATCCAGGTCATCTACCAGGAACTGAAGAACAACCTCTTCCCGCAGCTGGATGTCGCCTCCAACCTCTTTGCCCACGACGGCACCGGCGAGTTCGGCAAACTGTTCGTCAACAAGGACAAGATGCACGCCCGAGCCGCCGAGCTGCTCAGCCAGGTGGGGATCGACGTCGACACCCGCCTTCCCGTCGGGAAGCTCAGCTTCGGCCAGCAGCAGCTGGTACAGCTGGCCCGCTGCCTCAACCACTCGGTGAAGCTGCTCATCCTCGACGAACCCACCGCGGCCCTGGACGACCGGGAGTCCGAACTCCTGTTCGCCCAGGTGCGCAAGATCCAGGCCGCCGGCGTCGCCGTCATCTACATCAGCCACCGGCTCCCCGAAGTCTTCGCCCTGTCCGACCGCATCGTGGTGATGCGCGACGGCCGGGTGTCCACGACCGGAACCGCGGCCGAACTGACCGAGGCCGGCGTCGTGGCCGCCATGGTGGGCGGCGAGGTGGAGAACTTCTACCCCAAGGAACACCACGCCACGGACCGCGTCCGGCTCGAGGTCCAGGACCTGGAATCGGCCGGCGTCAACGGCGTGTCCTTCAAAGTCCATGCCGGCGAAGTGCTCGGCATCGGCGGCGTCATGGGCAGCGGCAAGGGAGAGGTCCTGCGGGCCCTGTTCGGACTCGAGAACGCCGCCGGATCCGTCAGCATCGACGGCAAGCCGCTCGCCCTGAAATCTCCGCGGCACGCCATCAGCGCCGGAGTCGCCTATTTGACCCCGGACCGGCAGGCGGAGGGCCTCACCCTTGCCCAGCCGATCTCGCACAACGAGTCCCTGGCCACGCTCGGCGCGATCACCCGGAACGGGATTGTGGCCCTGAAGCGCGAACGGGACCGGTGCCAGGAGATCTCCGCGCGCCTCAGCGTCAAATGCACCAGCGTGGACGACGCCGTCGGAACCCTGTCCGGCGGCAACCAGCAGAAGGTCCTCCTGGCCCGCTGCCTGCTGAGCAACCCGGCGATCCTGCTGATGGAAGAACCCACCCGCGGCGTGGATGTGGGCGCCAAGGCCGAGATCTACTCCATCATCAACGACGTCGCCGCCCAGGGCGTCGCCGTCGTCCTGGTCTCATCAGACCTGCCCGAACTAGTCGAAATGTCGGACCGGGTGCTGGTCATGCGCGGAGGCAGCATCAACGCTGAACTGACCTCCGACGCCCTGACCCAGCAGTCCGTCCTGGAACACGCAATGGAGACCCTAACCCGATGAAAAAGATATCCCTCTTCAACGACCAGTTGCGCGCGGTCTGGATGCTCGCGTTCGTGGCCATAGCGCTCGTCTTTGCCACGCCGCTGTTCCTGCAACCGTCCAACATGCTCAACGTCCTGCTGACGGCCGCCGTCGTCGCCCTGATCGCGGCCGGGCAGACCTACGTGATCATCCTCGCCGAGATCGATCTCTCCGTCGGCGCGGTCCTGGGCTTCAGCGCGATCACCACCGCCACGGTCATCAGCCAATACGGTCCCGTTGCCGGGCTGGCCGCGGGCCTCGCCATCGGCGCGCTGGCGGGCCTGATTAACGGGCTGCTTGTCACCAAAGCCAAGATGCCCTCGTTCATCGCCACCCTGGCCACGATGTCCATCTTCGCCGGGCTGACGCTGCAGTTCTCGCAGGGCAACCCGGTGAAGGTCACCGACGCGATGTTCCTGGCCCTGGGGCAGGGCAACCTCCTCGGCATACCCACACCCATCTGGATCATGCTGGTCCTCGGTGTGCTGTTCGGCTACATTCTGGCCCGCACCCGGTACGGCCGTGAGCTGTACGCCACCGGCGACAACGCCGACGCCGCACGACTGGCCGGCATCAGCACCGACCGGGTCAAGATCGTCGCGTTCATGATCTCCGGCGTCCTCGCCGCCACCGCCGGCTTCATCCTCACGGCACGGCTCGGCACGGCCCAGCCCACCGCGGGAACCGGCCTCGAGCTCGCCGCCATCGCCGCGGTGATCATCGGCGGAACCAGCCTCTCCGGCGGACGCGGTGCACTGCTGGGCACCCTGGTCGGCGCCGTCCTGCTGGCAATGATCGACAACGGCCTCAACCTGCTCAACGTCTCCCCGTTCCTGCAGAGCGTCGTCAAGGGCGCCGTGATCCTGCTGGCCGTGTTCGTGGACCGGAACTCCGGGGTCCTGATGCGCATCTTCCGGGCCTCCCCCGCAAAGGCGGCAGCACCGACAGCAGCATCGACGACGGCGGCCGGAACCGGCGCGTCCGCCCCGGCGCCGCTTCTTCCGAAGGTTGCCATGCTCGCCGTGGTGGGCCTGCTGGTGGTCGGTGCCGGCATCACCACGGCCGTCCGCGGCGCGGACTCCGGAAGCGCGGGAGCGCAGCAGAAATCGGCCACACTGGTCATCTCCACGCTCAACAACCCGTTCTTCGTCTCGGTCGGCGACGGCGCCAAGGACCAGGCGGCCAAGCTGGGCGTGACCCTGGACGTGCAGAACGCCAACAATAACGACACTTCCTCGCTCAACCAGGCCACCACCGCGCTGGTGAAGAAGCCCGGCGTGCTGCTCCTGGACCCCACCTCGAGCGAGGCAGGCGGATCGATTACCGTCAAGGCCAACCAGGCCGATGTGCCCGTGGTCGCCTTCGACCGCGTTCCGGATCAGGGCAAGCTGGCCGCCTTCATCGGCTATGACGCCGTCCAGGCCGGCAAGAACGGCGCCAAGGCGCTCTGCGAGGCTGTCGGCGGCTCCGGCAAGGTGGCCGAACTGCAGGGCCTGCTCGGCACCAGCGTGGCGCGGGACCGGTCCGAGGGTTTCAAGGCCGGAATGAAGGAATGCCCCGGCGTTGACGTTGTGGCAGTGCAGTCCGCGGACTTCGACCGCGGCAAGGCCCTGGACGTCACCACCAACATCCTCCAAGCCAATCCGGGCATCACCGGCATCTATGGTGCCAACGACGAAATGGCGCTCGGGGCGGTGGCTGCCGCGAAGTCCCGGGGCCTGCTGTCCTCGATCAAGATCGTCGGAAACGATGGCATCGGGGACGCCCTGGCGGCCGTGAAGAGCGGCGAAATGTACGCCACGAACGCCGAGTCGCCGTTCGCCCTCGGCCAGGAAGTCGCCAAGATCGGCCATGCCGTTGCCACCGGCGAAAAAGTCGAGGAGTCCCGGGTCCTTCAGGGCCGGCTCGTGACCGGCAGCGGAGTGGAGAAGTTCTGCTCCTACCTGCGCGGCATCGGCGACCTCGCCACTTGCAAGTAACCCCTCAGATCCAAGGAGAATCATGAATGAACTGCATGCGGCCGGCCTGGCCGCGATCGTGGACCACACCTTCCTGCAATCCACGGGAACCCGCGCCGAGGCTGAGCACGCTGCCGCCGAGGCAGCCCGGCTGGGCGCCTACTCCGTGTGCGTCTCGCCGTCGATGCTTCCGCTGCCCGCGGCCGGCATACGGGTCACCGCCGTGTGCGGGTTCCCTTCGGGCAAGCACCACAGCAGCGTCAAGGCCGCCGAAGCCCGCGAGGCCGTGCGCAGCGGAGCCGACGAGATCGACATGGTCATCGACGTCGGCGCCGTCCGGGCCGGCGACTACGACGCCGTCGAACGGGACATCGCCGCCGTCCGCGAGGCCGTTCCGGCCCCCACGGTGCTCAAGGTGATCCTGGAAACGGCGGCGCTGACCGATGAGCAGATCGTGCGTTGCTGTGCGGCCGCCGAAAGCAGCGGAGCCGACTTCGTGAAGACCTCCACCGGCTTCCACCCCGACGGCGGCGCCACGGTGCACGCGGTGGAACTGATGGCACGGGCCGTTGCCCCGCGCCTGGGCGTCAAAGCCTCCGGCGGAATCCGCGACTGGGCCACCGCGCAGGCCATGATCGCCGCCGGCGCCACCCGGCTGGGGCTCTCAGGCACCGAGGACGTCCTCAGCGGCGGACGCAGCACCGGTTACTGAGCGCACGGGCCAATGCCGCGGTCCGGGCTCTGCAGCCTGGGCCGCGGCAGGGATCAGCTTCTAACCCTGGCGCAGCCCGAGTGTGTTGCCGTCAGGATCACGGAACCACGCACCCCTAGCGGGGCCGAGCTGCGCGATGTGGCCCGTGGTCGCCAAGGGCCCTTCGGTATAGTCCAGGAATTCGACGCCCCTGGCGCTCAGGTCCTGGACCACGGCCTCGATATCCTCCACCTCGAAGTGCGCTTGGGTGTGCTCCGTGGCGACGGGCGGGCGCTTGAAAATTGATATTTCGCTGGCGGTTCCGCAGCGGTACCGTACGCCCACAGGGGTTTCCCACAAGAATGTCAGGCCGAGGGTTTCGCCGTAGAACGCCTTCGCCCGTTCCAGGTCCGTGACCGGAATTGTGGCAACAACCATCGTGGCAGAAATCATCAGATGCCTCCTCGGTAGACCCACCCGATCGGTGCGGGCGGTCCGTCGCGCCGGGAACCCGGGAGCCGGAACTGGGAACCGGGTCACCGCGCTTGTCCAGGGATCGTCGCACCGTTCACCGGCACCTGGACAGGGTCTTCGGGCCTTCGTCGCAGCCCTTTTCGCTGCGCTTTCCCGTTGCCGACACGCAAAACGCCTGGCGCTACGGGAATACCAGCAGCGCCAGAGAATCTCCGCGTCATCCGTGCGCGTCCGTAGCGGAACCCCACGACTGCCCCCTCATGACGGCGCGTGATGGGCATCGGCACAGCAACGCGTTTCGACCTTGTGCATTCACGCTGGCAGGTCCTTACTGGTGGGAGGTTGGGCGGCAGGCGCTCTAACCGCTGGACCTGGATCTAGGAGGCCAACATGTTCGCTCGCGTCAGCACGTACCAGCCCGGCCCGGACAGCTCCGGGGCACCCTCAGATGACACCGTCAACCGGGTGCTCCAACTGCCGGGATGTCTGGGCATCTATTACTTGCTTGGGAAGGACAACAAGTCACTGTCTATCACGCTGTGGGAGGACGCGGACGCCCTTGCCGGCAGCGAGCACGCTGCCGGCAAGATCCGCGCCGAGACCAGCGCGGAGCAGCACATGCAGATCCTGGGCGTCGAGGAATTCGAAGTCCTCACCAAGCACCTCAAGGGTTAAGGGTCAGGCGTCATCCATCGCCAGGGAGGATCGGCGGAAATCGGTGCGCCACACGTCCAGGTCGACTCCGTCGCCGTCAGTAAGGACGTATTCGGGCCAGCGATCGAATGCGGAGCAGGGATGGGATATCCCGAAATCCACCGTGTCGGTGACCTCCAGCCCGGTCGCGTCGGTGAGGACTGCGTGGTGGTCGTAGAGATTGCGCACCGCCGCGGCGGCGCCGTTCTTTGTGGCACCGTCCGCTGTCCGTGCCGACAGGAAGACCGGCAGTCCGGCGTCGTACGGAAGATCCCGTTTGCCGGCCCCCACAACCGCCATACCGGGTTCAGGGGTAGACACGACGACGGCGCGAACAGAAAGCGCCGGGATGAGTCCCGGGACGGGGCTGACGGCGGCGTAGGTTCCGTGATCGTGCGTGACGTAGCAACCGGATCGGAGAATGATCCGTGTTCCGGGGACCTGGCCGGCGTCGGGAAGGAACTCCACCACCCGGTCAGGGAACGCGGATCCGCCCATTGAATAGATGGGAGTGGCGGTCTCGAAGAACGCCGCCGCGGCCAGATAGATGTCTCGCACCAGTTGGCAATGCCGGTCCACCGCCGCGACCGTCTCCTCAGCCCGGCTGTTTGGCACCACGCCCTCGTAGCCGGCGACCCCCACCAGCCTCAGGCCTGGCGTGGCACGGACCAACTCAGCCAGCAGCAGACCGTCGTCCAGGCTCCGCACCCCTGTGCGCCCGCCGGGTGTTCCGACGTCGATCAGCACCTCAAGGGCGGTGGCACCGCCGTCGAAAACTTCCCCCGCCGTCCTGATCCCGGCCGCCGAGTCGACGAAGCAGCGGATCTCCCGTGCAGGGTCTTCCTCCAGCCACGTGCGGACACGGGTCAGTCCGAATTTGTCGACGATCTCGTTGGCGACCAGAACGTTGCTATGTCCCCACGTCAGTGCCGAGGCGACTTGATCCACGGTGGCGACGGTGACGCCGACGGCGCCCGCGGCCAGTTGCCGCTCGATGATCGGTGCCGACATGGTTGTCTTCACGTGCGGGGCGAGATCCACGCCCCGGTCCCGGCACCACGCCGCCATGACCCGGATATTGTTCTCGAGGGCCTCGTTGTTGAGCCGCAGCTGGGGATACGCCGGGCCCGTGACAATCCTGACCGCGAATTCGCCCTCGGCTCCGTCTTGGCTCTCGATCAGCTTGCCCACGCCACTCCCCTGTTCCTAAGTCCCAAAAGTTTCTGCACTGATTGCTTCAACACTGGGACAAATCTACTGGAGCGCCAGCGCACGGGTGGACTCGGCCAGTTGCCTGCGAAGGAGAAGCGGTGTCACACTCGGGCCATGGTCCCGCGGATTCAGAGGAGACTGCGCGAGTGACATGAGCCCTGCACCGACTGACTTGCTTCACTTCACCGAGCACGGCTCGGGCAAGCCTTTGCTGCTCATACACGGGTTGATGGTCACCGGCGAGATGTTCGGCCCAGTGGTCGAGGCTCTCGCCGCCCGGCATCGGGTGATCATTCCGGACCTGCGCGGGCACGGGCGGAGCCGGGGACTTCCGCCTCCGTACACGGCCACGCAGCTGGCGGCGGACCTGGCCCGCTTGCTGGATCATCTCGCCATCGACTCCACGGCCGTCCTTGGCTACTCGCACGGGGGCGCCATCGCGCAACAACTGGTCCTGCACTATCCCGGGCTCTGCGAGCGCCTCGTGCTCGTGTGCAGCTATGCGTACAACATGGCCACCTGGGGCGAGTGGGTCGAAGGCCATGTGATGCCGCCGGCGCTCCGGGTCATGGGGATGCGCCGGCTGGCCAGGCTGGTAGCCGGCCAGGCGGCCCCACAGCTGGGCAGCGAACGTACCGGCTGGCTGGCCGCGCTCATGGCGGAGCAGGACGCCCAGGCGATGGCATCCGCGTGGAAGGCTGCGATGGCGTTCGACAGCAGGCCCCGGCTGGCCGAAATCGCCTGCCCGACGCTCGTCGTCGCGGCCGCGAACGACCAGGCGGTGCCGTTCCATCACGCGAGGATGCTCCACGCCGGCATCCCCGGTTCCCGCCTGGTGGTGATCGACGCCGCCGACCACGCGCTGATCTGGACGCATCCGGAGGAGCTCGGGCGCGTAGTCGGGGATTTCCTCGGCGCCTGAGTGCGGGCAAGCCCCGGGCGAACTGCCGCTCCGGTCCGGGGCCTATACGTCCAGCGCCGGGTTCCGGTCGAAGAAGCCCACCGGCTTGAGCCAGAACGCAACTGTGTCCGCCGGCATTACAGGCCACTCCTCCGGCCGCGGGATGTGGTGGATGCCGAAGACGTACCAAAGCACGACGTCGGTGTTTTCCACGGACCGGCCCTGCCGCACCCATTCCGGCATTCCCAGTCCGCCTGCTCCTTGGTTCACAAACTCGCCGGCCGGCCAACGTTCGTTGGCATCGTTCGGCGTCACCCATACCGTGTGCCCAATGACCTCGGCGCGCTGGAAAACCGGGGATGCCGGGTCAAAGAATGCGGGGAACGACGCTCCAGGCACCAGCTTGTAGGACACCGGGGTTCCCAGTCCGTTGACTGAATTGTCGTTGGTCACCGTCCATGCCCGCTGGGTTTCCCAGGAATAGTCGTCGTGCCCCTCGGTCGTGATGGGGGTCTTTTTCTGATGCAGGGCGAGCCCGTACGGATTGTCCGGACCCATCGGGACCATCTCGGTTTCCGAGCGGTAAACCGTGTTGGCCGCACCGTCGATGTCGAGGTCGAGCCGGGCCACCAGGAAGTGTTGATGGAAGGGCGCGTAGGTCCGGTTGTCCACAAGGGTTCCGCTCGGATGCTCCTGGCCCTCGTCAAAATGTGTGACCACCATGATTCCAGTGGCTCTTACTTCGCACTCGATGTTCCCGTCCTGGTAGAAGCGCCAGTAGACCAGGTATTCGTAGTTGGCCACAGTGACATGGAACGAAACCACCAGTCGACGCATGCGGCGCACCTCCATGCCGCCGTCATGGTCCATGTGCTTCCACAGCACCGCCGCGTCCTCTTCATGAATACAGATCGCATTCTTGATGGTGAAGGGCTCCCCGGCCGAATTGTGCATGACCGCGTCCAGATACCTGATCTCTCCGAGACAGTCGCAGCCCAGTTCCAGGGACGTCGTCATGAATCCCAGACCCCATTCGCCGACGTCGAACGCGGTGCGGCGGTAGTGGTCGTCACTCGGGTCCCGGTAGGGAACGGCCATTTCGGCGAAGGACAAGCGGTTCGCAATCGGCCGCTCCCGGCCTCCGTCGCGATACCTCACCCGGTGGATGGTCATGCCTTCGCGGTAGTTGAACCCGATGCGCATGGACCAGTTCTGCCAGCTGACCCTATTGCCGTCAAAACGAAAGGAAACCCCCTCCGGCTGAACAATCTCCAGCGGCTTCAGGGGTTCACGCGTGCTGGCGTTGCGGAGCCGCTCCGGGATCAGCGCCGGGACATATTCCCCCATGATCTCGGGAGGGTCGACCGCAAAAGTGTCCTCGATGTCCAGCAGCTCCATGGAGGCCAGGTCAATGATGCAGTGGAAGCCGTTGACCGGACCTGCATAGGGGTTTGCTCCCGGACGGGCACGGACCCAGGTGTCGGACCAGCCGATCCGGCGGCCCTGGTACTTTTCCGGGACCATTGTCAGGCCGTAGGTCCAAACGTCCATGAACACCAGAGCCAGGTCCGTGATGCCTCGCTTGGCAAGCGCAGCGATCACGCGCGGGTCACTGCGCAGCGCCGCGTCAGCTTCTTCCCACTCGTCCACGGTCATGTTCGCCTGGACCCCCGGGACATGGGTAAAAGAGTCGACGACCCCCCGAGTCAGGGACAGCCGCGCCTGGTAGGTCTTGTTTGAGGACCGTTCGAAGCAGTTCACGCCGACGATGCGATCGGGGGCGGCCGAGTCGGCATCGGCTTCGAAGGCGTCGACGGCGGCCTTGTCCGGTTCGATCAGCTCAATGGCCGCCAGCCGCCAGGCAGGAAATGTGACGCCCTGCTCGCTGGCGAGCATGGCCGCCGCTGCACGGAACTCGTCCGCGCTGAGTGGATCCAGTGGATGAAACGTGGCCGCAATGTTCACTGCGCTCTCCTTCTCCGAGATCTTGTTGCCCTGCTCCGGCAATGAACCCGGAGCCGCTGGACCGTTCGCGGGTCCCTAGTTCGTTTCCTCCCTGATATGCCAGGGAGAGCCATATCCTTCAGGCTCGGGGGCGGCCATCAAATCCAGGAATGGTTTGGCGGGGAAAGCCTCTGGCCCCAGGACGCCTGCCCCTGTCCATGTCCCGCTGGCCAGCAGCTCGAGAGCGATGATCGGGTTGATGGCCGTTTGCCACACAACGCATTGGCTGGCGTAGTTTTCCATCGTCCATGCGTTGTCGGCCACATGGTAAAGGTAGGTACTTCGTGGATTGCCTTCCTTGTCTTTGCCCCGGACCAGGACCCCCGCACATGTCTTGCCCGTGATTTTCGGGCCGAGCGTGGCAGGGTCCGGGAGGCACGCTGCAACGACGTCCCTCGGACTGACCAAGGATCCTTTGACGTTCACCGGTTCGGTGGAGTCGAGACCGAGTTTGTGCAGAACCCGGAGCACCTCGATGAATTCGTTGCCGAGGCCGTACTTGAAATTCACGGTTTTGGCGTCGATCCAGCGCGGCATGAGAAGCACTTCTTCGTGTTCGACATTGACGCATTCGACAGGCCCAATGCCCTCCGGGAAGTCGAAGACCTCGGGCTCGCTGAATGGCTCCGTGGTCCTCCAGCCAAGCTCGGATGAGTACACGACAGGCGGGTTCAGGCACTCCTCAATCGTCGTCCAAATCGAAAACGAAGGGGCAAAGTCGTAACCTTCAACCACCAGGTTGGCCCCGTCCCGGACGGCCAATTCGTCGATCCGGGAAAACAGGAATTCCTGGGCGTAGGCGGCAAAGACATCGGACAGGCCGGGTTCGACACCCATTCCTACCAAGGCCAGGCGGCTGGCGGCTTCCCATTCGCCCGACTGGTCAAATTGCAGATCACCCAGCTTCAGTCCAGGGAGCTGATAGGGCACCTCGGGATGCGGCGTCGACAGCGACATCGCCATATCGAGGTATGTTGCACCGGCCTCCGCCGCCCCTTCGAAGATGGGCATCACGAAGCGGGGATCAACGGCATTGAAGACGTGTGTGATGCGATGCCGGCGTATCGCATCGGCAACCGCCCCCTTGCTCGAAGCGTCCAGGGCCACCGCCTCAAAGCGCTCCCTGAGGCCAGACGGAAGGGACTGAACGACAGATTCGGCACGGGCCACATCGTAGTCCGCGACGACGAATGCTTCGAAGAAGCCACGGCGCGCCGCGATGCCTGCGGCTGCTCCACCCACGCCGCCGGCGCCGATGCACAGGATCCTCATTGGTGTCCTTCAGCTGGGAGCCCCCAGGTGGAAGCCACGGGGTCGGCGGTGAGGTTCTTGGCGGCGCGCCTCATTCGTCCGCGCTCCGGGACAGTGTGCGGCCGCGGAAGAAGTCGGGCTTCCGGATCCACCAGATGCCCATGAGCACGGCCCCCATCAGCAGGCCGCCGATGCCCACCACTGCCTCGGCACCAATACCGAAGATCGTCACGTTGTTGCCATCTGCATCCTGCAGCCAATCGGGCTGGGCGAAGTTGGCCAGCCCGTAGACGAAGACGGCTGCCAGCATGAGGCTGCCTACCAGCGGGAACACCCCGCGCATGATGAAGTTCCGGAAGGACGACGTCAGTGTCTTGCGATAGAACCACACGCAGGCGAGGCCGGTCAGTCCGTAGTAGAACGCGATCATCAGACCGATCGAGCCGATCAGGGCCAGAAGGAGGGACGGGCTGATGAATGTGAAGACGAGGAAGAAGAAGGCGGAGGCGATGCCCATGCCGATGGTGGACCAGGTGGGCGTGAGGAAATTCGGGTGGATCCGCGCGAACTTTTCCGGGATCGCCTTGAAGACCGCCATCGACAGCGAAGTGCGCGCCGTCGGAAGGATGGTCGTTTGGGTCGACGCCGACGCCGACGTCAGGATGGAGAATCCGAGAAGCGTCATGAGGATCGATCCAACCGGGCCCTCGCCGAACAATGTTGGTCCGATGGCGGAGAAGACGTCGGCCGAGTTTTGCGGATTTGCCAGTCCGATTCCCGAGTCGCCGACGCCGGCGAAGGCGACGGCGGCGACGGTCACGATCGCGTAGGTGGCCAGCAGGAGGACGGTGCTGATGATGGCCGCGCGCCCCGGGGTCTTTCCCGGGTCCTTCGTCTCCTCATTCACTGAGACCGCGCTGTCCCAGCCCCAGTAAATGAAGATCGCGGTCAGCATTGCCGGGGCAATGGTCTCGCCGAAGTCGAGTGTGAAGGGATTGAACCAGTCCAGGGACGGGATGAGGGAGTAGGGCTCGGCGGTCCCCGAGTACACCCTTACCAGGGCGAAGACTGCGAAGAAGATCAGGATGAGGATTTCGAATGAGAGCAGCACGTATTGCACACGGGCCGTGAGCTCGATGCCCCGGTAGCAAATCCAGGTCATTATCGCGATCCACGCCAGGCCGGCAATCGTCGTCGCAACGACGTTGCTCGACAGGGCCGCGACCTCCGGCAGCCCGAATCCTCCCACGAACGTGAATGAGTACGCGCCGGCGATCTGGGCCAGGTTGGACATGACCACGATGTCGGCGATGATAATTCCCCATCCACCCATCCAGCCTGTGACCGGACCAAACGCTCGTGAGGCCCATGTAAACGTAGTTCCGCAGTCTGGCTCCGCCTTGTTCAGCTCCTGGTAGGCGACCGCAATGAGGTACATCGGGATGAAGGCGAGTAGGACGATTCCGGGCGCCTTGACACCGGCAAAGATGGTGCCGCCGACGACGATGAATCCCAAGCTCGCCGCAAGGCTGTACGCAGGGGCCGTTGATGCGACTCCCACGACGACACTCGATACGAGACCGAGCGCACCGCCCTTCAGCCCCTTGCTGTCGACCTCTTTGCTCCCGGAATGAACAGTGCTTGCCATCTTGTCTCCCAACCGAGGAACCGGCAGTGCCGGTGAAGCGGAATCCAACCCTTACCCAACGAAAGGCGGGAGACCCGATGGGTAACTACAGCAAATAATCCATCGTCTGCAGATTTACCGCAAGAGGGCGGATTGATCCGGTCCAGGGGCGTGGGGTCCTTCGCTTCCTCGGCGGTCTAGGTGTCTTCTTTCGTGGTCTCCGTGAAGAGGTCACCCTGCGCGGCGCCGGAACCGGACCTGCCGCCGCCCGCGCCGCGCAGGACGAAGGCGATTCCGACGGCGACTACTGCGCCGGTAAGCGGCCCGGCGACATACACCCAGTAGTCGCTGAAATTGAGACTGGCGAGATCAGGCCCGAACGTCCGGGCCGGATTCATCGACGTGCCGGAGATGGGGCTGCCCCACAGGCCCGCCAAGGCAATGTAGGCGCCTACTCCAAACGCCCCCAGCAGACCGACGTTCTGGGCCCCGGAGGCGGTTCCCAGGATGACGCTGACCAGCACCATCGTCAGCAGTGCCTCCATCAAGAACGCGGCGCCGGCCGTATAGTCCGCCGCCGGATAGTTGGAACCGTACGTGGCGGAGACTCCGATCACGGCCTGCAGCAGCAGGCAGGCGAGCGTCGCCCCGATGAGCTGGACAACGATGTAGCCCGGCACCCGTCGCCACGGGAAGTCGCCGCGGAGGGCGAACGCGATGCTGACCGCGGGGTTCAGATGCGCGCCCGAGATCTTGCCCATGAACAGGATGATCCCCATAACCATCAGGCCGGGGGCCACCACGGCCGCGGTACGGCTGATCACACCGGGGAACGCCTGGCTCATCATGCCGCCACCGGCCGCGACAATGACGAGTAGGAATGTGCCATACAGCTCCGAGAACAGCCGCCGCCATTCCTGCCGGGGATCATTAAAATCCTGGATTCGCTGCATGATGTTCTGTTCGAGGACCCCCAGTTCGCTGGCAAGATTGTGCTCTTGCGCCCGGGTCTCACCCGCGCCCACGCGTCCGGTTCCGTCTTGTCCCTGATTTTCCGCCATGGCCCGTCACCTCCGCCGATTCTGGCATCGTGATGGTGCCGCACCCAGAGCGGGCCGGCACCTGAGACCCTCAATGTACCGCTGCCGGAGATGGTTGTCAGCGCTGTGCCGGTGCGCGGCTGCCGGTTGGCGCCTGGCTCGTTCCCTCCGCCATCCGGGGCTGTTCATTCGGGCTGCAATTTCGTGGGGACATCCGCCGGGCAAAGCCCTAGCATTCAGCCATGAGGCAAGAAACCTGGCAAAAGTATTCCGAGTGGCCCCTCGTCGGTGCGGCCTTCATCTTTCTGGCGGCCTATTCGGTCCTGGTCATTGCCGAACCGCCGGAGCCCTATGCCGCCGCGCTGGCGTTCGTCATGGGGTCAACGTGGGTTGCCTTCGGCGTCGACTACCTGGTGAAGTTGCTCCTGGCTCCCCACCGCGGCCGATGGTTCGTCCGTCATCCTTTGGATCTGCTCATGGTGGTGCTCCCGGTCGCGCGGCCATTGCGGCTCCTTCGCCCGTTCACCTTGCGTCGAGTGATGGAACGGGCCCCGGGCACTGCCATCCGGACCCGCGTCATGGCCTATGTCATTCTGTCCGCGATCATTCTGGTCTACACCGTTGCCCTGAGCGTCCTCCATTTCGAAAGGGCCGCTCCCAACGCGAACATCACCACCATGGGCGACTCATTGTGGTGGGCCACCGTCACCATTACAACTATCGGCTACGGCGACTACTACCCAGTCACAACGCCCGGCCGGTGGGCTGCGACCGCGCTGATGATCGGCGGATTTGCCGTCCTGAGCATGGTCACCGCGGCCGTGTCCTCCTGGCTCGTTGAAAGCGTGACGGAGGCAACCCATGCCCGGAAGAACGCGGACGAACCCATCGGCAGCGAGGACCTTGCCCACCTCACGGCCCAGATCAACAGGCTCCATGAGCAGCTTGCACGGGGACAGGGACAGGGACAGGACCCTTCCGGCGGCGGCCCGGCCGAAGGACAAGAAGGCTAGGAGCCTCGGTTGATGGCCGTTTCCGGCGGGAGCGCGACAACAGTGCCCTGGATCGCCGTCATCGGCACTGCCCCGAAGTCCCGGGAGTCTATTGACACGGCGCGGTTGTCGCCCAGGACGAAGACACTGCCGGCCGGCACCGTCTCGGGCCCGAAATACGTGCCGTCTATCCGGCTGTGGTCGATGAAAGGTTCGGCGACGGCAATGTCGTCGACGAACAGCTCCGAATCCCGGATTGCCACCCTTTGACCGGCCCCCGCGATGACGCGCTTGATCGACGTCCGGCCATCGGCCGGGCTGGTAAAAGCGACCACGACGCCATTGCGGATCAGGCCCGCGGCTGCTGCCGGCTTGTACAGGAATACGACGGCGCCCGGGGGAATCGTCGGGGCCATGCTGTCCGAGGCTACGCTCACAGGTTCAACGAGCCAGGTGCGGACACAAAGGACTGCCAGGAATGGGACTAGGGCCGCTACGAGGACCATGGCCCGCGGGCGCCGGTTCACGCCGGGTCATCGTCCCATGCAGCCCTGGCGGCCGTCATGGGGTCATCCGGGTCCCAGTCGGATTCCTTCAGGCCCACCCGGAATTGGGCCATCATGTCGTGGTCCTCGTGCGGCAGGTTGTGGCAGTGCATCATGTAGAGGCCCGTGTTGGGGGTGAACTTCATGAGCAGTCTGACGGTCTCGCCCTCACCGACGTACACGACGTCCTTGGGGCCGCGCTCGTGCGCCAGGGGCGGTGCCCCGTTGCGGCTGAGGATCTGGAAGTCCACGAGGTGGATGTGGAGGGGATGGAACCAGCCGCTGGATTTGTTCTCGATCTCCCAGATTTCCACGGAGTTGAGGTCGGGGTCGGCGATGACTTTTTTGTAGCCGCTGGCGATGACGTCCTGCCAGCTGTCGTCATTGATGGTCCACATGTTGGTGGAATCGCTCCGTTTGACCCGGAATTTGCGCGTCTTCACGGACTGTCCTGGCTGCAGCGACATGGCCTCGCTGCTGGCGAGCGTGGTCGGGATCCGGTTCCAGGTGGGGTCCGAGGCGTCCACCGGTTCGTCCGTGACGTCGAATGCCATGATCTTGTTGGTGAAGTCGTAGTCCACGTTGTTCTTATTGGACAGGTTGCGCAGTTCAATCCGTTGCCCGGCCTTGTATTTCCGGAAATCGACGAGGACCTCGTACCGCTCCGCTCCGGCATGGCGCCAACTGTCCACGGGCTGCGCCACAGGGACCAGGCCGCCGTCGGTCCCCACCACCACCACCGGATCACCGGTGCTGAGCGTGGGCCGCAAGGAGCGGGAGATCGAACAGTTCAGGATCCGGAAACGGTAGACGCGTTTCTGCACCTTCATGACCGGCCAGGGCCTGCCGTTGACCAGTATCACGTCCCCCCAGAGTCCGGAGTGGCTGTTGTCGTCAAAGCCCAGGGACCCGTCCGCGGCGAACATGGCATCGCTGATCGTCAGGGCCACGTCAAAGTTGCCTTGCGGGAGGACCTGCCGTTCCACGGGATCGTGCAGGTGGTACTGGGCGGCGAGTCCAGAGTAGGCGTTCAGGGCCGTGAAGTGGACACCGTGGTCGTGGTACCAGAGCGTGCGGGCCGGCTGGAAGTTGGGGTAGTGGTAGTCCTTGTAGAACCCGGGGTGGGTGATGTCGCTGGCGTACCCGTCGAACTGCGGCTTCGAGGCCGAACCGTGCAGGTGCGTGGACGTGGACAGGGCATGCCCGTCCAGCGCATGCTCGGCCGGCAGCTGGTTTCTAATCCTCAGGACGGCCTTTGTGCCCTGGTCCAGGCTGATCGTGGGTCCGGGGAACAACCCGTTGTACCCCAGGATCGGTGTGCCCAACCGGGGCAGGATGCTGGCCATGGCGGCCTTCTGGGTCAGCTTGTAGTAATTGACGGGCAGCCCGTCCACGGGGTCGGTTCCGGCGGCGTAGGGCTGCAGAACCGGTGCCTGGACGAATGCCGCCTGGAATGGTTTCGGCATGTCGTTGGGACTGATGCGGCTGGCCGACTTGGCTTCGACAGAACCCATGGGCAACATGGTGCCACCGGCTCCGAGGACACCCAGGCCCCCGATCAACAAAACCTGACGACGTGAAATGGACATGGCCGGTCTCCTTCATGTGCGGATACCAGACCTTGCAGGACCGGGCTTGGAGATAGCCTGCGGCCGAATTCCCGAACCTTGGGAGAAGCCTGAATTCCCGGCTGCGGCTCAGCGGGCCGCCGCGAGATGCGATTGCAACCGCGCTGTCACAGTGGTGCCCGCGCCCGGGACGCTGAGAATTTCCAACTTTCCGCCCGCTTCGCGGATGGTGTCCTGGAGTATCCGCAGGCCAAGATGCCCTTCGGCGGCCCCTCGGGACGTGTCGAAGCCCCGGCCGTTGTCCGAGATGCTTATCTCCGAGCCCTGTTGGTCTGTCCGCAGCGAGAGCACCACAGCGGTTGCACCCGAGTGCTTGGCACAGTTTGAGAGTGCTTCCCGGGCCACGCGGTACAACAGCGCAGAGGAACCACGGCCGAGCGGGACATCGTGCGGGATCCGCAGATGCACGGTCATACCGCGTTCCTGGTGCGGCTCCGCGAGGCGTTCCAGGGACGTCCTGAGCCCCAGTTGTTCAAGATCGGGCGGGTACAGCTCCTGCGTCATGGCCCGCAGGGCGCGGACGCTGCGCTGCAGTATGGTCCGTGCCCCACCCAGCACCGGCCGCTGCTCCGGGGGCCCGTGGAGCTCTTCTGATTCAAGGGCGTAGCCCAGCCCGGAGAGGTCCTGGATCACTTCGTCGTGCAGGTCCCGGGCGATCCTGCGGCGCTCCAGGTCGGAAGCCTCAACAGCGCGTTTCAGCAGCCGGTTCCGGGTCACCTGATGGTCCTGGATTCCGCGGGCCAGCCGGATGGCGGGGGGCAGCTGCGCGAGCTGCAGTGCCGCCAGGGCGAGCAGGAGCGGCGGGATCATGCTGTACAGGACTTCCTGCTGTTCGGCCCGGACAGGGTCGTCGTCGTAGTAGGCCTCAAAGATCAGGGGCGTACCGTCGGTAGCCGAGGAGCTGACGTAGACCTCCACAAGTTCCCCCGAGGCCAGTTCGTACTCGTTCTCCAGTTCCTGCTGGTTTTCCAGGGAGGCCGTCCCCGGCCCGCCGGCCAGGAGATCTCGGCCCCAGCCCGGCAAAGCGAAGTGTTGTCCAACCAGCGATCGAATGTCCGAATACACCACGCGGCCGCTGCCGTCCCACACTTTGATGCGCAGCACCGCGGCGTCCTCGCGCCACGGCTCCAGGGCCTTATCCAGTGCGTCCAGCGCTGCCGCGTCCCCGGCGAGGAGCGCCTCGTTCACCAGCGGTTTGATGGTCAGGTCCGCCACG
Source organism: Arthrobacter sp. 2MCAF15 (assembly GCF_052115605.1). Classification (NCBI taxonomy): domain Bacteria; kingdom Bacillati; phylum Actinomycetota; class Actinomycetes; order Micrococcales; family Micrococcaceae; genus Arthrobacter; species Arthrobacter sp. 2MCAF15. The sequence continues at coordinate 81,006 of NZ_JBFRGZ010000004.1, read as the reverse complement.
CGTTGGGTAAGGAGGAGGGCATTGTCCAGGGCGTGCCGCTCTGCTTCGGCCCGGATCCAGAACGCGACGGGGGTCGCGACAATCAGCAGGGCAAGGAATCCCATCAGGAGGAATTTCGCCACGGCGGCCCGGACCGGGAACCGTTCCGCCGTGCCCGGAAAATCCTCCGGTTGCCAGCCATCCCCAGCCTCAGACGGCCTGGACATCGGACTTCTCGCGCAGGATGCCCCGGACCTCCGCCTCGGCCATAGCTTCGCTCTGGGAGTGCGAGCCCAGTTTGGAAAAAATGGTTTTGACGTAGCCGCGGCAGGTGTGGATCGAGATGCCCAGGCTGGTGGCGACCACCCGCACCTCATGCCCCTCGGACATCAAACGCAAGACCTCCAGCTCGCGGGGGCTTAGGGGTGGCCCAGGGGGGACCGCGGCGGCAGCCGAAGGCGGGGCGCCGATCCGCGCCACCAGCGAGGGGTGAACCACCATGTTTCCGGCCCGGGCGTGGCGGAGAGTGTCGAGCATCGTGGCCAGCGAGCCGTCTTTGGGGAGGAATCCGCAGATTCCGATGGCTGCCGCCTGCCGCAGGACGTCCTGGGACGGGTCGCCTGTCAGCATGATGATCCGGGCGTCCGGGTTGTGTTCGAGGATTCTGGCCGCGGCGCACAGCCCGTCACCGTCCGGCAAGTGGTAGTCCATGACAACGACGTCGGGTTCCAGTTCGCGGCACAACTGCACGCCGCTCTCCACGGAAGCCGCCGAGCCAACACTGCGAAGGTCCGGCTCCCGGTCCAGGGCCCCGGTCAGCAGTTCGGCGAATGTCCTGTGGTCATCGATGGTCAGGACCCGCAGAGTGGCCACTTCTGCCGCTTCTCCTGCGGGGCCGCTGTCCGGGACGACGGCGGCGGGGCCCGGGCGCTCAGAAACTGCGGGATCGGGGGCGGCGGGGAATGAGGCGGCACTTGGCAGGGTTGCGGCGCCGCCGGTCTGCCGCAGGAGGCGGGTGTGGGCGTCGCGAAGGGTATCGCCCGGGGCACAACCCATTTCCCGGTGCAGGGTGCGCCTGCACTGCTCGTAGGCCCGAAGCGCTTCTAGCGGCTGCCCGGATTCCTCGAGTCCCAGAACGAGGGACTGCCACGCGCTCTCGTTCAGCGGATCACCGGCCAGGGCCTCCCTGGCCCAGTGGACCGCGCGCCCGGGCTGGTGCAATGACAGCGCCAACTCGGCGGCCTGCGCCCGGGCCCTGCCGACCCGGTGCTCGTGGTTGGCCCGTTCTTCCTCGGCCCAGGGTGCCTTTAGCTCGTCCCCGAGCAACGGCGCGGCTGCCAGGCCCAAGGCTTCCTGCAAGAGCTCCAAGGCCTCCCCGGACCCGCACCTCGACGCCCGGCGCAGCAAGGCATCAAAGCGGCGCACGTCCAGGTCCACCAGGGCAGGATCCATCACATAGCCGCCCGAGACGGTCCTCAGCGGACCGGACTTGCCCTGTCCGGGCTGCAGGTGGCGGCGCAGGACGCTGACGTAGCTTTCAAGCGTCGGCAACGCCTCTGCCGGTGGCCGTCCGGCCCAGAGCACGTCGATGAGGCGGTCCTTTGAAACGGCCGTACCGAGATTGAGCAAGAGAATTTCAAGGATTTGCCGCGGTTTGTGACCGCCAAGCTCACCGGCTTCAATGACGTCCCCGCCACGCCGGATCCGCAGCGGACCGAGAACGTGGACCTCGAGGACAGGCCGGGGCAACGAGTCCCCCGCCGCGGCGGATGGGCCGGCGCTCTCATGCATCGGGGTGGGGGGCATCTGAGACCTGCAATTCGAACGGAAGTGGTGCTCCCAAGTTTTTTCCATGAAGAGAGAGTCGAGCACGAGTATCCGCTACTCGATTTTCGGGGGGTGCCACCGATCTGCGACAGGTAGTCAGCCTCGTCCCCGATGGTGCGCGGCCCCCAGGGACAGGCCCGGCCCGCCTGGCAAATCCAGCGCCAGATCGACGGCCCGGTCCGGCAGCTCAAACACGAGCGTGGCGTTGATACTCTGCCCTTGCGGGACCTCCCGGGGACCGGGAGAAAACCACAGGGCCTTCCACGTCCCTGTCCCGAGGCCTGACACGGTGTATTCAACGGGATCATAGGCGAGGCCGCCCTTTTCCAGCGCCGTCAGCTCCACCAGCAGCCGCACCCGGTGAAGCCCGCCGGCGGGCGGCACGGCGAGCGCGGCAGCGGCGGAGGCGGGCATTCCGGCGTCGTTCTCTACCGGGACGACGCCGTTAATGCGCGCCACTCCCCCGGTGACGACGGCTGAGGCGCCCAACGGTGCGGGCGGGTTTCGCGGTGCACTCATGACGACGCCGGCGATGAGGGCCGCGACAAGGCCCAGCAGGAGCGCCGGAACGAGGATTTTCGCGCGCTGAAGCGCAGCTGACCGTGACATGTGGGCCAGCCTTCCCGGAACGCCCTAGGGAAACCCTTGGAATTCCTCGGGCGCGCGCACTGGCCCGCGGTTGCCGGTTCGCCCGATCACAGGCTTGCTACAAGTCCCCGTCCATACCGTGACGCTCACAAGTGCGCCTCCGGGCACACCGTGTTCCTCCCGCCAGGGTGGAGGGGCGAAAAAACACAGGATGGATATCGTGATGAAACGAATACTAGGTTTCCTGCTCACAGTTTTCGCGGTCGTCTCGCTGGCTGGCCTCGCCTCGGCCGCCGTCGGCCCTCCGGGAGTCAACGGTCCCGGACTCGCGGAAGTCGGCCCGGTCGATCCGACAGACGGCTATCCGGTCTGGTACCGCGACCATACCGGCCTCAGGCTGGAGAAGTGCGTCGCGCAGGCCGATCCGATGTGTCCGGCCCGCGGGCCGCTGCCGGATGAAGCCGCGCCCGTTTCGTTCCCGGATAACTACCCGGATGAGGGCTTCTACTCACTGACCAGCACCACGATGAACACCGCCGGCGGTGGAAAGGCACTTGCCGCGATTGCCCTGGAGCAGGCGTTCGGCAGCGGTCCGGTTGCCGACGGCGATCAGGTCACCTTTGCCCGTCTTCGCCTGAAAATCACGAATGTCAGGGACGGCGTGGACTACAAGTTCACCACGCCGGCGGGCACCAAGACCCTCCGGACCTCGAAGCCGGGCCTCGTCTTTGACACCGAGGACATCGGCATCGGCGGAAAGGGCGACTTCTCTGGCGCCCTGGGTGGCAGGATCGGCCCGTTCCTGACCTGGGATACCTACCCCACCGATCCCGCCCTCAAGCCCGACGCCAGCGGCAAGGGCACCTACGTCGGCGACGGCACCACGCCGCACAAGATCACCGGCAGCCCGTACGGGACCAATATCTTCCGCATCGAGGGTCCAGGCATCAATCCGGGCACCGCGGATGCATGCCCTTCGGTTCCGGGACCGGTGGCGGACTGCGTGGAAACCGATCTCTTCACGGTGCAGGGGAAACTCGCGACCAACAGCGGAGTGGCCGCCGAGCGGGCGACGTATTCCCGGTCATCGCTCAGCTCCGGGACGGTGGACGTCTTCGCCTCCAGCGAATCCGGTCCGCAGTCAATCCAGATCTCCGACTCTTCCGCCGGCAGCGCACTCTTCAGCCCCACTGCGCTGGAGGGATCCGGCGGGAAATATTTCGCCAGGATCGCCTTTGACGGACCCCAGCCGCCGGCCACGGTCAATGTCACGAACTCCAGCGACGTACCGGCGTCGGCGAAGAAGATCGACGTCGTTGACAGGGTCAGCGGCAAGGCCACCTTCAACGCCGACACCCGTGTCCTGTCCATCGAGGCGGTGTCCAGTGACACGGCGGGTGCGCGGATCCTGACCGCCGTCGGCTTCGGCCAGCTCGCCGCGGGTTCGCTGGCATCAGGCCCACTCGCGGCTCCCCCTGTTTCTGTCACCGTGAGGTCAGATGCCAAGGGCGAAGTGGTGTTGCCGGTTGAGGTCACTGGCAGCGCCCGCGCTCCGATTCCGGTGGCGGCGCAGGCCGGAGCCGATCAAACGGTCCACCAAGGCCAGAAAGTGGACCTCGACGGGTCCGCCTCCAGCGGTCCGGTCTCCACCTACTCGTGGAGCGGCCCTGCCGGAGTAGTCCTGAGCGATCCCAACGCGGTCCGGCCAAGCTTCACCGCACCCGCTCCGGGCGACTACGTCTTCTCCCTCACGGTCAACGGACCGGGCGGACCGAGCACGGCCACTGTCACGGTGACGGTCCTGGCCTCCGCCCCGGCGGCAGCCAACGCCGGACCAAACCAGCTGGGCGTACAGCGCGGAGCCAAGGTCACCTTGGATGGGAGCGGTTCGGTGGGTGCAGCCACCTATTCCTGGACGCAGATTGTGGGCTCGGGCGATCCCAAGGTCACCCTCACCGGCGCCAGTTCCGCCCGCCCCGCGTTCACGTTCCCGCTGTACAAGTATCCTGCGGGTTCAGGCGCCCTGACGTTCAAGCTGACGGTGGGAAGCGCCGACGGGTCCTCAAGCGACGCCCAAGTGACGGTCACGCCGCGGGCAGATACCGTGGCGGTTACCTCCGCCCGGTACACAGCCAGCAAGCGCGAATGGCGGGTGGACGGGACCAGCTCCGTCCCGGCCGGTCAGGCGGTAACAGTGCACCTCGGCGGGCTGGAGGGAACCGTCCTGGGTACGGCCGTAGTGGACGCCACGGGCGCGTTTGCCATCCGGGTTACATCGGCTGTTGTGGGCCGGGCGGGCCAGAGCGTCAGCGTTGAGTCCCCTCTGGGCGGCACCACAGCCGGATTTGCCGTCCGTGTCCAGTAACCATCGCGCAGCCGGAGCCCGGGAGGCGGCCGTCAGGCCGGCCGCCTCCCGGGCCCTCGGCCAGCAATCCGCCCACACCGACGGGCACCGTGTGGCGCCGCAGCCCCCGTCCCTCAGCACCGCGCCGGGCATCGCGCCGGACCCCGCGTCGGACCCCGCGTCGGACGAATATGCGGGCACATCCCTGCGGCTGCAGGTCCTTGAGATCATCGACGGCCTCCTCAACAGCACCGGGCCGGAACTTGAAGAGCACCGGGCCCGCCTGCGGAGTCACGTCACCGAGCATCCCTGGGACCCGGAAACCGCCCTGCTGCAGTACCTTTGGGATCGCGACCAGCACTTTGGAACGCCGCCGGCGCTGCCCGGGTCCGGCAGGTAATGGACCCGTCGAAGAAGGGCTTCAACCGAAGGCAGGCGGGAGGGGGAAGCGTCAGGGGGTTGGGGCTGTCACATTCTCGATGGAGACCGTTTCGATAATCCTCGTCGATGGCTCACCAACCAGCGCCGGCGCCGTCACGCCCGTTTTCCACGTATCGTTCTGCAGGCGGCCCAGGAAGTCCACGGCCGCTGCCTGCGTATCGAAGTCCATTTCCAGCATCACATAGTCTTCCTGATCCAGCGGACGCGAGATCCGGTAGGACCGGACTCCCGACGCGGCGCGGTTCAGTGGATCACTGTCAAAGGCCCGCCTCCACATGGAGAAGTCCCGGACCTGGTGTTCGATCTGCAGGGTAATCACTGATGCGCTCCTGTCGACGGCTCTACACGCCCAACTGTAGGCCCGGAAGGCATCGCCAAGTAAGGCACGTGGCAGAAGTGTTATCCGGTTGGCGTCCTACGCCGGTTGGGAACCGGTGTTCGTCGTGCTCGTCGGGGCGTTGGCCTGATCGGCCCGGTGGCCTTGCCGGCGGCTCGCCAGCAGGAACGGCACCGCGATCAGCTCAATCACGCCGCCAATCGCCAGCGACGCCGGGTAGCCGTATACGTCCGCCGCCCGGCCGAGGATCGGCTGCACCACCACGCCACCGCTGGAGCCCATGAGCGAATCGAAGCTGAGCACCGTGGCCCGTTGCTTCGAGGCGATCATGTCGTTCAAATACGCCTGCCGCACCGGGATGGCCGCCGAAGCAACCAGGGCCCAGGATGCCAGCAGCACCAGTGCCACCCAGAACACGTGGGTGAACCCGAGGACCACCAGGATCACTGTGCCCACGATGCTTGCCAGGATCATCACGGTGGTCCGTTTGCGCACGAGGCTGCGGATGCGGGGCGCCAGCCAGCCCCCCAGCACCTGCGCTCCGGCTACTATCGCCGCTGCGAGGCCCGCGACGGAATACGCGTGGGGGTCCCCGAACAGCTCCAGCAGGTACGGCTGGAGGGCGTAAAACACATAGATCCCGACGCCGGCGCTGAACGGTGCTGCGAGCATCACGTAACGCACGGGTGGATTTTTCAGCCCGTTCTCGATCGAGGCAGAGAGCACCGCGCGGGTCGCCTGCAGAGGATGCGTCGAGCGTTCGGGCGTGAATCCGACGTCGCGCATGAGACCGAAAGCCACCCCGAACATGGCCAACAGCACGCCCACGCGCAGCAGGAACGGCACACCCAGAGTGGTGGCCTGGGCGATCACGCCGCCGGCCACCGAGCCGGCCAGCATCGCGACGCCGGAGACCATTTGGCCGCGCCCGAGGACCGTCTCCATCCCGCCTTCGTACCCGGAGAACCGCAACGCGTCGACCAGCCAGGCCTCCACCGCGCCGGAGAAGAAGGTGAAGCCCAGGCCAAGCAGGATCGACACCACCGCCCACATCCAGAATGGCGCTGAATACTGCCAGAGCAGGTAGTAAAGGAAAGTAGCTCCGGCCAGGGTCAAAGTGCCGAGCAGGAATGAGACGCGGCGGCCCCAAGAGTCGGCAACCACTCCGGTGGGCACTTCGAACAGCACCATGCCGGCGGTGAAGAAGGCGTTCGCGGCAAACGCCTCGAGGTTGCTGAGTCCGGCATCGAGCAGGAAGAGCGTATTGATGCCCCAAATGAACGAGGCCGCAAGGGTATTGCCCAGCGTCAACGTCAGATAGATGCGCTGAATCTTTCGGGCGGCGGCGTTCATCACGTCGCCGTCCCCGCCAGGGCGAGGGTGGACCACGAGCCCATTCTCGTCCCCCGCGCCGGTGCGCGCCAGCGAAGTTGAGGCGCGGCACCGCTGCGGCCGGGGCATTCCGGCGCGAGCGTCCCGGTGGCAGACTTTTGTCACCGGAGCAGTTTGAAGTGTAAGGGCGGGAGGATTCCGGTGGCGGACATGGCTGAGGCCGTTTTGCACGACGGCACGGCAATACCCATCCTTGTCAGCGGTGACGGCAGGGCGCTTCTCATTCCTGCGGATTTGAAGGCCCACTCCGAGTCGGAAGCCCAGACAATGCGCGACTGGGGCGCGGACCCCGACCTCGGGCCAAACCTGGTGTCGGCCCTCTCCCAGTCGTATCGGGTGGTCGCCGCAGACTATGAGGGGCACCGGATGGCGCACCCTGCGCCGGATACGCTCACGCCGGCGAACGTCGCCGCCGATTTCCTGGCCATCGCCGATGCAGCGCACGCCGAAACGTTCGGGTACTACGGGTACTCGTGGCTGGCCCTGTGCGGTCTACAGTTGGCGATCCGGACAAATCGGCTCTGGGCCCTCATCATGGGCGGATTCCCGCCGCGCGAGGGCCCGTACAAGAGCATGCTGGCTGTGACGCAGGCGGCCCATGCGGCGGCTGCCAGCTCCTCTACGCAGACCGCGGCGGCGGACCTCCCGGTCGAGCCAGGCGACTGGGATGCCGCCACCATTCAGACCAGCGAAGCTCAGACCCGCCAGTTCGTCACGCTGTACGAGGCGCTCCAGGACTTCGACGATTCAGCCGTAGGCGTGGCGCCGGGTCTGCCCCGGCTGGCCTTCGCCGGCTCGGCCGATAACATCGTTTACGGACCCCGCTGGGGAGACGTGACGGTGCGAATCGGCGGGCCGCTTGCTGCCCACGAGCGCGAGCTCATCGCGGCCGGGTGGGACGTGGAGGTACTCCCGGCGCTCGATCACCTGGGCGCGATGCGCAGCGACGTCGTCGTTCCTCTCCTGACCGCGTGGCTCGGAAAAGTGAGCCGGGAACTGTAGCCAACCGCCAGGAAGGGAAACCGGCGCTATAGGAGATGCGTCCGCCGGGAACCCGGGCTACCTGCCCAGCTCGAAGACATCGGCTTTGATCCCGTGGCGTCCGTCCTTGCGCTTGCCGGCGGGAGTTCCATACAAGACCAGGGCGGACCGGCCGTCGTCGAGCACGGTGATCCCCTCGGCATGATCGTCGCCTTTGCCGAACGGGGCGTCGAATTCGCAGTGCAAGTCGTCCTTTTCCAGGACGGCCTCGGCTTGCGACGTCAGCGCGCGCCGCCAGCGGAACACGGCCGCGCGCCCGTCCAGCTCCATGGTGGGCCCCGCCAGGACCAGCAGATCGTCCCCGTGCCGGCACAGGTCCCGCACGCCCAGGCCGTCCAGGCGGAGAAAATGCTTGCGGTACCGACGGTTCCCGGGACCGATCGGCTGCGGCTCAATGCCCGGCCCGCCACCGACGTCGAGCTCGATGATCAGCGCCCACCCACGCAGCACCGGTCCGCGCAGGCCGACAAACACGCGGTCGCCGGCAACGGCGAGGCCTTCGCAGTCAATACCGTTTTCCTTGCCCGGGATCGGGTACGAGCCGGTTGTCGAGGTCCGTATGAAACCCCCGAGGTGAGGGTCATCGGCGAGGAGGTCCACCAGGTCCTCGTTGCGGCCAAGACCGAGTACACCGGCACGCGGCTGCCCATCGGTCCCGCCGCCGTCCACCTCCGGGAGGGTTTTCCCGGCGTTAACCAGGGTGGTGGTCGAGAGCCGGGCCAACACCCGCCGGCGCTGGCTGACCTCTACTGTGGCCAGCGAATCCTGTGCCTCTGCGGGCGTCGACTTGCCCTTGACCTGCTTGCGGGCCGCGCTGTGCGATCCGAGCAGCCACAGCGTGTTGTCCTCAACGTCCAGGCCCTCGATGTCCAGCTCGCCCTTGTCCCCCGGCAGGTCAAGGAGTTCGGTGAGGTCGAAGCTTCGATGTGCGCCGGCGTGGTCGCCGTTCTCCAGGGTGAGCCGCTCCACACTGGTCGTCTCGTCATTGGCGACCCAAAGGTGGTTGCCCTGGCGGGCGATCGCGGACAATCCATCGCGAAGGTCAGCCTTCCGGCCGAGCGTGCTGCGCTGATCGAGTACCAAGGTAATTTCGCCGGAAGGCTCGTCCGGCCGCGGCCATCCGTTCATCGGGTACTCCGCGCTCTCCGTTCGCGCAGCCACGGGATGAGGCCGCCCGCCAGGAGCATGTCCACCTGGCGGCTGGAGAGGCTGTGCCGCACGGGGTAGACCTCGTCGCGGGTCTCGTTCTGCGCCAGGATCTCCCGCCCTGAGGCAAGGGCTTCGTGAAGTCCGGTCATCAGGAGCACATCGCCTTGTTCAATCCGGTCGTGATCGGCGGGATTCGCGAACTCGAGGGCGAGGACGCCGAAATTGGCCAGGTTCTGCCAGTGGATCCGCGCGAACGAGACGGCCAGCACTGCGCGCAGCCCGAGGAAGCGTGGGGTGATGGCAGCGTGTTCCCGTGAGGATCCCTGACCGTAGTTGGTGCCCCCTACCAGGATGTGGCCTGTCGAGTCGCGGGTTCGTGCGGCACGGGCGGGGTAGCCAGGGTCCACCTGGTCGAAGGTGAATTCGGCGAGTTTGGGGATGTTGCTGCGGTAGGGCAGAACGCGGGCACCGGCCGGCAGGATCTCATCCGTTGAGACATCATTGCCCACGACCAGGGCCACCGGCGCCTCGATGCGGTCGGACAGGGGGCCGAATTCCGGCAGCGCGGAAATGTTGTCCCCTTTGACCAGTGCCACCTTGCCGGCTTCCTCCGGCGCCAAGGGCTTCTCCAGCATGGCCAGGTTCACGCTGGACGCCTCGGGAAGTTCGAGCGCGGGGTATTCCAGGCCAAGGAGCCCTGTCAGGTCCCGCGGGTCCGTGATTGTCCCGGTCAGAGCGGCCGCGGCGGCCGTCTCCGGCGAGCACAGATAGACCGAGTCCTCCTTCGTGCCCGACCGGCCGGGAAAGTTGCGGGGCATCGTGCGCAGGCTGTTGCTTCCGTTGGCGGGGGCCTGGCCCATCCCGATGCAGCCCATGCATCCGGTCTGGTGCAGCCGGGCTCCGGCGCTGATCAGATCCAACGTGGCCCCCATCCGGGTGAGGTCCTGCAGGATTTGTCGGGAACTCGGATTGACGTCGAACGACAGGCCCGGGTGGCACTGCCGCCCCTTCGTGATTGCGGCGACAATGGCGAAGTCGCGCAGGCCCGGGTTCGCTGAGGACCCTATGACGACCTGCGCCACCGTCCTGCCAGCCACCTCGCGCACAGGAACGACGTTGCCGGGCGAGCTGGGGAGGGCGATGAGCGGCTCGATCGTGGCGAGGTCGATCTCGTCGGTTATCTCGTACGCGGCATCGGAATCGGCGAGGAGTTCGGTGAAGTCGCCTTCGCGCTGTTCGGAGCGCAGGAAGGCCCGGACCTGGTCGTCGGCCGGGAACACCGTGCTCGTCGCACCGAGTTCGGCGCCCATGTTGGCAATCACGTGCCGGTCCATCGCGCTCAGGGTGGCGAGGCCGGGGCCGTAGTACTCGATGATCCGGTCCCGGCCACCTTTCACGCCATGCCGGCGCAGCATTTCGAGAATCACGTCCTTGGCGCTGGTCCACGGCGGCAGTTTGCCGGTAAGCCGGACGCCCCAGACCTCCGGCATCTTCAGGTAGAGCGGCTCGCCCGCGATTGCCAGGGCAACCTCCGTGCCGCCCACCCCAATCGCCAGCATCCCCAGTGAACCTGCGGCCGGGGTATGGCTGTCGGAGCCGACCATGGTCTTGCCCGGAATGCCAAACCGCTGCATGTGCGTCGGATGGGACACGCCGTTTCCGGCCTTGGAGAACCACAGGCCAAACCGGCTGCAGGCCGAGCGGAGAAAATCATGGTCCTCCGCGTTCCTGCTGTCGGCCTGCAAAAGGTTGTGGTCCACGTACTGCACGGACACCTCAGTTTGTGCCCGGTCGAGCCCGAGGGCCTCCAGTTCAAGCATGACGAGTGTCCCGGTCGCATCCTGGGTGAGGGTCTGATCGATATGCAAAGCAATCTCACGCCCGGGAATCATCTCTCCGGCGACCAGATGCGATGCTATGAGCTTCTGGGCCACGTTGTAGGCCACGGCGGCCTTCCTTACTTGATGGCGAGGCCGGACGCCGCTGTCGGCAACGAACCAGCCGCCGGGCACTCCCCTTTATCCCCAAAAATAGCCCACTCCCGGCGTCGGGAACAGTGGAGATTACATGCCGGGACCGCCCGGCCCCGGGACGCTCGTCGTGTTCCACGAGCTGAGGAAGGCCAGGGCCGCGGCCACTCCCGCACTCAGCACCACGGCTCCCAGCCACATCGATACGGGCCATTCAATTCCTGACGCCAGGGCGATGCCGATCAGCTGGCCCGTCCAGACAAATGCCGCCAGGATTGCGGTGATTGCCGGCAGCCGACGCCGCAGCCACGGCCCCGGCCGTCGGGCTAGCAGCACGTCCGCGACGACGGCGGCTGCCGTGGCCCCCGCGGCCCCGGCCACCGCTGTCGGGCGCAGCCCCGACATGCCCAGGGGCAGCCACGCCACCATGGCGACCAGGATCGTGGCAATGCCGTAAGGCGGCCGTCGGGCTCCCGACAGCGTATAGAGGAAGGGGCCGATGATCAGCGCCGTGGTCACCAGGTAGCTGGCGAGCCCCAGCGCCGGCGGCTGCTCCGCCTGGGCGTGCCCGGGGCTCCCGATCGGCGTCGGTAGATACGGGAGGGCCGGCGGGATGCGGACGAAGGCCGAGCAGTAGATGAGGAAGAAGGCGCCCAGGCCGGTCAACAGGGCCAGCGACAGTACGGCTGCAGGCGTCCATGCGAAGGCCCCCGGGCCGCTGGCGGCCCGTGCACTGCGGATGCCGGTGCCGAGGATGAGGAAGAGGCTGAACCCGAGCAGCAAGTGCGTGGGGCTGACCAGGGCGTCGAGGGAGACTTCGATGCCAAGGATCTCGTGCCATGCCAGATCCAGTACGCCCGCGACGGCGAACAGGGCGAGTCCGATGACCGTGCCCTGGTAGCCGGCTGGTATCGCCCGGGCCAGCGGCCGCCCCGGCGTGCGGTTCCGCCAGATTACATAGGCCATCCACGCGCCAGTGGCCACGAGGCCCGAATACAGTGCCGCGTGCCATGGCGTGAAGAAGGTTTCGAGTTCGGGTATGTGCAGGTGGGCCCACCCGTCCAGGAAGACGGCCAACAGGAGCCAGATGCCCAGCAGTTGCGTTACAAGGTCCTTCCGCGCCCCGGCCCGAAGAGTCGGTGCTGCCGTGTCTACCATGCTCGCTCTCCTCACGCCCGCCGTGCCACCGCCGCCCGGCCGGAGCCGCCCGAATCTGGTCCCGCGCCGAATGGTTAAAGCTTGGACCCCCCGGTGCCCAACCGCCAGTGGCCGGCAGGCCCGCCGCTCTTGATGAGTGTGAGCGGGCACCGGGCCGGCCGCTAGGATGGGCCGGTGCACCTCCGAGCCAATAACCGGCACCCCTTGTCCAACGTTTCCGAGCAGGCACCCGGCGTGTTTTTCGTTGAAGGACCCGCTTCCAACTGGATCGTGGTCCGCGACGAAACCGGCTTCATGCTCATTGACAGCGGTTACCCTGACGACCGTGCCCTGGTCCTTGAGTCCATCCGCCAGATGGGCATGGATCCAGCCGACGCCCGAGCCGTGCTCATCACCCACGGTCATGTCGACCACACCGGCTCTGCGGCCTACTTCTCGGCAACATACGCAGCGCCGGTCTTGTGCGCCCCGGAAGAACTGGCCCATGTCCAGGGCAGGGAAAAGCACCAAGTCACGTTCGGTCAGGTGATCGTCCGGGCGTGGCGCCCCCGCGTCTTCCGCTGGATGATCCACGCCATCAAGGCAGGATCCCTGACGGCGACGCCGGCAACACAGGCCCGGGCCTGGGACGCCGAGTGGCTCCGGAGCCTGCCCGGCAGCCCGGAGGCAATCCTGCTTCCGGGCCACACCCCCGGCAACGTCTCGATCCTTCTTCCCAAAGCAGGAGCGATCGCCGTCGGTGACTCGTTTGTGAGCGGCCATCCGCTGAGCCGTAGGTCCGGACCGCAGATGCTCCACCCGATGTACCACACAGACCCGGCCGCGGCGTTGGCGGCAACTCACCGCCTGGACGGCATCAAGGCTTCAGTGATACTTCCTGGCCATGGCCCCGCATTGCGCATGCCCCTGGCCACGGCCTTGGCGCAGTTGCGACGCCCGGCCGCCTGAGGTCAATCCCCGTGCCGGTCAGCGGACGTTCTCTGTTTCGGGGAACTGCTCGGCTCAGGTACGGGACGGCTGCGGTGAAGGTGTTTCGGTGAGTTTGCGAGCTTTGACCGGCGACGCCGTCCGGATGGCTCCCATGCTGGCAATCACCACGAGGGCAACCGCCACCGCCTCGATCAAGCCGAAGTGCTGCCCCAGCACAATAAATCCGGCCAGCGCCGCCACGGCCGGCGCCGTGCAGGTCAGCACGGAGAACGTTGCGGCCGGGATGCGGCGCAGGGCCATGAGCTCGAAGGAATACGGGACGGCGGTCGAGAGCAGCGCGACGCCTAGGCCAAGGCCAAGGACGGCCGGCTCCAACAGGGCGGACCCGGAGGTCAGTATGGCGCCCGGGAGCGAGATGACCGCTCCGATGGCCATCCCGATTGCCAGGCCGCCGAGCCGCGGGAACGCCGCACCGGTGCGGGCGTTGCACAGGATGAAGAAGGCCCAGCACGCCGCCGCACCGAGGGCGAAGCAAACACCCGTGACGTCGAGGTCGGCCAGCCCCTCCTGTCCCAGTCCCAACAGGGCTACTCCCGCAAAGGCCAGCCCGGCCCACAACAGTGCACTGACGCGCCGGCTGGCCACGACGGACAGAACCAGGGGGCCCAGCACTTCTATGGTGACTGCCGTGCCCAGCGGCAGCCGGGCAATGGCCTCGTAGAACAATGAATTCATCGCTGCCATCGTCACTCCGAGACCGATCGCGGCGCGCCATGCCCCTGCACCGTGCCCGTGCAGCCTTGGCCGGGCGACGGCCAAAAGGACAATGGCGGAGAACGCCAGACGCAGCGTCACGGTGCCCAACGGCCCTGCTGCGGGAAACACGAGGACCGCCACCGCCGCACCGAGCTGCTGGCACAGCACCGCCGCCATCACCAGCACGGCCGCCCGGGAGTAGCCGGGGGCGGGTGCGGCGGAGGAGGCCCGGGATTTCGTCACCATGTGCATGGCTCCAACCTTAGGAAGGTCAGCAGGCGGCCGGAAATGCCAATTGAGTTGCCGTTATAACCTAGACGCATGAGCGTTGATGCGCGGCATTTGCGGGCCTTCCTGGCAATCGCCGAGGAAGGCGGGTTCAGTGCTGCAGCGGCCGTGTTGCAGGTCAGCCAACCGGCCCTGTCCCGGACGTTGCGGCAACTCGAGACGCACCTTGGCACAACACTGTTTGACCGCTCGACCCACCACGTGGCCATCACCGCGGCCGGGGAGGCGCTGCGTCCGCGCGCCGCTGCTGCAATCGCCGCCCTCGACGCCGCCCTGGACCCCGCGGAGACACCTGTCCGGCCGCTGTTGCTGGGGTATCCGTGGTCCGCGCTCGGCCGCCGGACCGGTCCCCTGCTGCGCCGCTGGCGCGAACTGCACCCGGACACGCCGGTGGAATTGCGCCGCGTGGATGACCGGTTCGGCGGTCTCTCCTCGGGGCGCGCCGACGTCGCCCTGATCCGCGGGGATCCTCCCGTGAGCGGCGGCCCGGCCGGGATGCGGCAACGCGAGCTGGCCGAGGAACCGCGCTTCGCCGTCCTGCCTGCCGACCATGTGCTGGCCGGCCGGGACGACGTGCGCCTGGCTGACCTCTCTCCCGAGGTCGTCGTCGTCAACATCCTCACCGGCCTCACCAGGCTGGAGTTGTGGCCGGCCCGGATACGCCCGAAACAGACCGTAACCACGGACAACACCGACGACTGGTTGCTGGCCATATCCTCCGGGCGCGGCATTGGCGTGAGCGGCATCTCGACGGCGGAGACCCACCAGCACCCGGGCGTGGTGTACCGGCCGCTTGTCGATGCCCCGCCCGTCACTGTGTCCCTGGCCTGGCTGGAGCCGGTGCCCCACGCGGCGGTCCCGGAGTTCGTGGAGTTCATGGTGGACGAAGTGCCGCGGGACCTCGCGGCGGATTAAGGGTGCCAGCCGGGCACCGTCTACAGCACGGCGGAACCCCTTCCCTAACGCCGTCGGCCGATTGAAGCGCCGGGCCGGAGCGCGCCCGCTGAGCCGGTCTACTGCCCGGCTGGCCGCAGGCCTATACTCATGCCACAGGAATCCCGATCCGGTGGTGACTCAGTGAACTCGTCGAACAGTGAACGGCCCGAAGGTAAACCCGTTTCCCTCTGGATCGCCACCGCGGCCACCACCGGCTACCCTGCCGCGAGCGGGGACGTCGAGGTCGATGTGGCGGTCATCGGGGCCGGCATCGCCGGCCTGACTGCCGCCTTGGCGCTCAAACGTGCCGGCCGCACTGTCGCCGTCATCGAGACCGCCCGTGTCGGAACGGGCGTCACCGGGCACACCACCGGCAAGGTCACCTCGCTGCACCGCCTTGCCTACACCGAACTCGCCCGCAGGCACGGCACCGACACCGCCCGCACCTATGGGGAGGCCAACCAGGCCGCGATCGAACACGTCGCTGCGGTTGTGGCCGAAGAGGGCATCGACTGCGGCTTCCGCCGCGTCGCCAACTACACCTACGCCGAAACCGACGACGCCGTCGCCCGGGTCCGTGAGGAAGCGGCCCTCGCCGCCCGGCTCGGCCTCCCCGCCGTATTCACCACCGACGTGCCGCTGCCTTTCCCCGTCAAGGGTGCGGTCCGGTTCGATGGGCAAGGACAAATTCATGCCGTGAAGTACCTGCAGGGCCTCGCGGCGGCGGTCAACGGTGGGGGCAGCTTTGTCTTCGAGGGGACGACTGTGCAAAAGGTCCGCGACGGTTCGCCGGCCGTGGTGGTCACCGAAAGAAGCGCCATCCGCGCCCTCGACGTCATTGTCGCCACGAATGTGCCGTTCGGCGGCCAGGGGCTGTTCTATCTGCGGTGTCACCCGCACCGCTCCTACCTCATCGCCGGACGGGTGGACACAGCCCCGCTGGACGCCACGTTCATCAGCGCCGAGGAGCCCCTGCGCTCCATCCTGACCGCCAGCGCCGGCGGATCGAGCTACGTGCTCATCGGCGGCGAAGGCCATCGCGTGTCCGAGGCCGGGGACACGGCCGGGCGGTACCGCAGGCTTGCCGCCTTCGCCCACGACCGCCTCGGCGTCGCCGAGATCGCCTACCGCTGGTCAACGCAGGACGGCATCCCGCTGGATGGGCTCCCCTACGTCGGCCGCATGTCCCCCACCGCCAAGCACGTGTACGTGATCGCCGGCCTGCGCAAATGGGGCCTGACCAACGGAACCGCAGCCGCCCTCATTCTCAGGGACATCCTCAGCGGCCAGGAGAACGACTGGGCGTCGGTGTTCAACAGCAACCGGATCACCCCGGCAGCCAGTACGGGACGGTTCATGCAGGAAAACGCCAAGACCATGGCGGCCGTCCTGACCGGCAAGCTCGGCCGGCGTCCCAGCCAGGCGACCCTGGCGCCCGGCGAGGGGGCAGTCATCAAGGTCAACGGCGAAAGCACAGCCGTCTACAGAGGCGCCGACGGGCAGATCCGCGCCGTCTCCGCCGTCTGCACCCATCTGGGTTGTACCGTGGCCTTCAACGCCGCAGACACCACCTGGGACTGCCCCTGCCACGGCTCACGATTCACCACCGACGGCTCCGTCATCCAGGGCCCCGCTACCAGGGATCTGCCGCCCCGGCCGGCGCCGTGACCGCCGGCTTCTGCCGACTGGTCATCGATCGTGGCGGGTTAGGACTCCTATCCTTCGCACTCGATGCAGTACGAGTGGCCGTCCTTTTCGCGCGCCAGCTGGGACCGGTGCCGGACCAGGAAACAGGAGTAGCAGGTGAACTCGTCCTCGGCCTGGGGAATCACCTGGACAATGAGTTCCTCGGCAACGAACTCCCCGCCGGGAGTCATCGCATCATCCAGCGCATCGGATTCGTCCAGCTCCCGGACGACGCTGCGGGCATCCGGGGCATTGGCGGACTGCAGCGCCTCCAGGGAACGGTCCTGTGATTCCTTGACGTCGGAACGTACTTCGTCGTAATCGGTTGCCACCGGGATCTTCTCTTTTCGGGTGTTCTTTGCTGACGGCATATCAACGTATATCAGGGGCTTTGTGTTCCCGGCTGCCCGCCGGCCACGTCAAAGTGCGGTCAGAGTGCCGTCAGAGTGCGGTCAGGCCGCCGTCGACGGTGAAGAGGCCGCCTGTGGCGTAGGCCGATTCGTCGCTGGCGAGGTAGACCATGATGCCTTCGACGTCGGCGGCGGTTCCTGCCCGTCCGAGCATGGTGGAGTCCACCAGGCCGGCGCGGCTGGCCGGGTCGTCGGCGATGGTCTGCACGAGCGGGGTTTCCGTGTACCCGGGGACCACGGTGTTCACCCGGATGCCTTCTTTGGCGTAGTCCGCCGCGACGACGCGTGCCAGCCCGTGAACGCCGGCCTTGGAGCTGGAGTAGCGACGGTTTTGTCCCAGACCTCCAGGGACAGCTCGCCCACTTTCGCGTCCTGGCCGACGAGCTGGACGCCCGCGTTGGCGACGACGATGTCCAGCTCGCCTCCGTTGACCACCATGCGGCTTGATTTCCGGGCGTTGGGCATCGCAACCTTCAAGATGCTCCACCACCAGATCCTCACCGGAGAACCCGCTCAGCACCACGTCGTCGAGCCCGAACTCGTGGTCCGCGAGTCGACGTCGCGCCTCGCTCGGCCCTGAATATTGGCGGTCGCCAGCACGACACAGTCGGTTGACCGCATGGCCTCGACCAGGCCAAGGAAGCGCTCGAAGGCCTGGCCCTCTGCCCCTGGGCCGCGCCGCCGGCTCGGGCAGCACGGACTGGAATTCATGGTCCGTGCTGCCCGTCGGGTGTCTTGCCTGTCCTTGCCTGGTCGCCGGGCTGTCAGTTCGCTGCGGTCCCCGCGGCGGCGCCGACCCCGGCCTCGACGGCAGCGCCGCCTGTCCCTCCGGCGAGCCGGAGCCAGGTATCCACCACGGTGTCAGGGTTCAAGGAGACCGAATCGATGCCTTCGTCGACCAGCCACTCGGCGAAGTCCGCGTGGTCGCTCGGGCCCTGGCCGCAGATGCCAACATATTTTCCGCGCGCCTTGCAGGCCTTGATGGCCATGCTCAGGAGCTTCTTGACCGCGGGGTCGCGCTCGTCGAAGCCGCCGGAGACGATCGCGGAGTCCCGGTCCAGGCCCAGGGCCAGCTGCGTCATGTCGTTGGAGCCGATGGAGAATCCGTCGAAGTAGTCCAGGAACTCGTCGGCGAGCAGGGCGTTGGACGGGATCTCACACATCATGATCACCTCGAGGCCGTTCTCGCCCCGGATCAGGCCGTTCTCCCCCAGCAGGTCAATGACGCCGCGGGCCTCGTCCAGGGTGCGCACGAACGGGATCATCAGCTTGACGTTGGTCAGCCCCATCTCGTTGCGGACGAAGGACAGGGCCTCGCATTCGAGGTCGAAGCAGTCCCGGAAGGACGGCTCCAGGTACCGTGAAGCGCCGCGGAAGCCGATCATCGGGTTCTCTTCGTGCGGCTCGTACGCGGGTCCGCCGATCAGGTTGGCGTATTCGTTGGACTTGAAGTCGGACATGCGCACAATCACCGGTTCCGGCGCGAAGGCCGCCGCGATGGTGGCCACGCCTTCGGCCAGGCGCTTGATGTAGTACTCGCGCGGGCTGTCGTACGCGGCGATCCGCTCCCGGATGTCCGCCGCGACGTCCGCCGGCTGCTCGTCCAGGTTCAGCAGCGCTTTGGGGTGGATGCCGATCTGGCGGTTGATGATGAATTCGAGCCGGGCCAGGCCCACGCCGTGGTTGGGCAGCTGCGCGAAGGTGAAGGCCTGCTCCGGGGTGCCGACATTCATCATGACCTTGACCGGGGCCTCGGGGAGCTGGGTGATCTCGGTTTCCTCGATGCTGAAGTCCAGGAGCCCCTGGTAGATCACCCCGGTCTCGCCGTCGGCGCAGGACACGGTCACCTCGAGGCCGTCGGAGAGGACATCCGTGGCGTCCCCGGTGCCGACGACGGCGGGAATCCCCAGTTCCCGGGCAATGATGGCCGCGTGGCAGGTTCGTCCGCCGCGGTTGGTCACAATGGCGGAGGCCCGCTTCATGATCGGTTCCCAGTCCGGGTCGGTCATGTCGGCGACGAGGACATCGCCGGTCTTGAAGGCGGCCATCTGGTCGATCGCGGTGAGGATGCGCACGCTGCCGGCGCCGATCCGCTGGCCGATGGCGCGGCCCTCGACCAGCACCGGGCCGGTCCCGTTGAGGCGGAAACGGCTCAGGCTGCCGGAGGCCCGGCGGGACTGCACGGTCTCCGGGCGGGCCTGCAGGATGTAAAGGCCGCCGTCGATCCCGTCCTTGCCCCATTCAATGTCCATGGGACGGCCGTAGTGGTTCTCAATGGCGACGGCGTGCCGGGCGAGCTGCTCGACGTCGTCGTCGCTGAGGCTGAACCGGTTCCGCAACGAGGCCTCCACCGGCACGAAGTCGATGGTGCGGCCGATTTCCCGGCTGGCCGTGTAGGTCATCTGGAGGGCCTTCTCCCCCAGCCCGCGCTTAAGGATGGCGGGCCGGCCGGCCTGCAGCGCCGGCTTGTAGACGTAGAACTCGTCGGGGTTGACGGCACCCTGGACCACGGCCTCGCCCAGGCCGTAGGAGGACGTGACGAATACGGCGTCCTGGAACCCGGACTCCGTGTCCATGGTGAACATGACGCCGGAGGCGCCGACGTCGGATCGCACCATCCGCTGGATGCCGGCCGAGAGCGCCACCTCGGCGTGTTCGAACTGGTGGTGCACGCGGTAAGCGATGGCCCGGTCGTTGTAGAGGGACGCGAACACGTCCTTGATGGCGAGCAGGATGTTCTCGATGCCGCGGATGTTCAGGAAGGTTTCCTGCTGCCCCGCGAAGGAGGCGTCGGGCAGGTCTTCCGCCGTGGCGCTGGAACGGACGGCCCAGGAGAGGTCTTCGGAGCCGCCGTGCTTGTCCACCAGCTGCAGGTAGGCGTTCCGGATCTGCGCCTCAAAGTCCGGCAGGAAGGGCGTCTCGCGCATCAGGGACCGGATTTCCTGGCCGGCCGAGGCGAGGGCCGTCACGTCGTCGGTGTCCAGGCCCACCAGACGGTCGGCGATCTTCTGGTCCAGCCCGGAATCTGCCAGGAAGTTGCGGTAGGCATCCGCGGTGGTGGCGAAGCCGTCCGGGACCTGGACGCCGGCAGAGGTCAAATTCTGCACCATTTCACCGAGGGAGGCGTTCTTTCCGCCCACCCGGTCCAGGTCCTTGAGGCCGAGTTCTGAGAACCACAGGATGTCTGTCGTCATTAGTTGCTGCTCCTTTGCAGATGATGGCATGCAGATGCGCCGCCCCGCTCGCGGCGATAACCGGTCGGTGGGCGCGAATCCTGTCCACAGTGACAGGTCTCCGGCGACCTTTCCATATGACATGCGCCACACCGGGATTGTGAAAATTTTCCCTAATGTTTGAGGTTCATGCGCTGCAGGATGGTGGCGGCCATTTCCTCCACGGAAACCGTGGCTGAATTCAGGTACGGAATCCGGTGGGAGACATACAACTGCTCGGCGCTGCGCAGCTCGAAGCCGCACTGCCGCAGCGACGCATAGGACGAGCCGCGGCGCCGTTCGGTGCGGATCTGGCTCAGGCGCAGGGGGTTGGAGGAGAGGCCGAAACATTTCTCAACGAAAGGCCTCAGCGGCTTGGGCAGGCCCTCCCGCTGAAAGTCCTCGTCAACCAGCGGGAAATTCGCGGCGAAGATGCCGTGTTGCAGGGCCAAATACATGGTGGTCGGCGTTTTGCCGCAACGGGACGGTGCCACCAGGATGACCTGGGCCTTTTCCAGCGCGCGCAGGCTCTGGCCGTCGTCGTGCTCCATGGCGTACTCGACGGCGGCCATCCGGGATTGGTACCGCTCCGCATTGCCCAGGCCATGGGCCCTCCCGGGTTCGCCGCTGGCCGGTGACCCCAGGGCCTGCTCCAACTGCCCGACATGCGTGCCGATGAGATCCACGACGATTCCCTTACACGTCGCCAGGACCTGGCGGACATCGCTGCTGACGGCCGTGGAAAAGACGATCGGCCGCGGGCCGGCGGCGACCAGCCCGTCAATGGTGCCGACCACGGCCTTGGCCTGCTCGGCGGTGGTGATGAACGGGACCGTGATGCGGTCAAAATGGTTCGCGGGGAACTGCGTCAACAATGTGTTGCCGAGCGTTTCCGCTGTGATGCCGGTGCTGTCCGAAAGGAAATAGACAGGCCGAAGAGCGTCATTGGTCATGAACGCATTCTCCACCAAAGGCGGCAGCCGCCAGGCATCGGAGTGCCGGCGGGTCCTTACCCGGGCTCCGGACCCAGACGTAGACTGCTCGCGTACGGCGGCACCAACACCACCAACGTTCGCAGGAGATGCTCATGAGCTATGAAGGCACCGGTAATGAGAAGGCCGTCGCGGCAAGCGACCTTAACCGCACCCACGTCGGGCTGACCGTCAGCTTCCAGCCGGACGAATTTACCGTGGTCTTCGGCCGGATCGGCGCCATTGCGCGCAAGGAGGGCGGCGTTACCATCGCACTTGCAGGGGTGGACGGAACGGGTGGCCTGCCTTCCCACTTCAGCCTTCCTCCCGCCCAGCACGTCTACGTCCAGCCGGACATGCTCACCAATACGGAGTCGACCATCAAGGATTTGTTCGGCAAGGTGCAGGAGAACCTGCGGAGCCACAAGGGCGATCAGCGGCCGGACGGCGTCTAGCGAAAGCTTCTCGACGGGGCGTCGACCGTCCCGGCGCCGGTCAGTACACTGGGACGCATGACCGAGCAGGAACCGGGCCAGCCCGGAGCCGCTGCGGCTCCCCACGGCAGTGCGGGCCTCCCCGAGGACACGGCCGCCCCGTCCATTCCGGCCGAGGCCGGCGGGGCGCTGCGCCTGGACGACCCCGACGCCGTCGACACGTCCTTGCGCAGTCCGGCGGAGCGGAACCGCACATTCGGCGGGATCCTGGTAAACACCGCCCTCGCCAACATCACCACCAGCTACCTGTGGTTCGCCCTGACGTTCTGGGTGTACCTGCAGACGCGCAATGTGATCGCCACCGGGGTGATCGGCGGCGCGTACATGCTGTTGATCGCCCTTTCCAGCATCAGCTTCGGCACCTTCGTGGACCGTTACCGCAAGCTGGCCGTGATGCGATTCGCCGCAGGCTTCACGCTGGTGATGTTCCTGCTGTCCGGGGTCATGTTCCTCTTGACACCCACCGCCTGGCTGCTGGACCTGGCACAGCCCTGGTTCTGGGTCTTCACCCTGGTCATCCTGGTCGGTGCAGTCGTGGAAAACATGCGCAACATTGCCCTCTCCACCACCGTCACCATCCTCATTGAGCCGGACCGGCGGGCCAACGCCAACGGGCTGGTAGGCATGGTGCAGGGACTGATGTTCATCATCACCTCCGTGCTCTCCGGGCTGTCAGTCGGGCTGATCGGCATGGGTTGGACGATCGTGGTCGCGCTCGTTCTCACGGCCCTGGCCTTCGCGCACCTGCTCACCCTGCGCATGCCCGAGGAGGTGCGCGCGGCCGCTACGGACGCACAAGGCGGATTCGATCTGCGCGGCTCCCTTGCCGCCGTGCTGGCCATTTCCGGATTGTTCGCGCTGATCGTGTTCTCCACATTCAACAACTTCATCGGCGGCGTCTACATGGCGTTGATGGACCCCTACGGCCTGGAAATGTTCCCCGTGGAGCTGTGGGGAGCCTACTTCGCGCTGGGCGCCACAGGGTTCATCGTAGGCGGCGCTCTGATCGGCAAGTTCGGTCTCGGGTCGAACCCGTTGCGCACCATGCTCATCGCGGTGATCGCGATGGGGGTCCTCGGTGCGGTGTTTACGCTGCGGGAGTGGGCCTGGCTGTACATCGCCGGCATCTGGCTGTACCTGGTCCTGGTGCCTTTCGTGGAGGCTGCCGAGCAGACCATCATCCAGAAGGTGGTGCCCTTGCCCCGGCAGGGCCGCGTGTTCGGATTCGCCATGGCGTTCGAATCGGCGGCAGCACCGATCACCGCGTTCCTCATCGCCCCGATCGCACAGTTTTGGATCATCCCGTACGCGCGGTCTGCCGAGGGCTCCGCCCAGCTGGCCCCGCTGCTGGGCGAGGGTACTTCCCGGGGCATTGCCCTGGTGTTCCTGATAGCCGGGCTCATCATGATCGTGGCCGCGCTGCTGGCCTTCCTGACGCCGGTCTACCGCCGGGTCTCGGCGTCGTATGGGCGGACTGCTGCAGAGGCGCCGGTGACGGCGGACACCGACTCCGAGTCCTCCGGGTGAACGAGTCCACGCGACGCGTTTACGTGCCCAGGCGCAACCTGCCCTTGGCGGCTCAGGTTCCGCAGAAGGTCCGGTAGGGGCCGAAGCTTTCCGGGGCGGCTGTGGCGTAATGCTCCAGACCGGGCCGCTCGTCGAAGGGTGAGGCTACGGCGTCCATCAGCCGTTCCAGCGGACCCAGGTTTCCGCCGGTTGCGGCTGCCAGGGCCTCCTCCACCAGGTGGTTCCGCGGGATGTAGACGGGGTTGACCCGGTCCATGGCGTCGGCATCCGGTCCCAGGGCGCGCCAGCGCGTCACCCAGGCATCGAACCGTGCCGTATCCAGATGTGCGGTTTCCAGAACGGCGGTGCCCAGAATCTGGCCCCGCGCAGGTTCATCCTGGCCGCGGGCGGCTTTGCCCAGGTGCCGGAAAAACGATGTGTAGTCCGCCCGTGACTCCTGCAGCAAGGCCACGAGCTCGTCCACAAGAGGCGAGGCCGTGTCGTCGTCGAGCCCTTCACGGAACCCCAGCTTTGCCTTCATGCCTGCCGACCAGGCTTCACTGTACTGCCGGCGGAACCCGCTGAGCGCCTCCACAGCGAGGCCCACTGCCTGCTCCTGGTCATCGTGGAGCAGGGGCAGGAGAGCCTCGGCGAGCCGGGCAAGGTTCCACTCCGCCACCAGCGGCTGATTGCGGTAGGCGTAGCGTCCGGTCTCGTCGATCGAACTGAAGACGGCCGCGGGGTCGAAGCCTTCCATGAAGGCGCACGGCCCGTAGTCCAGGGTTTCGCCCGAGATCGTCATGTTGTCGGTGTTCATGACCCCGTGAACGAACCCAACGAGCATCCACTGGGCCACCAGGGAAGCCTGGGCTGATATGACCGCCCGGAAGAGTGCGAGATATCGGTTTTCCGCCTCCGCGCCGGCCTGGTAGTGCCGGGCCAGCGCGTAGCCGGCGAGGCGGCGCAGTAGGCCGATGTCGTCCGTGGACCGGGCGTACTGGAAGCTGCCCACGCGCAGGTGGCTGCTGGCAACCCGGGTAAGAATGGCGCCGGGCAGGAGCGTCTCGCGCTGCACCGGACGCCCCGTGGCGACGACGGCGAGGGACCGTGTGGTGGGGATGTTCAGCGCGTGCATCGACTCGCTCACGATGTATTCGCGCACCATGGGACCGACCACTGCCTGGCCGTCGCCGTTCCGCGCAAACGGCGTGCGTCCCGATCCTTTGAGATGGACGTCGCGGAGCTGCCCGTCCGCGTGCCCGATCTCGCCGAGCAGGAGGGCGCGCCCGTCGCCGAGACGGGGCGCGTACCAGCCAAACTGGTGGCCGGCGTAGGCCTGCGCCACCGGGCTGGCCTCCGCGGGGATGGCGTTGCCGATCAGCAGGCGCAGACCCTCAGGACTCCGGAGAAAGGCCGGATCGAGGCCGAGCTCGGTGGCGAGCTGCTCGTTGAGGACCAAAAGGCGCGGGTCGGGAGCCTCCTCCGCGCGCCAAGGAATGGCCATCTCCTTGAACTCCCGGGCGAAGCGGTCATCAAATGTGACGGTCGGATGCGCGATGCCACTCATCTTTCAAGGATACGGGCGAGGCTGTCAGTAGCCGGCCCGCAGGCATAATCTACGACTGAACGCTTTCTTCCAACGCCGGGGAGCTCATCATGGACAACGAATTCGCTGATGTCATCGACCACGACGTCACCACCATCACGTGTGTGTGCGGCAATACCGTGAGCACCGAGGGATTGATCCAGGCGAACTCACAGGGCGTCCCCGTTCACATCGGCGGAAACACGCCGGTGCCCGCGGGTCTGGCTGCGTGGCCCGAGGACGAGGATCTCTACACCCTGTGCCCGGCGTGCGGCCGCGTTTACCATGACGTGGTCATCGAAGAGACGGGGACCGCGCCGGTCGCTTTCCGGGTGGATATCGCTGCCGGACCGATCGCAGAGGCCATCCGTGTCCACTGGGACCTCAGCACCTAGCCCTGTGACGGTTTCCAGGATCAGCAGGTGCTCTGGCTGGGGCATCCGATCGTTGCTAGCGTGACGGAATGAACTCGTCGAAGACCCCCGCCGAGATCCTCACCATTGACGGCAACGAGGTCCGCATCTCGAGTCCGGACAAGGTGGTGTTTCCCGGGCCCGGGCTGACCAAGCTCGACCTGGTTCGCTACTACCTCGCCGTCGCCGATGGTGCGCTGCGGGGCGCCGGCGGACGGCCCATGGTGCTCAAGCGTTTCCCGAAGGGGATCGGCGCTGAGCCGTTCTTCCAGAAGCGCGTGCCGGAAAACCACCCCGACTTCATCCACACGACGACCCTGCATTATGCGTCGGGGACATCAGCCGAAGAAGCCGTGATCCGGGATGCCGCGGGCCTGGCATGGGTGGTGAATCTTGGCTGTCTGGACCTCAACCCGCATCCCGTGCGCGCCGAGGACCTCGAGCACCCTGACGAGCTCCGGGTCGACCTCGACCCGATGCCGGGGGTCGACTGGGCGCAGATCGTCGACGTCGCCTATGTCGCCCGGGAGGTGCTCGACGACGTGGGACTGGTGGGCTGGCCGAAGACGAGCGGTTCGCGGGGACTCCACATCCTGGTGCGCATCGCGCCCCGGTGGTCCTACCGGGACCTGCGGCTCGCCGCCGAGACCCTCGCCCGCGAGATCGAGAACCGCGCCCCCGGCCTCGCCACCGCGCGGTGGTGGAAGGAGGAGCGCGGCGAGAGTGTGTTCGTCGACTTCAACCAGAACGCCAAGGACCGCACCGTGGCATCGGCGTACTCGATCCGGCCCCTGCCCGACGCCCGCGTCTCGACTCCGCTCACTTGGGACGAGGTTGCCTCCGCCCGGCCGGAACAATTCACGGTTCCCACGGTGCTTGAACGCTTCGCAGCAATGGGCGACCCCCACGCCGGCATCGACGACGCCGTGGGGACCCTCGACAGGCTCATCACCTTGGCTGCCGAGCTCGGCCCCGCCGAAAAGCCGCCGCGCGGCGGCGACGGCTCGGGCCGCCGGCAGTCGGTCATGCCGCTCATCGAGGTGGCACGCACCAAGACCAAGCCCGAGGCGCTCGCCGCGCTCGAGGAATGGAAGACCCGGCATGCGGACCTCATCCCGGCCCTGCATCCCGCCGACATACTCGTCGATGGAATGCGAGGCTCAAGCTCGCTTTGGTACCGGGTGCGGGTGAACCTGCAGCATGTGGCCGAAGATGAGCGTCCGCCACAGGAGGAGCTCATCGCTGACTACGACCCGTGGGCGGGCAAACAGTGGCCGGGGCGCCCCGGGTCCTGACACCCCCATCCCCTGGCAGCTGTGCTCCGGACTACGAAGCGGCGTCGTGTGGGTACCGGATGACCACCAGCATGCTGCAGCCCGGTTCGCTTCGATACGGTCCGTGTTTCATCCCGGGCGGACGGCACGCATACATCCCGGCGGTGAAGGTTTGGCCAAGTCCCAGGTCGGTCAATTCTCCGGTAAGGATCATGACCTCTTCCCAGTACTCATGGGTGATGGTTTCCGGAGCAGTGGCGGCACCAGCCTGATAGCGCTGCAGAAGGGTTGCATCCCCGCTGCCGGGGTCCTGCGCCAGCATCTGATCCCAGATGCCGCTGCTCTTGGGTCCCGACGGGTGCCAGTCACCGGCCGGTTCGTGGAATTCCTGTTCCTGCTTGCTCAATGTTCTCGCCCCTCAGTCGTGACTCATCTGTCAGGACGCTTGTTAAAGGGCGCGCGCGTTGGCCAGCACCGGCAGTTTGGCGCGGACGGCCGCTACTTCGGAAGGGTCGACGTCGATCACGGCCAGTTGCGGTTCGCGGCCGAGGGTGACCAGTGGCGTGCCGAGCGGCGACACCACCGCGCTGTGCCCGATGCCGGTGGGTGCGGAATTCACCGGCTCCTGGCCGATGCTGGCGGGATCTCCCTGTCCGCACGCCACAACGAACGTGGTGCTGTCCACGGCGCGGGCGCGAACCAGCAGATCCCACTGCTCCACCTTCCCTTCACCGGATCCCCAGGACGCGCAGACAATGTTGATCTGCGCCCCGGCCCTGGCGTTGGCACTGAAAAGTGCTGGGAAGCGCACGTCGTAGCAGGTGGCCAGGCCGATGACCGTCCCGTTGACCTCAAACGTCACGGGCGACGTGCCAGCGTCGACCGAATCCGACTCCGCGAAGCCGAAGGCGTCAAAGAGGTGGATCTTGTCGTAGGAGGTGTTGGTGCCCGGGCCGGTAACCAGCAGGGTGTTTCGCACCCGACCGTCCCGCCCCGGGGTGAACATGCCGGCCACTATCGTGAGCCCCAGCTCCGCGGCGATTCCGCGGACGGCGGTGGCCCACGGGCCATCGAGAGGCTCGGCAACCTCGGCAAGGGGATTCCCGAACGCGCGCATTGCAGCTTCCGGGAAAACTGCGAGCTCGGCGCCCGCGGCCTGGGCGCGGGTGGCGTAGTCTCGGATCTGCTCCAGGTTGGCTGCCGGATCGGCGCCCGTGATGATTTGGGCGAGTGCTATGCGCATGGTTTTACTCCAGTTTGTTGTATACCTAATGTATGCGGAAAATTTCGGGGCCGGCCTCCTCAGGCCGGGAAAAGGCCTACGCGTATTTGCGTGAGAACGTTTTGACCGACCCGGACGTGCAGGGAAAGTTCCTCAACGAACAGGAACTCGCGGCCGACATTGGCGTCTCCCGCACGCCCGTGCGTGAGGCGTTGCTGTTGCTGGTCGCCGACGGCCTGGTGGAGCTGATCCCCCAGCGCGGGGCCTACGTGCCGGTGGTCACCGGCCGGGAAGTCTCCGAACTGATGGAACTCCGCGGCGTCCTCGAGCGCCATGCGGCCGGGCTGGTCATCGCCGAGGGAAAGGTTCCTGCCGCTCAAATGCAGGAGACCCTGGCCCTTCAGGCGGCCCTGCCGGACACCCTCGAACCCGAGTCTGTCAGGGAGTTCATTCGTCTGGACACGCTGTTCCATCAGCAGCTCATCGACGCCGCGGGCAATGCGCTGATCTCCCGGACCTACAGCAAGCTCCACGTCCGGCAGATCCTGGTGGGAATCTCCGCCCTGTTCGGTACCAGCGGCCGCCGGCACGACGTCTGCGCCGAACACCAGGGCATCCTGGATGCCCTGGTGTCCGGCGACGCCGCAAGGGCGGAGCAGGCGATTGAACATCATCTGGCTGTCACACGGGACATCCTGCTCCGCAGCTAGCTGTTGGCACCGACGGTGGTTCCATCGACGCCGACCGCCGGGCGTTCGGTGGAGGAACCCTCGAGGAGCAACTTGTAGTCGTCATCTTCGGTGGTGTTGGAGTTCCGTCCCAGGGACAGCCCGATCAGCGTCACGACGGCGGCGACGGCCACGTAGATCGCCACCGGCACCCAGGTGCCGAACTGCGAGAGCAGCAGGGTGAACATCAGCGGGGCGATGGCGCCGCCGATCACACCGGCGAACGTATAGGCCAGCGAGCTGCCGGTGGAGCGCAGCCGGGGCGAGAACTGCTCCACAATGAAGGCCGCCTGCGGGCCGTACATGAACGAGTGCGCCATCAGGCCAAACACAATGCCGATGATCAGCATCGGCTCATTCTTGCCGCCCAGGATACCGAAGAAGACGAACGTCCAGGCCGCTCCCACCACCGCGGCGATGCCATAGACCAGGCGGCGGTTGATCCGGTCGGAGACGGCGCCGGCCAGGGGAATCATGAACAGCTGGAAAGCGGACCCGATGAGGACCGCGGTGAGCACCTGGTTCCGCTGGTAGCCGAGGACCTGGATGCCGTAGGTGAGGGTGAAGACGGTAAACAGGGCGTAGAGGACGTCCGGTCCCACGCGGCAGAGGACGGCGGCGATCAGCGGGCGCAGTTCCTTGCTGAAGACCTCGCGGATGGGGGCATCAGGCTGCTGGCCGTGCGCTTCGATTGCCTTGAAGATGGGCGTGTCCTCGAGCTTGAGGCGGATCCACAGACCAAATCCAACGAGCAGCGCCGACAGCAGGAAGGCGATGCGCCAGCCATAGCTGATGAACTGTTCCTCTGTGAGCGCCAGGGTCAGGATGGCGAGGGCACCGTTGGCCAGCAGGTTACCGGCGGGCGGACCCACCTGGGCGGCCGAAGCCCAGAAACCGCGGCGCCGCGGATCTCCGTACTCGCTGGAGAGCAGGACGGCCCCACCCCACTCGCCGCCGACGCCCACACCCTGTGCGAAGCGGAGCAGCACCAGAATGATAGGGGCCGCAATGCCGATGGTGGCGTAGCCCGGCAGCACGCCAATCAGGACGGTTGCGACGCCGATGATCATCAGGGTCGCGACAAGGACTTTCTTGCGCCCGATGCGGTCTCCGAGACGGCCGAAGACGATTCCGCCCACGGGGCGGGAAATGTAGCCCACGGCGTAGGTGGAGAACGCCAGGATCGTCCCGGTCAGCGGATCTGACGACGGGAAAAAGACGATCGGGAACACGACGGCGGCCGCGGCTGAGTAGACCGCGAAGTCGTACCACTCGAGCGCCGTGCCGGTGAGGCTGGCGGCAAAGGCCTTGTATAGGCCCTGGGGTCGGATGGGCGCCTCCGGGCGCGCTGCCGCGCCGGATGCCTGTACGGGAGCATTGGCCATAATTGTCCTCCACGAGATTTCGAAGTGATGCCTGTCACGCTGGCATTAAATGTATACATTACGCATACTAGATGTACATTGGCGACTGTTTACGGTTTCCGGTTTGTAAATTTCTCACCGTCCCAACACACGAAGGAAGTACTGACATGGCTACGCTCAGCTTCGAACTCCCCGACGGCAGCACCCGAAACGTGGAGGTCGCCCACCTGCTCAATGCCGGCTACGCAGGCCGCGAGCAGGATGAGGTGCAGGCCCACATCGAAGAACTTGCCCTGCTCGGCGTCCCCGGTCCCACCACCACCCCGGCGCTGTATCCCGTGTCGCCCTACCTTGCGCAGCAGGCCACCGAAGTCCGGGTGCAGCACGGCCGGACATCGGGGGAAGCCGAGTGGGCGCTGGTGATCACCGAGGACGATGTACTGCTGACGGTCGCCTGCGACCACACGGACCGCGATCTCGAGGTCCACGGGGTGGCCTGGAGCAAGAACGCCAGCCCTGACGTGCTGGGCCGCAAAGCCTGGCGGCTTGATGACGTGCGCGGCCACCTGGACCGGATCACGCTGAAGGGGTGGGTCGGCGAGGGAGATGAGGCTGACACTCTGATCCAGGACAGCACCCTGGGGGCCTTGCTGACCCCGGACTACTGGCTGGACGTCCTTTCGGAGCGCGGCCTGGACCAGCCAGGCACTGTCCTGATTTCTGGCACGGTGGCCATGACCCATGGTGTGGACCAGTTTGCCCGCAGCTGGAAGGTGGAGATGACCGATCCGGTCACCGACTACTCGATCGAAGCGGCCTACATCGTGGAACAAATGGCGGAACCCATCGGCTGACCGCCGTTCCGCGGAGGGGCATTCGCCGCAGATCATTGCGGACCGTACCAAACTTGCCTATCGTAGTCCCATATAAGTGGCCCGGGGCAACCACTATCGGGGGCGGGCCATTGTTGCCTCGGCGACGATATCAAAGCAGGACCCCCACCTGAGCACGGAGAAGTGCAGGTGGGGGTCCTGTCCTTTGCCCCGGGCCGCCGACCCGCAGGTCCGGGCGAAGACCCGCAGTGATTCCTGTGGAAGATGCGCAGATGCGCGGCCTTCTCCGTGGACGGATCCCACATTCGGATCGATCAGGATCTAAGAAGCAATCAGCCGGCCCGCGGCATAGTGTCAAGAGCATCACCAGTCCGCCTCACTGAAGGACCTGCCATGACCTCCATCGAATCAGTCACCCTCGAAGTAGATGACCCCGCGGCCGCCACCGCCTTCTACACCGCCGCCTTCGGACTGGGAACGCACGTGCGCGTGCGAGCCACCGACGCCCCGACCAGCGGGTTCCGTTCGTTCACACTGTCGCTCGTCGTGTCGCAGCCGTCCACCGTCAGCAGCCTGGTCGAGACCGCCGTCGCGGCTGGCGCCACGACGCTGAAGCCGGCCCAGAAATCGCTGTGGGGCTACGGCGGCGTCGTGCAGGCTCCGGACGGCGCGATCTGGAAGGTCGCGACGTCGGCGAAGAAGGACACTGGCCCGGCCACCCGGAAGGTCGACCAGATCGTGCTCCTGATGGGAACCGCCGACGTTGCTGCGAGCAAACGGTTTTACATTGACCAAGGCCTCGCCGTCGGGAAGAGCTTCGGCAAGTACGTCGAGTTCGCCATGCCGTCGAGTCCCATAAAGCTGGGGCTCTACGGGCGCCGGGCGCTCGCCAAGGACGCCGGCGTCTCTCCCGAGGGCACGGGGTCGCACCGACTCGCGATCGGCAGCGACGCCGGCCCGTTCACGGACCCGGACGGGTTCGCCTGGGAGGGCGCTACAGACTGAGCCAGGTGACGGCGTCGACGTCGTTACCCCGCCTGCCGATTCGCTGC
Source organism: Arthrobacter sp. 2MCAF15 (assembly GCF_052115605.1). NCBI lineage: Bacteria > Bacillati > Actinomycetota > Actinomycetes > Micrococcales > Micrococcaceae > Arthrobacter > Arthrobacter sp. 2MCAF15. The sequence continues at coordinate 49,120 of NZ_JBFRGZ010000004.1, read as the reverse complement.
CGCCTTTGGCGGCGTCCTTCCGTACACGGGCGCTGCGTGCGATCGTTACAGCATGCAGACCGTGTTCGAGGCTGCCGGCGGCGACGGCTTTTTCCTGTCGCTGGCCGGCGCGTGGCATGTCAGGGTGCTGGCGGACGAGGTGGTTGGGCACGCTTTCAGCCATGGGTTCCATCCCGAGCACACGCGGCGGTTGGCCGCGTATTGGGCGGAGGCGTTGGGTGGCCCGACGACGTATTCGGACTCCTATGGCGATGAGACATCAGTGGTGCGGATGCACAGTGGCAACGGCCCGCACGAGGACATGGACCGCAGGGCGATCGCCTGCTTCGATCAAGCGCTGACAGACGTCGGACTCACCGACGCCGACCCGCTCCACAAGGCGCTCCACGACTACTTCGCTTGGGCGACCACCACCACGATGTCCCGGTACCAGCGCTCCGCAGATGACGTTCCGTTCGGCCTTGCCATCCGGCAGTGGTCTTGGGACGGGCCCGTCAGCAGGACGGGTCCAAGCTCCTGATCGCACAGGCGCCCGCTGCGGACGTGTCGGCGCATATGGTCAGTCCCGCAGGTCGACGTCGGGCGGGCTGATCATTGCGGTGCGCGATTTTCCCGCCGTCGGACGGGTTGGGACCCTTTCCGCTGCGCTCCAGTTGACGAGGAAGTCGAGCTGTTCCTGGGCGTGGGAGCCGGGTTCTGCGGTGTAGGCGATGAGGGTCAGGCCCTCCCCGGGGAGTTCGAGTGCGTCGCCGGTGAGTTCGATGTCGCCGATCAGCGGGTTATGCAGTGTCTTGCGGGCCGAGCGGTGGAAGCGGACGTTGTGCCGTGCCCAGCGTGTCGAGAATTCCGTGCTTCCGGTGGCGAGGTCACCAATGAGGCTGTTCAGGGCCCTGTCGCGCGGATTGCGGCCTGCTTCCGTGCGGAGGGCGGCTGCAAGGTCATCTGCGAGCGTCTCCCATTCGAGAAAGAAGTCTTTCGAGCGGGGGTCAAGGAACATGAAGCGGGCGAGATTCAGCGGCAGGTTCTCCGGGCTGAGGATCCCCGCGTAGAGGGCGAAGCAGAGGCTGTTGGCGGCGACAATGTCTCCGCGCGAGTTACGGACGTAGGCGGGCGTGCCCGTCATGCCGGCCAGGATGCGTTGAACACTGGGGCGCAGTTCTGCCCGCACCCGGCGCGTACCTGATTCCCGCGAGGGCGCCGCGGCCTTCGCCAGGTCAAGCAGGTGGGCCCGTTCCGCCTCATCGAGCCGGAGTGCGCCGGCGAGGGATTCGAGGACACTCTCGGAGACTCCCCGCAGGTTGCCCCGTTCGAGCCGGGCATAGTATTCGGTGCTGACGCCGGTCAGCATGGCCACTTCCTCGCGCTTGAGCCCCGCCACCCTCCTCGTGCCGCCGTAGTCCGGCAGCCCGGCCTGGGCCGGAGTGATGCGCGACCGCCGGCTCATGAGGAACTCGCGGACGTCTTGACTGTTCTCCATGGCCTCTACGCTACGGCGGACCGGCCCGTCCTAACAGGAACTGGCAGTACACCGCACGACAGGCACTGCCGCGCGCCGGAAATGGCTGGTTGTCTTGAATGCAGGGCAGCACGGCACTCAGCACCGGCTGACATCCGGGCAAAGGAAGGACGCAATGCAACTCATACCCACCACCCCAACGATCAAGGGCCCCAGCGACAGGTTCGCCGGAGACGTCTACCTCAACACGCTTTGCCAGGGTCAGGCTCCCTCCAGGTTCATGGCCGCGATGGTCCGATTCACCCCGGGCGCCCGCACCAACTGGCACTCCCACCCCCTGGGCCAGACCCTGCACTGCACCGACGGGACCGGGATCGTCGGCACCCGCGACGGCACTGTGATCGTCATGCGGCCCGGGGACACGGTCCACACCCCGCCCGGCGAGGAACACTGGCACGGCGCCACCCGGGACTCCATGATGTGCCACCTGGCCCTGGCCGAACACCTCGACGGGGCGAGCGCCACCTGGCTGGAACCCGTCACGGACCAGGCCTACGAAGCCGCCCACCCCCAAACCCGCCGATAACCACTGACGAATCAAAGGAATTTCATGAACAGCGTGACCCTCAACAACGGCGTCAAGATGCCGATCCTCGGCTTCGGCGTCTTCCAGATCCCCGACGTCGAAACCCAGGCCGCCGTCGAAGCAGCCCTCGCGGCCGGCTACCGGCACCTGGACACGGCCGCCTCCTACCTCAACGAGGCTGCCGTCGGCGCCGCGATCAAGGCCAGCGGTATCGCCCGCGACGAGCTCTTCATCACCACCAAGCTCTGGATCCAGCACGCCCCCACCGGCAACGTCCAAGAGGACACCAGGCGCGCCTTCGAAAACTCCCTCAACCGGCTCGGACTGGACCACCTCGACCTCTACCTGATCCACCAACCCCTCGGGGACTACTACAGCGAGTGGCGGGCCATGCAGGACCTCCACAAGGAAGGCCTCGCCCGCGCGATCGGTGTGTCCAACTTCCACCCCGACCGTCTCGTGGACCTCATTGACCACAACGAGATCGTCCCGGCCGTCAACCAGATCGAGACCCACCCCTTCCACCAGCGCGCCAACGACCAGGCCCTGATGCGCGAACGCGGCGTCCAGATCGAGTCCTGGGGACCCTTCGCCGAGGGAAAGAACCACCTCTTCACCAATCCGGTCCTCAGCGCCATCGCCGAAGCCCACGGCAAATCAGTCGCCCAGGTGGTGCTCCGCTGGCTCATCCAGCGCGAGGTCGTGGTCATCCCCAAGTCGGTGCGCCCCGAGCGCATGGCCGAGAACCTCGACGTCTTCGGCTTCACCCTCACGGACGAGCAGATGAGCCAGATCGCCACCCTGGACACCGGTGCCAGTCTGTTCTTCGACCACCGCGACCCCGCCATGGTCAGCTGGCTGGGCGGACGCCGAATCGCCTGAGATGGCTACCGGCCCAACGACCACTGGGCGGCAGGTCCTGCGACCAGCGGTCACGTGCCCAGGCGCTGCCACGCTCTTAGACAGGGACAAAAAAGCTGCGCCCCGGAAGACCGGGGCGCAGCCACTCCCGCGCAGGCTGCAGGCACGCAAGCCGTGAACTTGCTGTGACTTCCAGTGTTTTGGCTGTGAATCATCCGGCGTTCCTTGCGCGAGTCTGGTTGCCTGCGGCAAGCTGTTGATGACCTGAAGAATTGATCTTCATGGGGGTCCGACAGCAAGGGTGCCGTGGGACTTTGCCGTCGCGAAACCGCAGCCGGGCAGGAGCCCGCAGAACGGGAGGCACGCACCATGAACCGTGCACCATCCAGCCCGGCTAAAACTCGCGCCATCGTCATTTTCTCGATTGTTGCGGTGGTGGTAGTTCTGGGACTTGTTTTTATTTTCATTTCCCGGCCCACCGTGACGCCGCCTCCCGGCGCTTCGTCGACTCCGGGCGCGACATCCGCTCCGGGAGGGTCCGGGGTTTCGCCGAGCAATCCTGCAGTGTCCGGGCGCGCGACTTACCATAAAGTCCCCAATCAGGTCCTGTACGCGCTCGACAGCGCCGGTAACCCGAATATCTCCGGGAACCTGACCAATATCAAGCAGGGCGACGCCGGCGATTGCTATTTCCTGGCAGCCTTGATGACAGTGGCCGCGCAATCGCCCGAAACCATTTTGAACATGGTCCGCGACAACGGCGACGGTACTTACACCATTTCGTTCCACAGCAAGTATGACGGCGTTCCCAATCCGGTGACGGTGACGGTCAACGGCGACCTTCCATACCGCCGCGGCACTCCCTTCGAGAACGGCATCGAGAACATCGACGGCAAAAACGTTTCCTGGGCCGCAATTATCGAGAAAGGGTGGGCGGCCGTCAACGGCAACCACTATGACGGCATCGATGGCACCGATCTCAGCAACGCCCAGGATCACGATGTGCACAATGCCCTCTATGCCATCACCGGCAAAGAGGGCGTCGACCGCAATCCCGGGGGCCCCATGACGGGAGTGAGCTTTGAGCAGATCCAGCAGGATTTCACGAACGGCCTGATAACCCTTGGGACCTCCAACGACAACGGCAAACTGGTCTCCGACCATTCCTACGCATTGCTGGGCGTGAATTCCTCCGACCAGACCGTCGTGGTGGGAGACCCGGAGGGCGGCCAGGAGACGCTGTCGTTCGAGACGTTCCAGTCCACGAACATCAACCAGTACATCGCCATTCCGACCTATCCCAAGGCCTGACCGCTGAAGTCCTGGCCTCCGAAGGCATGACGGCCGTCCCTTCGCCCATCGGGCCACTTGACCTATGAGGGCTTTGGCCGGGCGCGTACGTGCATCCGCTCGCCCTGCTGTCCAAACAGACTGATGAACTCGACGGGTCTGCCGTCAGCGCTGGCGAACCAGTGCGGTGTGTGGGTGTCGAATTCCGCGGCTTCGCCGGGGCGAAGTTCAAAGTCCTTGTCGCCCAGAACCAGACGCAGTCGTCCGTTGAGGATGTATAGCCATTCGTAGCCTTCGTGAACGCGCGGGTCGGGCTCTGCCCCGCGGGCTTCACCGGCGAGCACCATCTTGAAGGCCTGCAATCCGCCTGGCCGGCGCGTGAGCGGAACAGCCGTCATGCCGCCATGGGTGATGGGCCGGAGGTGAATTCTCGGATCCCCGGTGGGTGGGGCGCCGACCAAATCATCGAGGGGAACACCGTACAACCTCGCGAGGGGCAGCAGGATTTCGAGGTTTGGCCTGCGTTGGCCGGACTCGAGGCGGGACAGGGTGCTGATTGATACCCCGGACGCGGAGGACACCTCTCCAAGGGTGAGGTTGCGTTCCGCGCGCAGAGCCCGAAGCCGGGGACCGACCGCACCGAGGACATCGTCAAGCTCATTTGCCATATCCCCACTTTGCCATAACGGCAAATACATTTGTCAATCCTCGTGCATGCGGTGAAAGCTGGTGTGACCGCCCAAGGACGCTGGCGGCGAACCTGCAGGACGCGACGAAGGAAAAATAAGTAATGGACACCACACGGCATGACGTTGTCATTGTTGGCGGCGGCGCGGCGGGACTGAGCGCGGCCACGACGCTGGGCCGGGCGCTGCGCTCGGTACTGGTCATCGATTCCGGAACTCCACGCAACGCACCCGCGGCGGGTGTACACGGTTATCTCTCCAGGGACGGGATGAACCCCGGGGAGCTCCTGTCCCTCGGGCGCAGCGAAGTGCGCTCCTATGGAGGAACGGTCATTGGCGGCGAAGCCGTTTCGGCACGGCGAACCCCCGATGGTTTCGAGGTGGCCCTCGGAGATGGCCGCCGGTTCTTCGGCAGACGCCTCCTGGTCACCACCGGATTGACGGATGAGCTGCCGCCCATCGACGGGCTGCGGGACCAATGGGGAAAGGGTGTTGTGCACTGCCCCTATTGCCATGGCTGGGAAATCCGCGGGCAACGGATTGGAGTGCTGGGCACCGGCCCGCTGTCCGTCCATCAGGCACTGTTGTTCAGGCAGTGGTCCCGGGATATCACCCTTTTCCTCAACGACACCGTGGAACCCACCGACAAGGAGTGGGAGAAGCTCGCCGCCCGGTCCGTAACGGTCGTCGAGGGCGCCTTGGCTTCTGTTGACGCCGTCGATGGTGTCCTCACCGGGCTCACGCTCCGCCAGGGCTCCTCGTTCGACGTACAGGCCCTGGCTGTCGGAGCGCGGATGGAGGCCAGATCCACACTTCTGGAATCACTCGGGCTCACTCTTCAGGTGCACCCGTCGGGGGTCGGACGGTTTATCGAGACTGACGCTATGGGTGCCACGGCCGTCCGCGGCGTGTATGCGGCGGGCAACGTCTCCAACTTGATGGCCCAGGTAATCACCGCGGCGGCCGAGGGTGTCATGGCCGGCGCGGGAATCAACGCCGACCTCATTGAAGAGGAAACCCGGTGGGCCGTCGAGGGCCACTTCGGCCCCTTCTCGGCCGCCGCGGAAGCCGCCGCTTCTCAGATCCTGCCGGGTCACCGCCGCCATGGCGTTGATGATGGGCAGGAAGCCGCCGGCATGGGCCGTGCGGCCACAGTAGAACAGTAGAAAGGTAACCGGCATGGATCACCAGCCCCACCGGACACGGGACAACAACCACCAGAACCACCAGCGATCTGGCGGTCATGACCAGCACCGCGTCCTCGACCTCGATGCCGAGGTGTTCGGCGACCACCTCGCAGCCGTCCTGGACTTAGCCCGGGTGCCAGTTGCGCGCAGCGTCGTTGACCTCGGCGCCGGCACCGGTGCAGGCAGCCGGCTGCTGCGCAGGCGGTACCCCGACGCTGCGGTGATGTGCGTCGACAACGACCCGCAGATGCTCAAGCTGCTGCGCGGGCAAGGCTTCGCCGTGGTCGAGGCCGACCTCGACGACGGCTTCCCCGCGATTGGCGGCTCCATGACCACGGCTGATCCAGCGGCCGACGCCCACGTTGACCTGGTGTGGGCGTCCTCCTCGCTCCACCACGTGGCCCACCCCGCGCGGCTCCTGTCGGGAGTCCGCCGGGCGCTGGCGCCGGGCGGGATCCTGGTCGTCGTCGAGCTCGCCGCCCTGCCTCGCTTCCTCAGCGATTCGCGCGAAGCGCGGCTGGAGCAGCGCTGCCACACCGCCGCGGCGGCCGAGGGGTGGAACCACCACCCGAACTGGGCGCCGGTCATCGAGTCCGCCGGGTTCAGCGTCACCCAGTCCAAGGTGACCACAACCGCACCCGCGACCCCGGCTGCACGGGAGTATGCCCAGCAGTGGTTCGCGCGCTTCTCGCACCTGACCGCCATGGCCGCGGACGACCGTGACTCCGTGGAAGACCTGCTGGAACGGTTCCCCGACGACATCGAGCTGGAACCCCGCGCCACCCGGACCGTCTGGGTGGCCACCCCGGACCAGTGCCAGCAGCAGCCCCGCATATTTGTCCGCGTTCTGCAGTCAAAATAGACGACCATCGTCAGAGTACTGCAGGTCTTTCAGTCTCGGCTTGAATTGCGCCAAATCCAGGCAGGCGCAAGGCCGCAGAGCGTTCACGGCAAGAAGTGCCCCGTTCAGAGTTCCGTAAATGGAACACCTTGCGGGCAGCCCGCAGACCAGGCGAGATGCGGCCACGAAAAAGCCTTGTCTGGGTGCGGAACGACCAGTAGCGTTCTGCGCAGTGGGCCTGCGGACCGCTGGCCCCCTTCGAGAGGACGCGCTATGCCAACCGTGATCGGCCACCACGATGTGAAGGACAAGGATCATTGGCTTGCCTCACCGAAACGCGAAGAGGTCTTCGGGCCCCTCGGAGTCACTAACATCCGGACGTTCGTCAACCCACAGAACCCGACGCAAGTGGCGGTGCTGATGGACGTTCCCGACATGGATGCCCTCATGGCCCTGATGCAATCCGGGGCCGGGGCCGAGGCAATGGCGTATGACGGCGTGCTGCCCGAGACATTGGTGATTCTCGTCGAGGCCTAGTTCCCTTTCTCGGACACGGGCGCGCAAAAACTGCTTATCGGCCGTGAACGGCCTCACCTCTTGTCGCGACGGACGATCTCTGACCGGGACAGCTTCAGCTTTCACCGGACAGGCCCTCTTAGTCTCGGAAGTGAGGCCGCTGCTTCTTGGACTCGTCTTGGCGATGATTGGCTTCGTTAACTTTGCTGGGGCCTTTGCCGCCGACCGTCTTTCGTTCGTCGGTACGTTCATATTCCTTCTAGCTGGGCTTGGTGCCTCTCGGTGGGCTTATTGCGTTGCTCAAGCCGAGACTGAGAGACCTGCAATACTCTGACGATGGTCGTATATTTTGAGTGCAGAACGCGGACAAATATGCCGAAATCGGAGCTGTTTGACCTTGCCCGGAGCATCGACGTCCACAAGGACTCCATGGCACAGTCTCGTGAAGAGGCCGTTGATGGCGTGACGTCCGGTCTTATCTCATTGGGTGAGGAAGTGACCTGGCGAGCTTGGCATTTCGGCCTCCCGCTCCAAATGACGAGCCGGATCACCGAGATGCAGTCACCCGACTATTTCGTAGATGAGCAGGTTAACGGTCCTTTCCAGCGGTTCCGGCATGTCCATGAATTCAGCCAGGACTCCACAGGAACCACAATGGTGGACCGTATCGAGTTTGCGGCACCATTCGGACCCATAGGACGTTTGGCCGAGAAACTGGTGCTGGCCCGATACCTCCAAAGACTGATCGAGACGCGCAACCAACACCTCGCAGAAGACTCGACTCGCGAATAAATAGTCTCTCGGTAGTCGAACCTGCCGCGACGCTCCGGCTGAGCAGAAACGAACGCCAAAAGCCAGGATCCCCTTGCCGGCCACACCCGGCGCCAAACAGCGCCGCAAAATGACCGCCAATTACCGCCGAAAGTCAGGCGGGGAGCACCGTCACTTTTCCCCCGGCGTCGACCTCCACGCTGAAACGCGTCTTGCCGGAGCGCAGTCCCTCCACGCGCATGGCGCCGAACGGCGTCGGGCTGGAGGCTGAGCTGAGGGGCAGGCCGTCGGAGCCCTGCGGCTTCAGGTCGAGGGTGGCCAGCATGACGGGAACCACCGACGCCGCCGCCCAGGCCTGAGGGCGGCACGATGCCGGGTAGGGCAACGGCCCGCCCTGCTCGGCGGTATCGCCGGAGAACAGTTCCGGCAGGCGGTAGCCGAAACCTTCCGCGGCGTCCAGCAGCGCCGCCGCGAGCTGCGCGGCCTCGGCCGGATGGCCGGCTGAGGCCATGCCTTGCAGGATCACCGCAGTGTCGTGTGACCAGACAGATCCGGCGTGGTAGCGCAGCGGCCAGTAACCGGCGTTGCCCGTGTCCAGGGTGCGGATGCCGAAGCCGGAGAACATGGACGGGTGCATCAGCCGCCGCACCACCACCTCAGTCTCCTCGGCGTTGAGGATCCCCGTGCCGAGCAGGTGGCCCATGTTGCTGGCCACGCCGTCGACGGCGCGTTTGTCCACGTCGAGCGCGATGGCCGGGTACGGGCCGAGGTGGTCCGCGCACCAGAATGATGCCCGGAACTTGCCGGCCAGGTCCGTGGCGTAATCCCTCCATTCGTCCCCGCCCGGTCGGCCGAAAGCGTCGAGGATTTCGGCCGCGTTGACGGCGGCTTGATAGGCATAACCCTGCACCTCGGCCAGTGCAATGGGGCCGGTGGCGAGTGATCCGTCGTTCCACCGGATGGAGTCGCCGGAATCCTTCCAGCCCTGGTTGGCCAGGCCGTGGCCGGTCTCGTCGATGTATTCCAGGAACCCGTCGCCGTCGGCATCCGCCCAGTGCTTGAGCCATTCGAGCGCCCGGTCCAGGTTGCCGAGCAGGCCCTCGACTTCGACGGCGGGCATGCCCCATTTCCAGGCGTCGTGGAGGAGGGAGACCCACAGCAGTGTGGCGTCGACAGTGCCGAAGTAGACCGGGGGAAGTGCCAGCCCCTCATGACTGCTGCCCTCCGGAAACCGCAGTTCGCCGCGCCGCACCTCGTGCAGGATCTTGCCCGGCTGCTCCGCCGTCTCGACGTCGTTCTGCGCGCCCTGCCGTGCGGCAAGGGTGCGCAGGGTGCCGGCGGCGAGGGCGGGGTCCACCGGCAGCAGCATGCGCGCCGCGATCAGGGAGTCACGGCCGAACAGCGTGAAGAACCAGGGCGCGCCGGCGGCAAGGAAGACGTCCTCCGGCGCCTGGGCCGTGGCCATACGGAGACCACCCAAATCCGCCATGGCCTGGCCGGCAAGCAACGCCAGCCGCCGGTCGTCCGCGCGGACGCGCATTTCCGCAGGGGCCTTGCCCGGGGCCGCGACTACCGGCGCCTCGCTGTCCGCCGCCCGCACGGACCAGCCGGCGGCGGCTGTCCCTCGGGCCGGGACGGTGACTTCCCAGCGCAGCCGGAGACGGTGAGCTTCCGGGGTGACCGCCGCGCCGACGGCGGTGATCACCGAGGTGACTCCCCCTGCGGCCGCGTGCCAGGCGCCGTCGCGCTCTTCCGGCCGGACGGGGTGGGGGGCGGCCCCGGACTTCACCGCTTCCAGGGGCGAAAAGTCGTTGCCCAGGACCAGTTCCACCACGGCGGTGACGTCATGGGCGAGGTCCGAACTCAGCAGGATCTCCTCGGACACTGCACCCGTTGTGACGGTCCGTGTTCTGGTGAGCCGGACCAGGGGGTCGCTTCCTTCGCCGCCGACGGTGCGGACCAGCGCCTCGAAGGATGAGACGCCGCCGCGGGTGCGGCCGCTGCCGATCGCTTCCGGCTCCTCGCCAGTGACCAGGAGGACGGCCTCGTCGATCACGCGGGTGTCGGCGCAGTAGATCCCCTGGGCCCCCTGGCGACGAAGCTGCCCGTCATGACCGCTCCACGCCTGCATGGGTGCGGCGAGCAGAACGTTCAGGTCGTGCAGGAAGGGTTGGCGGTGGGTCATGAGGTTCCTCCTGGGAGCCCGGCGGACCCCGTTGAGTTGATGTGAGCTGGGCGATTTCCCAAGGACAGTTGACAGTGACCTCGGCCACAATCCATGATGAGGATATCTTTTTTGATCGATCAAATACAGTTTTATCCCAAATTTGATCGATCTAAAACCCCTAGAAGGCAATCGGAGGAACAATGGCGTCGAGGCCTACCCTGGCCAGCCTGGCCGAAGAGTTGGGCCTGTCCCGGCAGACCGTCTCCAACGCCATCAACGCGCCCGAACGGGTCAAGCCGGACACCCTGCGGCGCGTGAACGAGCTGATCTCCGCGTCCGGCTACCGCCCCAACGCCGCGGCGCGGCAGTTGCGGACCCGGCGCTCACGGAACCTCGGTTTCAGGCTTATGCCCACCGGGGACGGAATCAACGGCGCCATCCTGGACCGGTTCCTGCACGCGTTGACCGAAAACCTGCAAGATCACGGCTACCGGGTCACGCTGTTCGCGGCGCGCAATGACGAAGCCGAGATGCAGTCCTACGAGGAGCTCCTGGAGACCTCCGACCTCGACGGTTTCGTGCTCACCGGCACGCACCACGGTGACGCGCGGACCGACTGGCTGATGGCCCGGGACATCCCCTTCGTGACTTTTGGCCGCCCCTGGACCGGATCCGGCAATGACGAAGACTGTGCCCACTCCTGGGTGGACGTGGACGGGCAGGCGGGCACCGCTGAGGCAACCACGTACCTGCTGGGCCGGGGACACCAAAGGATCGGTTTCCTCGGCTGGCCGGCCGGATCCGGCGTCGGCGACGACCGCCGGGCCGGTTGGGCGTCCTCCCTCGGCACAGCACTCCCCCCGTCGGACCTCGAGGCCTTGGCGATCGGAGTGGACGACGGCGCACGGCAAGGCGCGGAAGGTGCCCGCCAGCTCCTGGAACGGGGCGCCACCGCAGTGGTCTGCGCCAGCGATTCGCTCGCCCTCGGCGCCTCCGAACAGCTGCGGGCGGCGGCGCCGGGCACGCCGCCGGCCGTAATCGGGTTCGATGACACCCCGGTGGCGTCCGCCCTGGGCCTCAGCAGCGTCGCCCAGCCGGTGGAGGCTGCCGCGGTGGCGATCGTCGACATCCTGCGCCATGTCCTCGACGGAGCACCGGAGCAGCCCGTTCCGGTGACGCACCGGCTGCTGAAGCCGAGGCTTGTCCTGCGCGACGGCGGCGGCCCCCTCGCCAGCCCGCACACCCATTAGTTCCGCCACCGCCCCACACTTTCCAACCACCCCTGATTTGCCGTGCGCCCAACGATGGGCGCCCTACTGAAATGGAGTTCGACCCATGACAAGAACCCGAACACAGCGACTGGTCACCGGCGCCGTCGCCGCCATCGGAGCCCTCGCGCTCAGCGCGTGCGGCTCCGGCTTTAGCAGCCCGGCTTCCAGCGGCTCAGCCGAAGCGACCGGCTCCGGTCCCATCAGCGTTCTGATCGGCAGTTCCGGCGACGCAGAGACGACGGCGGTCAAGTCCGCCGTCGCCGACTGGTCCAAAACATCCGGGACGGAGGCCTCGGTGAGCGTTGCCTCCGACATGGTGCAGCAGCTGAGCCAGGGCTTCGCCTCGGGCAAACCGGCAGATGTTTTCTACGTCTCCACCGACCAGTTCGCCGGATTCGCGGCCAACGGATCCCTGGAGCCCTACGGCGACACGCTCACGAACAAGGCCGACTTCTACCCCGGCCTGGCCAAGGCGTTCAGCTATGACGGCAAGCTCTACTGCGCCCCCAAGGACTTCTCCACCCTCTCGCTGGTGATCAACACGGAGAAGTGGGCGGCCGCCGGGCTTGGCGAGGGCGATATCCCCACCAGCTGGGACCAGCTGGAGTCAGTGGCCAAGAAACTCACCAGCGGACCCACTACCGGACTGTCGTTCAGCCCCGAAATCGCCCGCGTGGGCGCCTTCTTCCCGCAGGCCGGCGGTTCGTTTGTGAGCGGGGACGGCAAGAGCGCCACAGTCAACAGCCCGGAAAACATTCAGGCCCTGACCTTTGTGAAATCCATGCTGACCGACGGCGCCGCCAAGTACTCTTCCGACCTAGGAGCGGGCTGGGGTGGCGAGGCATTCGGGAAGGGACTCTCGGCCATGACCATCGAAGGCAACTGGATCAGCGGTGCGTTGAGCAAGGACTACCCCAACGTGAAGTACCGTACGGTGGAACTTCCCGCCGGCCCCAAGGGCAAGGGAACCCTGCAGTTCACCAACTGCTGGGGCATCGCCGCGGACAGCAAGAACAAGCCGGCCGCGAAGAAACTGGTGGAGCAGCTGACCAGCACGCAGAGCCAGATCGGCTTCGCCAAGGCCTTCGGCGTGATGCCCTCCGTCGAGTCCGCCGCCACCGAGTTCAAGTCGGCCTTCCCCGATCAGGCAGCATCCCTGGCCGGCGCCGAGTACGCCCAGACGCTGCCCTCGCAGCCCGGCGCAGCTGATGTCATCAAGGACCTGAATGCCAAGCTGGCCACGCTGAAGACCTCCGACCCGAAGGCCATTCTGGACGCCGTCCAGACCGAAATGACCGCGGTCCTGGCTAAGTGACTGTGGCCCCACAGCAGCTCCCCCGGCGGCGTTCTGGTATCCACGGACGCCAGAACGCCACCGGGTGGCTCTTCATTGCACCCGTCGTGATCATCCTTGGCCTGTTCCTGGCGTTGCCGGTGGCCATGGCGGCTTGGGTCAGCGTGTCCGACTGGACCGGCCGCGGCAGCCCCTTCGCGGGCACCACCCGGTTTGTCGGGGCCGGCAACTACGACGCCATCCTCTCCGGCGGGGGCCTCGCCGCGCGCGACTTCGGCACGGCGCTGCGCAACAACTTCTACTACGTCATCCTCACCGTTCCGCTGCAGACCGCGCTGGCCCTGCTGCTGGCTGTGCTGGTGAACCGGCGGATCCTGAAGGGCCGGGGATTCTTCCGCACGGCCTTCTACTTCCCCTCGGTGACCAGTTCGGTGGCCATCACGGTGCTGTGGCTGTTCCTCTTCAGCGCCGGCGGTGTGGTCAACAAGCTGCTCGGCCTCGTCGGCGTCGCCGGGCCCAACTGGTTTCAGGACCCCAACGGCGTGCTGCACCTGCTGGCCGGGAGCGTGGGCGTCACCACGCCGCCGGCCGCGCTGGCCAGCGGAACGTTCCTGGGTGTCAGCTGGTGGGAGTGGCTGTCCGGCCCTTCCGTGGCGATGTCCGCCTTCATCCTGATGGCCGTCTTCACGACGTCGGGCACATTCATGCTCTTGTTCATCGCGGCGCTGCAGAACGTGGGCGGCGAGCTGCAGGAAGCGGCCATGCTCGACGGCGCCGGCGGCTGGCAGCGCTTCTGGTACGTGACCCTGCCGATGCTCCGCCCCACCCTGTTCACGGTGATCACCCTCGGCCTGATCGGCACCTGGCAGGTGTTCGACCAGATCTATACCGGCACCCAGGGCGGACCGGCCAAGACCACGCTCACCCCGGCGTATCTGTCCTTCAGCACTGCATTCAACAATCAGCAGTGGGGCCAGGGCGCGGCCATTGGCTTCATTCTGTTCGCCATCATCATTGTCTTTGCCATTGTCCAGCGGCTGATCCTGCGCGAACGCACCACCGTTCCGCGCCGCAAACGGTTCAACCCGCCACCGTCCAAGGGAGGAACCCCGTGACCGTTCCGCACACTGGTTCATCCGCCGTAACTGCTGAACTGCCATTCCGGCCGGAAACCCTGACCCAGGAGGAGGCACCGGCGCCGGGCAGCCACCAGCCGGCTCCTGCCCGCGGTCGGAAGCCTGTCGCGTGGGGCTGGGTGACCTACGCTGCCCTGATCCTGCTGGCGATCGTGTACATTTTCCCGTTCCTGGTCAATATTGCGACGTCGTTCAAGACCGAACCCCAGGCCGCCGCGGATCCGCTGTCCCTGATCCCCCCGACGTGGACGGCGGCCGCCTACGAACGGCTGTTCCTGAATTCGGATTTCCCGCTCTGGTTCAAGAACTCGATCGTGGTCACTGTTGTGGTCACGTTCGGGCGCGTGTTTTTTGACCTGCTGGCCGGGTACGCCCTGGCCCGGCTCCGGTTCCGCGGCAGGTCGGTCGTCTTCGCCGCCCTCGTCGCCGTCATGGCCGTTCCCGGCGTCGTGCTGCTCATTCCGAAGTTCCTCGTCATCAACCAGCTGGGGATCTACGATTCCTACGCCGGCATGATCGTTCCCCTGCTGGCCGATGCCGCCGGGGTGTTCATCATGAAGAACTTCTTCGAATCGATTCCGGTGAGCGTGGAGGAACAGGCGAAAGTGGACGGGGCGGGAACATTCCGCACGTTCTGGTCGATCGTGCTGCCCATGTCTGTCCCGGCCGTGATGACCATCATCATCCTGTCCTTCCAGGGGTCCTGGAATGAGTTGAGCCACTTCATCGTCTCGACCCAGGACCCCGGGCTGACCACACTGACCAAGGGCGTGGCCCAGCTGTCCTCGGGCCAGTTGAGCGCCGGAACGCAATACCCGCTGAAGCTGGCCGCGGCCGCCATCATGACCATCCCCGTCGCCATCGTGTTCTTCGTCTTCCAGAAACGGATCATGAATGCCACCGCCGGAGCGGTGAAGGAGTAGCCGGCGCGGTGAAGGAGTAGCCGGCGCGGTGCTCCCGCGGCCTACCCGCCTCCAACGATGGCCAGGCTCACCAGCCTGCCGCCGTCGCGGTCCGCGAACAGCCCTACCTGTGTACTGGATTCCGCGGGGAACACCTGGTCCGTGATGGTGGCGAGGCCGTCCTGGGCGAAGACCTCCACGGAGCAGCGGTCCAGGAAGATCCGCAGCCGCAGCCGGCCGTTTTCCAGCGGCACGGGCACGCTTTCCAACGAAGCGAACGATTCGTGGAAGTCCGTGTTGCCGGAAGCGGTCCGGTCCAGGCTGAGCACGCCCGTGGCGCACCTGTAGGCGAGGACCGTCCGTTCGGCGCCGCTTGCCCGGAGCAGGAGGCCCACTTCCCCGGCGGCGCCGGGTTCGAATTCGGCGTCGATCCGCAGGACGTCGCCGGAGGCTTCCGCGGGGATCCAGTGCGTTCCGGCAGGAAGAGGCCGGGCGGCCTCGGAGTAGGGGGAGGCTCCGAGATTCCGGCCGGCCCCGACGCTCTCGAAGGGGTCCAGCGCCGTCTGCATAGGCACCACGCGGCCGCCGCGGACGGCCAGCCTGACTTCCCGCACCAGGGACATGGCGCCGCGCCACCCGTCGGTGGGTGTGAGGGCCCCGTACTCCCAGTTGTTCATCCAGCCGATCATGAGCCGGCGCCCGTCCGGGGCGTTGCTGAAGGAGACGGCCGCGTAGTAATCCCGGCCCCAGTCCAGCCAGCCGTACTCGGCCATGCGGCTCTCATCCTTTTGGAGCCCCTCGGTGACCGTGGTCTCGGAAACGAACGCGACGCCGTCGAAGGTTCCCAGGAAGTACTGTCCGGCGGAACCGCCGGCGATTCCGCCGGGGTTCAGGTTCACCACCAGCACCCACTTGGTGTTTCCGGGATTGCCGTCCACCGGAAGCTCGAACAGGTCCGGGCATTCCCACACTCCCCCGGTGGCGTTCGCCGGGCCGAAGGTGCTCAGGTACTCCCACGCTTTGAGGTCGGCGGACTTGTACAGGACTGCTTCCCGGTCCATCGCCTCGACGGCGACCATCACCCAGTAGCTGCCGGCGGCGCCATCGTACCAGAAGACCTTGGGGTCGCGGAAGTCTGCGGAGCCGCGGTCCAGCACGGGGTTCCCGGCGTGTTTTATCCAGGTGGCGCCGTTGTCCGTACTGTAGGCAAGCGACTGCGCCTGCCGGCCGGACAGCGGGGATGCGGGCGAATAGGCGCTGGTATAGATGGCAACGAGCGGCGGATTGTCCGGGGTGCCGAATCCGCTGGTGTTGGCCCCGTCCAGCACGGCCGAACCGGAGAAGATGGCTTCCTGGTCATCGCAGGCGATGGCCACGGGTTGTTCGTCCCAGTGCAGCAGGTCCGCTGAAGTCGCGTGCCCCCAGGACATATTGCCCCACCCGTTCCCGGACGGGTTGTGCTGGTAGAAGAGGTGGTAGGTGCCGTTGGCGTAGACCAGTCCGTTGGGATCGTTCAGCCAGTTGCGGTCCGCCGTGTAGTGGTGCTGCGGCCGGTACTGGCAGCCGAGCGCGGTGGTGGTTGTCATGGTTGTGCTGTCTGCTTTCACGGTGTGTGCCGGAAGGGTGGGCCGGAGCGGCGGGTGGTTAGCCCTTGACGCCGCTGGACGCGATGCTGTTGATGAAGGAACGCTGGAAGGCGATGAACAGGACCAC
This sequence comes from Arthrobacter sp. 2MCAF15, assembly GCF_052115605.1. NCBI lineage: Bacteria > Bacillati > Actinomycetota > Actinomycetes > Micrococcales > Micrococcaceae > Arthrobacter > Arthrobacter sp. 2MCAF15. The sequence continues at coordinate 32,443 of NZ_JBFRGZ010000004.1, read as the reverse complement.
CACGGGAACCGTGATGAGGGACGCGTAGGCCATCACTTCACCCCAGGAGACGTTCAGCTGGAAGAAGTACTGGATGCCGATCATGACCGGCCGAAGTTCCTCGGACTGGACCACCATGAGGGGCCACAGGTAGGAGTTCCAGGCCGGCAGGAACGTCAGGATCGCGACCGTCGCGGTGGCCGGACCCGCCAGCGGCATGACCACCTGGCGGTAGATCTTGAACCAGCCGGCACCGTCGATGCGGGCGGCTTCGTCCAGTTCCTTGGGGATGGATTCGAAGTACTGGTGATAGAGGTAGATGGAGAACGCATTGGCGATGAACGGGATGATCTGGACCTGGTAGGTGTCCAGCCAGCCCTTGGAGATCTCGAGGCTGAAGCCGTTGAGTTCGAAGTAGGGCAACTGGTTGACCCACCAGACCAGCGGCAGGGCCAGGGTCTGGAACGGCACGATCAGCGTGGCCAGGATGACCGTGAACACCACCCGCTTGCCGCGCACCTCCATGCGGGACAACGCGAACGCGCAGAGGCTGTTGACGAAGATGCCCAGCACCACAGTGATCGCGGAGATGCCGATGGAGTTGACCAGGAACCGGGCGGCCGGGACCCGGTCGAACACCGCCGCGTAGTTGTCAAAGGAGACGTTTCCCACGGGCAGGAAGGCGGCCACGGAGGACATGTCCCCGAAGATCTGGGTGTCCGGCTTGAGCGAGGACACCAGCATGAAGACGATCGGGAAGGCGGCGACGGCGGCGAACAGGATCCGGACCAGCATGGTTGCCGCATAGTTGAGTCGAAGCGAATTTTTCACGTCAGTCCTTCTCTCGGGTCAGGTATCGCTGCACCGCGGAAATGAGCAGCACAAGGACGAAGAAAACCAGCGAGATCGCGGAAGCGTAGGAGGTTTCCTGCTGTTTGAAGCCGGAGCGGACGGCCTCGTAGATGATGGTTGTGGTGGAGTCCAGCGGGCCGCCCTGGGTCATGACACTGACCTGGTCGAACAGGCCGAGCGCCTGGATGGTGATGGTCACCAGGACCAGGCTGCGGGTGTGTTTCAGGCCCGGCCAGGTGACGTACCGGAACTGGTGCCAGCGGCTGGCGCCGTCCAGCTGGGCTGCCTCGTACAGTTCACCGGAGATGCTCTGCAGCCCGGCGAGCCAGATGATCATGTGGAATCCGGCCGCCTGCCAGATGGACAGCGCGATGATGGCAGGCATGGCCGTGGCGGGATCGTTGAGCCAGTCGGCACCCTGGATGAGGCCGAAGCTGAAGGTGGACAGCAGCTCGTTGATCAGGCCTTCCTTGCGGTACATGAAGAGCCACAGGAGGGAGACCACCACCATGGACGTGACCACAGGCAGAAAGTAGATGGTGCGGAAGAAGTTCACGCCGCGGAATTTCTTGTTGATCAGCAGCGCCATGGCCAGGGCCAGGGCCGACTGCACCGGGACCACCACCACGGCGAAGTAGGTGACGTTCAGCAGTGACCGCCAGAAGGTGGGGTCCGCGAACAGCCGGGCAAAGTTGTCTGTGCCGACGAACTCCACCGGGCGGGGCGAGATCAGCCGGGCGTTGGTGAAGGCCAGGCCGAAGCCCAGGACGGCCGGCAGGAACACAAAGAGCAGCAGCAGTACCGCTGCGGGGGCAATCATGCCCCAGCCGCTGATCTGTTCGCGCAGCAAGCCTGCCCGGCGGCGGCGCGGCAGGGCCGGCAGCGGCCGTGGCGCCGGTTCGGCGGCGGGGCGGGGACGGGTGGAAAGTGGGCTGGTTGTCATGGGATTCTCCGTTGACCTGCAGCACCGGGGGGACGACGACGGCGGAACTCACCCGCCGTCGTCGTCCTCCGCGGAGGGCTGCTAGTTCTTGTAGCCGCCGTTGGATTTGATGTTGGCGTCGATGGCCTTGACGGCCTTGTCCAGGGCCGTCTGGGGGTCGGCGCCTGCGAGGACGTCCTGGACGGCTTTGCCGTATTCGGTGGCGATGAACGGGTAGGCCGGGGTCTCGGGACGCATCACTGCGTACTGGCGGGAGAAGTCCATGAAGATCCGGTTGGTGCCGCCCTTTGCGAACGACGGGACCAGGGCCGCGGCCTCATCCGTCGCCGGGATGGTGCCCGTGGCCTTGGCGACTGCGGCCAGGTTTTCCGGCTTCAGCGAGTAGGAGAGGTAGTCCATGGCGGCGTCGGTGTTGGCGCAGCCCTGGGTGACGCCCCACTGCCAGGAGGCGCCGCCGATCTTGGGTCCGTTGCCAAGGTCCACGGTGGGCATGACCACCAGGTCATCGCCCAGGGCAGCCCGGGCCTTGTCCGCGGCCCATGAGCCGGTGTACAGCAAGCCGCTCTTGTTGTTCAGGAAGTCCTGGGTGGAGTCCTTGCCGCTCTTGGTGGCCATGAAGCCCTGGTCGGCCAGTCCGCGGAACCACTTGGCCCATTCCACTGCCTTGTCCCCATTGAGGACTCCGTCCGCGCTCTGGAAGCCGTCGCGGTTGATCAGGTCGGCGCCGAAGGACTGCAGGAACGGCGAGTAGCCGTAGGGCAGCCATTCGCCGCTGCCGGCGGTCCCCATGTCCAGCGGGTATTCCCATTTGCCCAGGGCTTTGAGCTTGGTCAGCGCGTCCTGGAACTCCGCTTTGGTCCAGGGCTGCTCGATTGTTGCGGCGCGCACCCCGGCGGCCTTGAGGTCCGACGCGCGTGCAAGCATGGCCAGCGCCACGTCGTAATAGCCGACGGCGTAGGTTTGGCCCTCCCACTTGGCCACGGTGCTGGGCAGGTTGGCGGACAGGTCGGTGGAGAGCTTGAGCGGGGTCAGGTACTTTGCCCACGCCCAGTTGGGGACATTGGGTCCGTCGATATCGACGATGCAGGGAAGCTTACCGGCGGCGGCCGCGGAGACCACGGAGTCGTTGTAGGACTCCTGCGGGAACGCCTGCACCTTGATCTTGGCCTTGGCGCCGCTGCTCTTGTTGTAGGAGTCGACGACGCCCTGGATGGAGGCCAGCTCTTCGGGGTTGCCGGCGTTGTGGGTCCACATCGTGATCTCTTTAGTGCCCTCGGACGTGGCCGAGGCACTGCCCTTGCCGCACGCGCCGAGGCTGCCGACCAGGGCGGCCGCCGTTATGCTGGTGGCCAGGATTCGGGTGAATCGCTTGTTCATGAGTGAGTCTTTCTGCTTATTTTTGTACGCGGATGATTAGCCCGGATCCGTGGGGGCGCGGCCGGTGCAACGGCCGCGCCCCTTTTAGGGCCCGGGATGGGTCTGTGGTGGATACGTGTGGGTGCTGGTGTAGCCGAAGGGCTCAGTTTGGGGGCTCAGCCCGGCGACTCAGTCCGGCGGCGGGCCGACGGACCCCCGCTCAATGAGCGGGCAGGAAAGCAGCTCCTGGACGGCCTTCACCTCGGGGCCTTCGATGTCGTCGAGGAGCCGGGTGACGGCCCAACGCCCCATTTCATAATGCGGCAGCGCCACCGTGGTGAGTCCGGGCCAGAGCGCGGCGGCGATCAGCTCAAGGTTGTCCATGCCGACCACGGACAGGTCCTCGGGAATGCGGAGTCCCAGCGTGGCAGCGCTCTGGTAAGCGCCCATGGCCACGCGGTCGCTGAAACAGAACAGTGCCGTCGGACGGTCCGGACGCTGCAGCACCTGAAGCGCCGCCTCCCGCCCGCCGGGAGTATCAGCCGTGCCTGAGGTCACCAGCTCCGGATTGAACTGGAGGCCGTGGCGGCCCAGCGCGTTCCGGTAGCCCTGAAGCCGTCCGTGGGTTGCCGGGATGTCGTCGACATTGTTCAGCATCCCGATCCTGGTATGGCCGGCCTGGACGAGGGCTTCCACTGCCGTTTCCGCCGCGGCCACCTCGTCCGGGACCACCGAGGAGATGGACCGGTCCGCGGTGACGGCGTCGAGGAGGACTGTGGGCAGCGTGTCCAGGTCCGCAGGAAGGCTGACGCCCTGGTGGTACATCCTCGCGTAGACGATCCCATCAACCTGGTGCTGCTGCAGGGTCCGGATTTCGCGGTTTTCCAGTTCAGGGTCGAGGCCCGAGTTGACCACCATGACGACGTAGCCGCGCTCATAGGCGGCGTCCTGGGCGCCCCTGATCATGGCCCCGGCGAACGGTGTGGTGGTGATTTCGTCGCTGACGAGGCCAAGGATCTGCGAACGGTGGTTGCGCAGCCCGCTGGCGAGCCGGTTGGGCGCGTAGCCAAGGTCCTTGGCGACGGCCCGGATGTGTTCCCGGGTTTCTGTCTTGACCCGGGTGCCGCCCGCTGGGTTCAGGGCGTGGGACACCGTGGTCACGGAGACCCCGGCAGCTTTCGCTACGTCCCTAATTCCGACCTTCGTCACCGTTGACTCCCTTTGCAAAACGTTTTGGCATGTTGTGTGGCTCACACTATCCAAAACGTTTTGGCAGTGTCAAGAGGCACAGCGTCAGCGGGCACAATGTCGAGACGTGCTGGAAGTAATGAGGACCCGAACTTAACGCAAGAACCCCCTCAGGAGAGGGGGTTCTTGCGGTGCCGCATGCTCAGTCGCCGGGTCAGGCAGGAATGCGCTCCGCCAGCTTTGAGTGCGCCGCACGGGCGGCCGGCACGCCGTCGCCGTCCTGGCCGTACAGCCAGTCGTTGTACTGGAAGTCGTTGTCCTTCCGGCTCTTGAACAGCAGGTTGCGCAGCGTGCGGGCCAGCCCGGAGACGTGCCATGATTCGCCCCAGACGCGGGCGGTGCGCTGGACCCGTGCGGTGCGGCCGGCGCGGAGGCTGTTGAACTCCTTGATGGCCTGGTCCCAGCCTTCCGGGTTGACGCCGTCGGCGGTGAAGACGGTGCCGGTGCTGGCGTCCTGGAGGACGGCCGCGTCCTCGAGGGCCTGGCAGGCGCCCTGGGCGAGGTACTGCAGCATCGGGTGAGCGGCGTCGCCCATCAGCACCATGCGGCCGGCGACCCAGTTTTCGATCGGGTCGCGGTCGTACATCGGCCAGCGCATGCCCGTGCCCAGGTTCTTCAGCGCCTCCCGGACGGCCGGGACGCAATCCTTGTACGCGGCCTCAAGCTCGTCCACTCCCCCGTACTGCTCCTCGCCGCGCTCAAAGGAGGCCGACTTGAAGACGGCCACGGTGTTCAGCAGTTCGCCCTTGCGCAGCGGGTACTGCACCAAGTGGCAGTCCGGGCCGAGGTAGACAATGACGTCCTCGAGGTCGGCCTTGGGCGTGTTTTCGGTGATCGGCACGGTGCCCCGGTAGGCCACGTAGGCCGAGGAGACCGGCTGGTCGTTGGCCACGAGCGGACGCAGGGTGGACTTGAGCCCGTCGGCGCCGATCACGACGTCGGCCGAGTAGTCCACTCCGGCGGCGGTGTGGGCCACGCCGCGGCCGTTGACCGTTTCCACGCTCTCGACCATGACGTCGTTGACCAGCGTGACGCCGGCGGCTTCACAGCCTTCGAGCAGGACCCGGTGTAGATCACTGCGGTGGATCACGACGTACGGCGCTCCGTAGCGTTCCTCGAATTCCCCGCCGAGGCTCTGGCGGGTGAGTTCCTCGCCGGTGACGGCGTCACGGAAGACCAGGTGCTTGGGCTGGACGCCGATTTCCAGGGCTTTTTCCAGCAGGCCCCAGCGCTTCAGGACGCGGGAGGCGTTGGGGGCCATCTGCAGGCCTGCGCCGACCTCGCCGAATTCGGGGGCCCGTTCCACCAGCGTGACGTTGGCACCGTTTTCCCGCAGCGCGAGGGCTCCGGCCAGTCCGGCCATTCCCCCTCCGATGACGAGGACATCGGTGGAGATATCGATGGACGGGGCGTGCTCAGACATTGCTTGCTCCTGTTGGTGAGGTTGAGGATTTTGACTTGAGTTTGAGGCCGACGGCGGCCAGCAGGACCGCGGCGATGGCGGCTGCGCCTGCGAAGGCAAGGAAATTGGAACTGACGCCCAGCCCGGCCGCCAGCAGGAGGCCGCCGATCTGGGGTGCGGCGACGGCGCCGATGCGGCCGGTCCCCAGCGCCCAGCCCAGCGCCGTGCCGCGCAGATGCCCGGGATAGTGGCTGGCGACGGCGGCGATGATGAGGCACTGCGTGCCGTGGGTGCCGACGCCGGCGAGGACCAGCATGAGGTACACGACGGTGACCGGCGGCCCCGTAACCAGGACCACGAGGGCGCCGCCGGCGACGGCCGCGGCGGCGATCGCCGTCGGGATCGGGCCGAAGCGGGTCCCGGCCCAGGCTGTGATGACCGAGCCGGCCACCGCGCCCAGGTTCAGGGCAAGGGCGAAGGTCAGGGCGGAGCCAAGGTTGTAGCCGGCCAGCTGCATGAGGTTGGGCAGCCAGGTGCCCAGCCCGTACCAGGCGAACAGGGTGGCGATCGTTGCCAGGGCGAACAGCAGGCTGACTCCCAGGTAGGGGGCGCGGAGCAGGGAGCCGAACCCGGACGGCTCCTCGAGGTTTCGGCCGCCGCTTGCGGCGCGGGCCGGGGCCAGCGTCTCCGGCAGGTACTTCAGTCCGAGGGGCACCACGATCAGCAGGGCCAGCACGGCGACGAGGAACATGGACTCCCAGCCGAAGGCGGGGATCAGCTGGATGCCAACAAGGGCGGCGATGGATCCGCCGATGGGGACGCCGGACATCATCAGGGTGGCGATCGTTGACCGCCACTTGGCCGGGACAAGTTCGGCGACCAGGGCATTGGCCGAGGGCACCAGGCCCCCGAGTCCGACGCCGGCCAGGAGCCGCAGGGTGCCGAACACCGGGGCGCTCGGTGCGAAGGCGCAGAGGATGGTGAAAATCGAGAAGACGATGGCGCAGCCCAGGATGGTGCGGCGGCGTCCCCAGGAATCGGCCATCCGGCCCGCGAAGATCGCTCCGATCATCATGCCGACGAAGGCCATGGAACCGATGGTTCCGGCGGTGGCCTTGGTCAGCCCCCAGCCGGTCTCGGAAATCAGGGAGGACTGGACGGTGCCGTAGACAATCAGGTCGTAGCCATCGAAGACCACCAGGAGCCAGCAGACCAGGACAGCGGCGGCCGAGCTTTTGGAGAACCGCGCCGCGGGCCCGCCAACGGTAACGGGGGTGGGATCCCCCGGCGAGGACCGGCGCGGCACTGCAACGGAGGGTGTGTGATTCATACCACTACTGTCGTGGCCTTCGCAGGTGAACCACAATATAATTCTGATGTGCAGAATACCCCATCGGCCAGATCCGCCCGAAAGCCCGTCCAGAAGCGGCCGACCTATTCCATCGAGGCAGTGGACAATGCGCTGCAGCTCCTCCAGCTCCTGCGCGACGGCGGCGCCCTGCGTCTCAAGGACGCCGCGGCCGAGCTGGGCGTTGCACCCTCGACCGCGCACCGACTGCTGGCGATGCTGGTCTACCGGGGCTTCGCCGTGCAGGACGAAACGCGCCGCTATGTCCCGGGCCCGGCAATGGGGGTCGGGCCGGCCGGGCTGAGCTGGACCCGGCTGCTCCGATCCATCGCCCAGCCCCATATGGAGCTTCTGTCCGCACGGCTGAACGAGACAGTGAATCTGATGGTCCGCGTGGGGACCAAGGTGCGGTTCCTGGCCACCGTGGAGGGCAGCAATGTGCTGCGCGTGGGTGACCGGCAGGGGACGGTAATGCCCGCCAACAAAACCTCCGGCGGGAAGGCCATGCTCGCGGAGCTGGAGCCGCCGATGATCGAGCAGCTGTTCCGCAGCCACAACGCGGAGATTGGCGGCGACACCATCCCGGACGACGAATTTCCGGCGTTCCTGCGCGAACTTGAATCCATCAGCGGCAACGGCTTCGCAGCCAACTTCGAAGGCACGGAGGAAGGTGTGAGCGCCCTGGGGATGGCCCTGCACAACCGGCACGGAATAGTTGTTGGCGCGCTCAGCGTCGCCACTCCAGCCACCCGCTTCCGCAGGGTGTTCGACGCCGGACTCGTCCCGGCCATGCGAGAAACCTGCCGACAGCTGGAGATCGACATCGCGGCCAACCCGGCGGAGCCGGACTGACGGCGGCCCAACCGACTCGCAGTTGAGGCCCTTTTGAGGGCCCATAACCGCCCCTGCTGCGAGTCAGCTGGGTTGCAGGGAATTCTGACCAGCAGAATATGTTGGGGATCACACGGATGAATCTTTAGTGTCGAACTACGCCAAGAACTGTTCTGACCTATCGAGGAGGCCCACGTGTCCATCAGCGCAGAGAACACGACTCATGAATCAGTGGCCGCGGGGCACACTGCTCCGGAGCCGACACCTGAAGAGGCTGCCCAGCTGCAGGAGCTGTACCGGGATTTTGACCGGGAGAACCTGATTCCGCTGTGGACCGAGATCGCGGACCTGATGCCCATGGTCCCGACTCCCAAGGCAGTGCCCCACGTCTGGCGGTGGAGCGACCTGTACCCCCTGGCCGCCCGCGCCGGGGACCTGGTTCCTGTGGGCCGCGGCGGCGAACGCCGCGCCATTGCCCTCGCCAACCCGGGCCTGGCCGGGACGCCGTACGCCACCCCAACGCTGTGGGCTGCCATCCAGTATCTCGGGGCCCGCGAGACCGCCCCGGAGCACCGGCACTCGCAGAACGCCTTCCGCTTCGTCGTCGAGGGCGAAGGCGTCTGGACCGTGGTGAACGGAGACCCGGTCCGGATGTCCCGCGGTGACTTCCTCCTGACCCCGGGCTGGAACTTCCACGGCCACCACAACGACACCGATGAACCGATGGCCTGGATCGACGGCCTGGACATCCCGTTCGTGCACTACGCCGACGCCGGCTTCTTCGAGTTCGGCACCGAGCGCGTCACCGACGAGGCCACTCCGGACATCTCCCGCTCGGAGCGGCTCTGGGCCCACCCGGGGCTGCGCCCGCTCTCCGGGCTGGATGACACCACGAGCTCCCCCATCGCCGCGTACCGCTGGGAACACACGGACCGGGCACTGGCCGAGCAGCTCCTGCTCGAGGACGAGGGCCACCCGGCCACCGTGTCCCAGGGCCACGCCGCCGTCCGCTTCACCAACCCCACCACCGGCGGTGACGTCATGCCGACCATCCGGGCCGAATTCCACCGGCTCCGCGCCGGCGCCTCCACCGAGAGCCTCCGCGAGGTCGGCTCCAGCGTCTGGCAGGTCTTCGAAGGCTCCGGCACCGTGGTCCTGAACGGCGAGACGAGGAACCTGGCGAAGGGCGACCTCTTCGTCGTCCCGTCCTGGCAAGAATGGTCCCTCCAAGCCGACCTGCAAGCCGAAGCTGGCTCGCAAACGTCGTTTGACCTCTTCCGCTTCAGCGACGCCCCCATTTTCGAACGGCTGAACTTCAACCGCACCTACATCGAAGGACGCAACAAATGAGACTCCTCACCCTCCGCACCGCGAACGGAACCGTGGCTGTCCGCCAGGACGGCGACACCCTGACCGAAATCGACGGCTTCGTCGACGTCGGGGAACTGCTCCGCACCGCGGACTGGGAAGCGACGGCCAAGGCCGCCAGCGGCGCAACCCACGCGCTCAACGGCGCCGACCTGGCCGCCGTCGTCCCTTCCCCCGGCAAGATCATCTGCGTGGGCCACAACTACCGCAACCACATCAAGGAGATGGGCCGGGAAGTCCCCGAGTTCCCCACCCTGTTCGCGAAGTACGCCGAATCCCTGATCGGTCCCAACGATGACCTTGCCCTGCCGCAGGAATCCGACGCCGTGGACTGGGAGGCCGAACTCGCCGTCGTGATCGGCAAGACCGGACGCCGGATCAGCGAAGCCGACGCCGCAGACCACATCGCCGGGTACGCAGTGCTGAACGACGTTTCCATGCGCGACTACCAGTTCCGCACCATCCAGTGGCTGCAGGGCAAGACCTGGGAAAAGTCGACCCCGTTCGGCCCTGCCCTGGTCACCAAGGACGAATTCAGCGCCGGGCCGCTGATGACCTCCGAGGTCGACGGCGAAGTCCAGCAGCAGACCCCCACGGGCGACCTCGTCTTCACCCCCGAGTACCTGGTCTCCTACATTTCCACGATCATCACGTTGAATCCGGGCGACGTGATCGCCACCGGCACCCCCGGCGGCGTGGGCCACGCCCAGGACCCCAAGCGCTACCTGCAGGAGGGCCAGATCCTGGTCACCACCATCGAGGGACTGGGTCAGCTGAAGAACCGCGTGGTCAAGGAAGCCTGATGGTTGCCCGCCAGGACCAGACGACGGACCCGGAGCTGCTTGCGGCGCTGCTGCAGGCGCGCCGGGGCACGGCGTTCTTCGCCCGCAAGCTCAATGAGCTCTCCGACGCGGAGCTCGACGGCGACTCGCTGCTGCCGGGCTGGACGCGCCGCCACATCACAGCGCATATCGGCTACAACGCCCGGGCCATCGCCCGGCTGGTCGAGTGGGCGGCCACCGGGGTGGAAACCCCGATGTATGCCTCGACCGGGGTCCGCAACCATGAGATCGATTTCGGCGCCACGCTGAGTCCGATCGCGCTGCGGAACCTCTTCGACCACTCGGCGGTGCATTTGAGCGTCGAGTGGCGGGACCTGCCCGGGGACGCCTGGCAGAACAGGGTCCGCACCATCCAGGGCCGGGAAGTCCCTGCCACCGAAACGGTCTGGATGCGCAGCCGCGAAGTCTGGATGCACGCCATCGACCTCGACAACGGGGCCTCGTTCGCCGACATCCCGGCACCTGTGCTGGAGCGGCTCCTGGCGGACATCACGGGCGCCTGGAAAATCCGGGGCACCGACGCGGGCCTGGTGGTGAAGGTGGCAGGCTCAGGTTTGTCGTTCGGCGACACCACCGCCGCTGACCCGACGATCATCACCGGGGCCCTGCCCGGCGTCGTCGAATGGGCCGCCGGGCGCGGCACCAGCGGCGTTAGTGCGAGCGGCCCGGCCGCCAACGGCACGGTGCCGGCCGCGCCGAAGTGGCTCTAGGCCCCCATCACCGTTGGGTTCGCGACGCTGGCGGACCTGGACGGGATCGAAGCCGGCGCCTTCGATGCGTTCGACGTCCGCCCTGCGAGCGTGGCGGTGTACCACCTGGGCAATAACGGGACGGCCCGCCAACTGCTCACGGCATGGCCAATCAGTACCGAGGGCCTCAACGGCATCCGAAATAGTTGACGGGGAATACCCAACACTTCATGATGGTTGAAGCTTCAACAAACAATCTTGTGTTCACTCCCCCTCAGCCAGGAGCTTTCATGCAAACCCCAGAGACACCCACGGTCGTGGGCGACCTTTCCCTCAGCGCTTCACCCGTAGTGGCGACCGCCGGATCAGCCGACCCGTCGGCGCCCCTGGTGGTGCTCCTGCACGGGCGCGGCTCAAGTGAACGCGAAATCATTGCCCTGGCTGACCAGCTGCCACCGAGTGCCGCCTATGCGGCAGTCCGGGCCCCGATTGCCGAAGGCGGCGGCTATGCATGGTTTGCCAACCGCGGCATCGGCCGCCCGGTTGCCGAGTCGCTGGCCGCCACCATGTCCTGGTTCCGAACCTGGCTCGATGCCGCTGCCCCGGACGGACGGTCCGTAGTGCTCGTCGGCTTCAGCGGGGGCGCAGCCTTCGCCGGCGGCCTAGTACTAGCAGATCCGGAACGTTTTGACGGAGCGGCCATTCTGTACGGGACTTTGCCGTTCGACGCCGGCGTCCCCGTCACGCCGGCCCGGTTGGCCGGACTACCGGTTTTCGTCGCCCAGGGCGACCAGGACAGGATTATTCCGCCAGAGCTGCTGGAGCGCACGTGGCAGTACCTGCTCACGGATTCCGCAGCCGCCGCCTATGCGCGCCGCGATCCCGGCGGGCACCACATCAGCGCTCAGACGCTCGGTGAACTCAGCGGCTGGATCCACGAGCGCTTTTCGTTCCTTACCCGGCCCGGAGCGCGCGACCGCACCGCAAACAGCACCCACTGGTCGGCGCTGCCCGGGGGCCACCTGCCGGTGAGGTCCGGCCAGCGTCCGGCCGTGTCGTGGACCATCCCACAGGAACAACTCAGTGACAACGCGCCACTTGGGCTTCAGGAAAGATTGTTCGACCGGATACGCTCGCTCGCCGGCGTCGCGACGTCGCAGTCAGCGATCTCCGTTCCGGGTGCGCGCAGCCTCAAGGTGAAGCCCGGGGCTGATGCCCCGGCCGATGCGTTCTTGGTTCCCTCCGTTGGGGAGTTTGCCCACCAGCACCCGCCCTACGACGGCTCGCTCCACCTGGCCCTTCCGCCCGAACTGGTGGCCGACGCCGTCGCCAAGGGCTGGGCGGCGGCCCATCCGCTGGCCGGCATCCGGCTGGCTCGAGGCATGGTCATGATCTACGGGCCGCGGGACGACAGCGAGCTGGAGGTTGTCGCGGCGATGGTGGCCACCAGCCATGGCTACGCCACCGGGGCCAACGCCGAAGAGTTCTGACGGTTCGCCGGGACGTGACGCCCAATGCCTTCCCGCAGACGATCATGTGCCCCGGCGTTCCCCGCCAACGGACCTGTTCCGTTTCGTGGCGCGGCGCGCCCGGGCGCGTGTCGCGGCCCGGCTTAGCCGCGCCTGGATCAGGAGAAGCCGAGGCACCGCAAGGTAGACGGCAGTGGGAACCACCACGAGGGTGAGCGCAAACGCCCGAAGGACCGGAGGCCACTCCGGCGCCAATGCTGCCAGCGCGCTCATCCCGATGGCAGCCAGCGGAAAGATCGCCAGCCACGTCACGGCGGCCCTGACATGGACGGATGCGATGCCGGCGGTCCGATGATGATGCACGTCCGTCTCATCGGCGGCAAGCGCTTTGCCCTCGTGTTCCACTCAATCTCCAAACGTCTGGTTGGAAACGATGCTACGGAGCCGCGGCGCCCAAAAGCAAACGAACGGTTGGAGATAGGATGGGGCCATGGCCTGGGACACTGACGCAACGCGGGAGAAGATCCTCGCGGCCGCCATTGCCGAATTTTCAGAGCGTGGCTTCTCCGGCGCGCGCATCCACCAGATTTCGAAGAGTTCGGGGTGCAACCGCGAACGGATCTACTTCTACTTCGGCGACAAGGCCCAACTCTTCGAAGCGGCGCTCACCCGCCAACTCGCCACAGCCCTGGACGACCTCCCGGTCATCGGCTCGGGACCTGCTGCGATCGCCGATTTCGCGGGACGGTACTTTGACTTTTCCAGGAGCTCCCCGGGTCTCGCGCGGCTCACGTTTTGGGAGGGGCTTGAGCTGGGCCATCCAGTCGGCGCCGAAGCTCGCGCCCTCCGCTCAGCAGACAAGGTGGCCGAGATCCGTCGCGCGCTGCCCACGGCGAGCGAGAAGGCAGCGGAAGACCTGTTGCTCACAATCGTGACACTCTGCCACGCCTGGGCATCGAGCCCGAACGTCCACCTTGTGATCACCGGAGCGGCGGACGAGGAACGCAGGCGCGTGGCCATCATGCGAACCAGCGAACTGCTCGCCCATGACGCCGCGGACGCAACATACCGCCGGCCGTAGCGGCGGCACCAGCCCCTCCCGAATCGCCCATGCTTTCGCCGTTTCGTGGTTTCCTGCCACGGACTGCCCTGACATGCTTGTGGGGTGTCCACTATCTCGACGGAAACACCCCGGACCGCGCTCAGCTGGAAACTCGTGCCAGCGGCGCTTGTTTCCACGTCCGGTGTGCTGCTGTTTGGCGTCCAAAATGACGCTCTTGGCTACGGTACTCTCGCCGCTGGCCTGGCGACGGCGGCCTTTATCGACCGCGGGTTGATGCGGCACCTCGTGCTCATTGCGGCGGGAATGGTCATCATCAGCGCGGTTCCTCTGAACGCCGATTTGAGCATCCAGCACATGGTCCTCATGGGTGGCGCCCTCGCCCTGGCCGTGCTGGTGCCGTGGCTGGTGTCGCGTTTCCTTTACGGCGAGGAAATCATCAGGTTTCCGGTGAACACCGGCCGGAAGTGGCCGCTCGCCGCGAAGCTGTACCTGGTTGGCGTGGCGGCGCTCGGATACTTCATTCTGCCCGTATACCTGATCAGCACCGGGGTCTACCAAAACTGGCCGGACGCATCCGATCCGGCAATCTTCTGGCGGCTATTTCTGGGAGTGAACGCCGTTGGCATCTGGGACGAGTTGTTCTTCATCTGCACAACTTTCACGCTGCTGCGCCAACACTTTCCAGACTGGCTGGCCAACGTCCTGCAGGCCGTGGTTTTCTCCTCGTTCCTCTGGGAGATCGGCTATCAGGCCTGGGGACCGCTGTTGACGTTCCCCTTCGCGCTGCTGCAGGGCTATACCTTCAGGCTGACGAAGTCCTTCACCTACGTCGTGTCAGTCCACCTGATCTTCGACTTTGTCCTGTTTCTCGCGCTGGTGCACGCACACAACCGGGACTGGCTGCCCATCTTCTTGTACTGACGTGGCGGCCCGCCGTGCAGCCAGGCTCCCCGGCCACTGCGGTCGGATTCGGTAGGCTGACGCCAGCCCGCCATCGAGCGGGAAGTGCCTGCTGGATTTCCATCGACAGGCCTGTGGGGACTACTGGTGGTGGGGTTGAGTCGGTGACAGGCTTTGTGCGGTGGAGTAGAACCTATTTCGCCATGCAGGCGATTGCCGGTATCTCCTGGTGGGCCGCGGTGTTCCTCGTGCCCGGGGTGCGCGAGGCGACCCTCGGGAATCTGGACCCTGCCGCCGTCGCGGTCTTTGACATTCCGCTCTTCGTCGTGGCCTCGGCCGTGGCGGCATGCGGCGTCAGGGCTGCCGCAGTGGTGAGCGCCTGCTGGACAGGCGTCGTCGCCGTCGTACTGGCTGTGTACGCCACGTTCACAACCGAAGCGGGCCGGGGCGCCCTGAGCATGGGTGCTGCTGCCGCATGTTCGGTGATCGCGCTCTGCGCCCTCTTGCTGGGACGCATACCGACCACGTGGATCATCCGCGGCCCCTTCGCATTCCGCCCCGCCGTCACCCGCCCAACCGCTGCAACCCACGTGGCGTCAACATTTGGACAGATCGTCCTGTTCTGGGGGTTCTTCCTCGTGGTGGTTCCGTGGGCCATAACGGTTCTTGAGCAGCGCTGGGCGATGTCGCTCCCCTTCCCACTGGGCGCGGGGCCCGTCGGCGTCGCAGTTCTCCTACTCGCCAGTGGTCTTGGCATCTGGTCGGCCCTGGTTATGTCGACGCTTGGAGAGGGCACGCCGCTGCCAGCGGCGATGCCGAACCGTCTGGTCATCGCAGGTCCGTATCGCTGGATTCGGAATCCCATGGCGGTAGCGGGCATCGTCCAGGGCGCCGCGGTCGGCCTCATCTTGCACTCGTGGCTTGTGATCGCCTACGCGGTCCTGGGCTCGATCGTCTGGAACTACGTCGTCAGGCCGCTCGAGGAAACTGACCTCAAAGAACGGTTCGGCGAAGAATTCCAGCACTACCGCGAAACGGTGCGCTGCTGGATCCCGCGGATGCCGACGTCTCAGCGTTCAAAGGGACTATGGAGACGTCTCTCCGAGACATACGAGAGGCCGGCTTTCTCACGCCGCCGCTAAACCTGCATCGGCCTCGGCCAGTGTCTTGAAAAACCGTAGTATTCCACGGCGTCCACGTGGCCAGACTTCGCAGGAATCTAGGTTGCTGTTAGCGCCCCCTCACAGTGCATTTCACCGTACGGGTCATACGTACATTGCCCTCTTCGGCGCCGGACCAGGAGCCGTGGAAGTAGGGAGAGTGCTGTCAGGGACCGGCTTGCGGGCGCCGGGCAGGTGCGGAGCGTTCGTTGGCGCGCGTGGTGCCCACCTGCCAAAGTGCTCGCATGGAATATCAACGCCGCCGCACGGTGGAGGCAGTCGCCTGACATTGGAGTGCAGTGGTGGCCGTGGTCGAAACGATTGAGCTTCCCCGGGTGTGCACCGTGTGGAATAGTGCCATCCATAGCCTTGGGGGTAGAAGTGATGAAGTGCAGACGTTTGCTGGACCTCGCAGTCGCGATTTCCCTTGTAGCGGTTCCGCTTACGGGATGCGCGGGGCAACAGCCAGAACGCGGGAACCCGCAATCTTTTGACTCCATTGATGAGGCCTATGCTGCCGTCGATAACGTCCTGGGCTGTGATACTAAACCCGATGGCGATCCGGTTGTTCCTATGGGCGATGGCATTCCTCTCACTTCGGCGCAGAGACTTTGTTCCGAAAAAATTCAGATAGATCTCTATCCGAATCAGGACGCCCTTGAGAAGAGCTATCAAATATGGTCTGACTCAAAACAGGGAAAGATCCCTCTCGTTCGGGGAAGTAATTGGATGGTTGTTGACCTCAGCCAAATCGCGAGTGGCCAGCCATCAAGCCTTAACATCGAACGTTTGGCCGAGAAACTGAATGGCCAGTACGCCATCGTCGGCACGTAACCGGTACACCCGAGAACGTCCGTCCGCAAATTCCTTGACCAGATACTGTGCAGCCGCGCGCCCGGTGAAGGATCCACAACTGTGCCGCGTAATGCCTGCCCCTGCGATCAGGACTAGGTCTTGGGCAAGGCAGCAGAGTGGCTCGGTTTAGGACGATTAGTTCGTGCGAACTTGGGGTCTTGCGTGGCTGCCCATCGAGGTAACCACGGCGGCTACGGCGGCGGCCAGGGCTGGAATGTAGAACCATCCGATGCTTGCGGAGCCGATGACTACGAAGACAATAAGAACGACAGTAGTCGCGACCGACACTGGAGTCCGCGCGCGTCCTCGTGCGAGGAGAGGTAGCGCGGTCAGGGCCACGGGGATGAGCAACGGCACGAACATAGACGGCCCTACTGTTTCCAACAAGGTTGGATGGCTAACCTGCTCTGGCCCACCGGAAGTTAGTTTTACCTGGGTGTACATGGGAACCAGTAAGAGAACCAAGGACGTGATTATCGCGAGTGAGACAGCAAGGACTTGGCGAACATTCCAAGTATCCGGATGACGATTCATATGACTCCCCAGATGTAGCTGTGTAGGTCAACGAAAGCACCGTTGGTGTGATTCCACTAGAGGCCAGTGGGATCGAACAGAACGTCCTGCTTGAGGTTCCTCAAATGGACGGGCTTGTAGGTCGCTTCCTCGTCATTGAGAAGAGAGCTAGGGCGATTCCTGCCGCTGCGATCGGCAGGGCCGTTATGTACGCGCTGCCCAGATATGTAAGGGCCCCACCTAGAGGGTAGGTCGCACCAAACCACCCGACCGCCACCAACGTAGCCCTTCCGATGGTTGAACGGGGGTGACCCAGCAGCGCAATAAGACTCACCGTGAGGCACCAGGCTCCGGCTAGGAGGAACATGAACACACCGACAAACGCAAGACGGTCGGCGGTAAATGCGCCAACAAAATTGGCGAAGCCAGTTAGCGCCAGGACGAGTCCCAGAAGCAGCAGCCCGAGTTCCGACGCTAAGAGGGCCGGGCGTTCGACAAGCGACTTGAGCATGGAACGACCCTAATTGGAGCGGCCACGACTTGCCATACCAACTCCGATTCGGTGAAAACGCTTAAGCTGTCCCGTTTACGGATCGGCCTACGGGCGCAAGTGTGACACCAAGCGATCACAGAACACCGCCACGAAGCGATCAAATCCACACTGACATCAACAGCGTGTTGACAACAAAGTGTTGATCGCGTGGGATTGATGCATGACTCCGGATGACCGCTCTCCCGCCGATGCTCTCGCTGCTCACCGCGCCGTCTTGGGTGCTGTCGGGGGCGACGGGCTGTCCGAGCGGCCGTGGCAGCATCTTGGGCAGCCGGCGAGCGACTGCGATCTCGTGCGTCTGGCGGCTTGGAAGGCTGCGGATGAGGACGTCGAAGCGGACGTTGTGACGGCTGGGTTGGGGCTGATTGGCGCTGCCCGGGCTGAGCTGGACCAAGTCGAGGCGGGGCTGTTGTTCGCCGCGAGGGCTGCGGGCGTCACGTTCCAGCAGCTCGCTGTAGCGCTGGGATTGGGGTCGGGGCAAGCCGCGCAGCAGCGGATGTCGCGCGTGCTCGCCCGCCTGGGTACCCAGTCGTGAACGCGTTCATCCCGCTTCGCGAGGCGAACGCGGCCTGCGGGTCGAAGGCTGTCGTGCTGGGTCAGCTGTCGCGGGCCGGGTTCGCGGTCCCGGATGGATTCGTCCTGCCAGTCGATCCGGACGCGGGTTGGGAGCAGGAACTACCCGGCGTCCTGGACGCGCTGGGCGGCTCCAGCTGCGCTGTGCGGTCTTCGGGGATGGTCGAGGACGGGCACGAGTGGTCGTTTGCAGGCCAGTTCCACACGAGTCTGGGGGTGCCGCCTACCGATGTCGAGACTGAAGTGCGCAGGACAGCTGTTGCTGTGGAGGAGGCGCGCGCATACGCGTCCGCCGTCGGCCAGCCCGCCCCTGCCAAGGTGGCCGTCATCGTGCAGCGGATGTTGTCCCCCTCCGCGGCGGGCGTCGCTTTCACGCGCGATCCCGTCACCGGACAACGGATCAGCGTCATCGAGGCTGTCCATGACCTGGGTGACCGGCTCGTATCGGGACAGGGCCACGCGGAGCGGTGGCGAATCACGCCCGGAGACCGGCCTCGGCGCTTGACGGCGCGCATGGTCCTCAATGCCGGACAGGCAACCACGGTGAGCCAGGTCGCGGTATCGGCCGAGGAGCTCCTTGGCGGCCCACAGGACGTGGAGTGGGCGATCGCAGACGATCGGGTGTGGATTCTGCAGGCCCGGCCGATTACCGCAACCTGGACAACCGAACAGGTTCTCGCTGCCCCAAGCCGGGACGCGACGGCAACGATGGGCCTGATGTTCGGCACGCCTTCGAGTCCGGGCACCGCACGCGGGCGCTTGCGCGTCATCGAGGGCCTTGACGACTTCTCCCGGTTCGCCGCCGGTGAGGTGCTGGTATGTCGGGCGACGTCACCGGCTTGGACGCCGCTGCTTGCTCGAGCGGCGGCTGTCGTGACCACGCGTGGTGGGGTGCTGTCGCACGCCGCGATCGTCGCCCGCGAGTTGCGTATCCCTGCCATCACCGACGTCCCCTTCGCCATGGGCCTGCCCGATGGCGTGCTAGTCGACGTCGACGGCACCACCGGAACCATCACCGCAACGGAAACCCGATGACATCACCAGACGACGTCCGACTCCAGGTCCTCCACACAGTGCGGATCCTCGGCTACGCCGGAACTTCCCCCGTGAGCGAGCGCGCGGGTCTTCCGGCCGCCCAGGTCGACGAAGCCCTGCTCGATGCTCAGGCAGCAGGGCAGGTGATCTGGGCCCGGTTCGAGACCGACGGCGGATGGTCGCTCACCGAAGCTGGCAAAGCAGAGGGCGAGAAACTCCTGGCCGAGGAGCTGGAGCGCGCCGGTGCCCGTGTCGTGGTGCAGTCCGTGATGACCGAGTTCGAATCGCTCAACCATCAGGTCACCGACGCCTGCACCCGCTGGCAGCTGGCCGAGATGGGCATCGCCGAAACGGGCATGAGCCTCGCCGAGACCATCAAGGAACTCGCCCGGGTCGGGGGAGCATGGGCGATGCTCGAAGAGGAGTTGGTGCGCCGCTTGCCGCGCTTCGATGGCTACCACGAACGATTCAGCGTGGCTGTCGATCTCGCCTCGAGCGATCCCGCGTGGGTGACAGGGACCGACCGCGAGTCCGCGCACCGAGTCTGGTTCGAACTTCACGAAGACCTCCTTGCCACACTCGGCCGCTCCCGCTGACGTCGGTGTTCCAAGCAGGCGCAAGAGCGAGCAACGACTGATGGCAGCGGGCAGCCGGGTTGAGCTCTTCGCGGCTGTACGTCAATGCCGAATCGCGCCTTGCAGCGCACGCACGGGGTCGGGTACCGCACGGTCGCTGCTGCGTTGGACCCGGCGTGGCCGAAGGCCAAGAAGCCGTCGCCCATGCGCGGGTCACGGCTCGATCCGTACCGAGACGTGATCGACGGCTGGTTGCGCGATGATCTCGATGCGCCGCGGAAGCAGGGACGTCCTCAACAACAAACCCTGACCCCGCACTTCCAGGCATCCCGTCCACCTGCCGCAGTGTCAGCGGGTGTGCACGGGTCAGGGCCGCCCAGTCGCCGGCGGCCCCGGTACCGGGGTACGGGCAGCTTCTTTAGCCGAAGCGGCGGGCAGCGTTTCTTTTGCCGGCGATTGACAGGTAGGTGACCACTGCTGCGATGCACGCGGCGAGGCCCAGGCTGACGGGACCGGTCCCCCAGCCGAGACCTCCCCGATCGGAGGATACGGCCGTCCAGTCGGCGAAGGACGCCCCGAGCGGCCGGGTGAGGATGTACACGAACCAGAACGACGGTATCGCCGCAAGCCAGCCACGCCAATACCAGAGGGTGCCGACCCCGATCGCAGCGACGAACACGACGCCCGACGCAAGATAGCCCAGGTCCAGGCTGTAGGCGGTCATGTCGCCCGTCGCGGTGCCAAGGGCGAACGTGACCAGCACGGCGATCCAATAGAACACTTCGCGGCACCGCGTGTCCACGCTGTGGATCGACAGGGTCTTCTCGGACCGGTACCAGAGGAGGAAAACGGCTGACAGTGCGACGAGGAAGAACACAGTAGACACTAAGTACGGGACGCCCAGCACGACGTGCACCGCATCGGCAGCCATCGTCCCGAAGACACTGACCATAACCACGGCCAGCCAATAGACCCATGGAACGTAACGGCGGACGGCGAACTGCAGAACGAGCGAAGCAGCCAGGCCGCACCCACCCAGGCCCAGCGCCACGACAGGGTCGATGTGATGGACCAGAAAGTCCGACGTGGTCTCGCCCATCCCGGTCGTAAGTACCTTTGCCACCCAGAACCAGGCCGTGATTTCCGGAACCTTGACCCCGACCCGGCGTGCGCGAGCCCCTCCCCGGGCCAGCACCCCTGCCTCCTGCAGCCCAGACGCGGCGCCGATATGTGAAATGTCCTGCTGTCGGGAATCTGTCATCCCGTGATTGTGCCTCACAGTCCCTACCGTTACCTGAACATGACAGCGCATCATCCGCCCGGACCCCGAAGGAAAGGGGTTCCGAGGGCCCGGCGCTGCCGGCGGCTGCGGGTCGTGCGTAAGACTCGCTAGGCAACGGGGTGCATTGCGGCCGACACGTTCCGCGAAGTCCGCCGCGGATGAGATCGGGATGTCCATCGTCCTGGCTGGTTCCAGGGGGAAGTAGTGGAGAGGGGCAAAGACCAGCATCATCTCCACTGGGGGCATGCTCTGTCCGGCCGCACCCCAGGCCGCTCTGCTGGTATTCGGCCAGGATTCATCGCGCCGTCCAGAGCGAACGCCATCCAAGTCGGAAGGGTCAGGAGTCGAAAACACCAGTGTCCGAATCGGGATTGCCTTGGGACGCAGTGGGCGGCAGGGACACACGAGCCGTGTCGGTCGATGACCAACTGGGAGCGTCTTTGCCAGGTTTCTTGTGTCACGGTGGAGGTCAACCGCTCCCGTCGATTATTCAGTGAGGCTCATGGTTTTCCCAGCCAGGCATCGGAGAATGAAGGTATGTATTTGGTCGAAACCGGCGCCTACGAAAAGGCATCGTCGCACATCGCACTGGCATTTGGTTCCGGTTCCTGCTCGTTGTCGACTTGCGAGGGGCGCGCCCGCTGCTGAACCTCATAACTCGGGGGCGCGCCCTGGACGACGCCAGCGGATGCGTCCTCAATAGCAGCCAGACTTGACGCCGGTGATGGAGCGGACTTTTCTTCCGTGCGCTCCGGCCCTCTACTTTGAATAGGATGCACGCTCCCGACACCGGCGCTCATGAACAGCGGTGAGCCGGTGGACCGTGCATCCGTCCGGCAGCTCCAGGGTCTCCCTTGATGCCGGCCGCCCTGAAAGGAATCCTCGTGACCTTGCTGCCGCCTGATCACGCAAGCGCGCCATTTTTCGCTTCCGGGCCCTTGAAAAGGCTGCGTGCCGCGCCGGTAACGGTGGGCTTTGTCCTGATGTTCTGGGCTGCGGGAGCATTCTCCTCCTGCCTGATCTCTGGCCCGAGCCCTTCCCTGCGGACCCACTTGGCGGCGACAGCGCACTCCCTGCCGGGGAACTGGTGGGCCGTGCTGACGTGTGGGTTCTGGGCACAAAGCCTGGGCGGGTACCTGCTGGGTACGGCGTTGGTCCTCGCCGTCGGCATTCCGCTGGAACCTCGGATGGGAAGCCTGAAGTTCGCCGCCGCAGGCCTGGCTTCACACGTTCTGGGCATCGGTGCAGCCTTGGGGTTTCTGGCCCTGACACAGCAAACGCTGAGGAGCTTGACCCAGGAAATGAGCGGGCATCTGTTCCTGGGGCCCAGCGCACTGATCGCAGGGGCGTTGATGGCGGGGACCGCCATGATGCCAACCCTGTGGCGGCGCCGGGTCCGCCTGGTCGTCTTCGCGTTGCTGATACTCCTCGCCCTCTACAGCGGGGGGTTCGCCCACCTTGTCAGGCTCGGCGCCGCAGCGACCGGAGCTCTTCTGGGTCCGATCCTGCTGGGCAGGCTTCCCAAGTTCGGACGCCCGGTGAGCTCCCGGCATGAAGGCCGTGTCTTGGTCTCGCTCCTGGTGGCGGTTTCGGCCGTCGGCCCGGTCGTGGCTGGCCTTGTCCCGCATGCCGCCGGTCCCCTGGCGGTCCTGCGATTCCTCTTTACCAACATCCAGCCGGTGGACTCCCAGACCCTCCAGAACCTGTGCTCCGACCCGGGGTCAGCCAAGGACTGTGCCGCCGCCCACCTGCAGCTGCGCGCCGGAGCCGGCGGCATCTTCATGGGAATCCTTCCATCATTTCTGCTGTTGCTGCTTGCCGACGGCCTTCGCCGCGGCCGCCGCTTCGCGTGGACCGGCGCCGTGCTAATCCAGCTCGCTCTCTCGCTGCTGGCTGGCATCACCATAGCCGGGGTTCTCCTGCGAGCGGCACCGGACACCTCGGCCGTGGAGGGGATCGGCGCGTTCGCAGCATCGGGGTACGCACACCCGCTCAGCCTGATAGTGCCGTTGCTGCTGCCCATCGCCCTGAGTATTCTCTTGCTGCTAACGCGCAGGCTCTTCCTGGTGGCGGCACCGTCGGGGACATACACCCGGCTCTTGTCACGGGTTCTTGCCGTGGGAGCGTCCCTTGGAGCGTTCTACCTGCTCGCCGGACTGGCTCTTGCCGGCGGCTTCGCACCCGTTCCCGGGCCGGCCGAACTGTTGGCAGATATTCCGGACCGATTCCTGCCGCTCGGATACATGGTGGACGTGTCGCCGGCGTACTTTCCCCAAAGCACCGCGGCGGTTCTGCTGTACGAGGGCATCGGCGTCATCTTCTGGGCCGCGACCGCCGTTCTGGTGTTGAACACTTTCTTGCGCCCGGTCCCGATCCAGCACAACGCCGGCGCCGCACGCGCCCGCGACATACTGAAAACGCGGGAAGGCAGCTCTTTGTCCTGGATGACGACCTGGCCCGGCAACAGTTACTGGTTCTCCGCCACGGGCGAGAGCTTCGTCGCCTACCGCGTCATCGGCGGGATCGCCCTCACCATGGGCGTGCCGGTCGGTCCCGGGCCGGACCGCGGGGACGCCTTCGCGGAATTCACCCGCTTCTGCACCAGGGAAGGGTGGACACCGTGCTTCTACTCCGTTCCCCAGGACCTGCGGGACCACGCCGCGTCGCTGGGCTGGCGGTCCGTTCAAGTGGCTCAGGAGACGGTCCTGCCGCTGGACTCGATGTCCTTCAAGGGAAAGAAATTCCAGGACATCCGCACGGCCATGAACAACGCCGCGAGGGCCGGCATTCGCGCGGAGTGGATGACATACGCCACCGCACCGTTTTCGGTCCTTGCCCAGATCCAGGAGCTCTCCGAAGAATGGGTGGCGGACAAGAAAATGCCCGAAATGGGGTTTACCCTCGGCAGCCTGGACGAACTCAACGACCCTGATGTCCGCCTGCTGCTTGCCATCGACGGGCATCACAGGGTCCATGCCGTCCTCTCCTGGCTGCCCATCTACCGCAACGGAACCATCAAGGGCTGGACCCTGGATTACATGCGTCGACGCAGCACCGGGTTCCGTGCCGGCATCGAATTCCTCATCGCCTCCGCGGCACTCAGCTTCAAAGACGAAGGATGCGGCTTCATGAGCCTGTCCGGGGCGCCCCTGGCCCGGGCGAATGTGACGTCACCGGACCTGGCCGCCCATTCGGATCCGCAGACGTCGGGCGGCCTGGACCGGCTGCTGGACTGGCTGGGCGCAACTCTGGAACCCGTGTACGGGTTCAGGTCCCTGCTGGCCTTTAAGGCCAAATTCCAGCCCCGTTACGAACCCCTTTACATGCTCTATCCCGATGCGGCGTCGCTGCCCGCTATCGGAAACGCCGTCACCCGGGCCTACCTCCCCACCATCAAATTCGGAGAAAGCCTTGCACTGGCCCTGCGAATGCTTCGCCGCCCCACCCGAGGGAGGCCCGCAGCGCTCCGCAATCCGGAGCCGGTCCCGGGCGCCAACCACATCGACGAGCCCAAGGATGAACGGCCGGGTGCCGTCACCCCCGGCTAACCTCTCGCGGGGCGCCGGGACGATGCCGTGGGCCGATGCGCCCGGCGCGGCGTCGCCGGCGGGTGCGGTCCGGTGGGAGCCGGGTCTTGAACGCCGAGGTCTTCGGCGCGGTGGCTGCGAAGCGACTGTTCAATTCAGGGCCGGGTGAGGCCGAACCTTTGGTACAGCAACGGGAGCCCGGACTTGAGGCCGAAGTTAACGGCGTCCCCGAGGTGCCCGATCCCGGCCCCGACGAACCGGTTGGTAGTCATGCCGGCGGCCTTAGCGTCCGCTTCGGCCTTGGCGCCCTCCGGCCCATACCTGGAGTCCAGGGCGCCGTTGGTGAAGATGGCGAGTTCGTCGTTGTATTTGTGTGCTTTGAGGATGGTGGCGGGTTTCTCTGCGGTGTATGCGGCTTTGTCCCCGCCGAAGATGGTTTTCACCGTGTTGTCGGCGTTGCGGTCCACGGGGTTCAGCTCTCCGGAGATGTCCAGCAGCGAGCCGAAGATCTCCGGTCGCTTGGCCGCGAATGAGAGGGCGCATTCCCCGCCGTTGGAGTACCCGGCCACGGCCCACTGGGTCCGGCCGGTGGCCACGTTGAGGTTCTTGCGGATGTAATTGACGACGTCGGTAGTGACGTAGGTGTAGACGTTGCCCTTGGCGGAATCAACGCAAACCGGATTTCGATACGGATTGCCCAACTGGTCGATGGTGAGCACGATCGGTGCCAGACCGTGGTTTTGCTGCGCCAGCGCATCGAGCTGCTGCACGGCGGTCTTGCTCTGTTCGGGGCCGCCCGGCTGGCCCATCATCATGACGATGATCGGCAGGGCCGGCGGATTGTCCACCAGGGCCGCGGGCGGCAGGTAGAGGAAGGCGTCGCGGGCGCGGAAACCGGACGCGTTCGCCGGTATCGTGACCGAGCCGCTCACTCCGGCTGACGGGATGCCCGCCGGGGGTTTCCAACTCTGCCACAGCGCTGTCCCACTTGGTGCCTGCGGCACCGGGTTGAGTTTCGGCAAGACCAGATGGCTGGTGTGGTCAACGCCCAGCATGGCTCCCAACGTCGGGTTCAGCCCGTAGCCGGCGTTGATCCCCAGCGCCGCAGTGACCACGAACACCAGGCTGGCGGCGACGGCGGCCGCTTTGCGCCACCAGCGTGACCGCCACAGGTTCACGACGCCGAGACCGACGCCGGCGAACGCAATGATGACCCAGGTGCGGGTGCCCGCGTCCAGTGGCAGTCCGAAAACGTTCAGCACGACTTCGCAGACGAACAGGGTAATGGCTCCGGCCAGGGCGCCGCCGGCCACACCCGCCGTGGCGGTGATAATCCACGAACGGCGTCCTGGCCCCGTGGTCCGGCGGCGCAGCTGGGGTGGCAACAGCACCGGGCGCACGAGCAGGTAGAGCGCTGCCAGAGCGGAAAGGGCATAGATGGCGTAGAGCAGTGATGTGTCGATGATGTTGAGGTCGAAAAGCTGTTCCACCCCGCCTCCTCCTGTTTGGCATGGCCCGTGCTGGCGGTCCGTGTCGGGACAGATCCACAACGGCCCCCGGCAGCGGCTATCCCCGGGACTTTATAGCACGCCAGTCATCATGGACGCTGGGAATCCGTCTTCCCAGCCGGCAGCAATCTTCAGCCGCTATGATCAGCGGCGTGACCGTACGGGCAGTCCCGGATGGGTTCAGGGGCCGAACAGCCCCGGCACGCCGGACGATGCCGTTCCGGCGGGACGGTGGCCGCAGAATATGGTCGACAGGGGACATGAAAAAATTCATTCTGGCTCTCAACATCGTTGACGGGCCCTTGATCGTCGCGGCATATGTGCTCAGCGCGGCTTTGTGCGCGACCCTTCTGGTGCGACGGGGGCCTAGGCCGTTCGCCCTGACGGTACTCTGGGGTGCTGCCGGCGCCGTGGTCGGGGCCGTCACGTTAGTGGTGGCGGAGAAGATCGTGCAGGCATTTGGCAGTCCCCTCGACTGGTCTGTTCGGATCTGGGTCATAGTGTTCTTCGCCGGCCTCGGCGTCTGCGGGGCGAACTTCCGGGGATCCGGCACTTGGCGGAAGGTGCTCGCATCCGTGGCGGCTCTCAGCTTTGCTGCCACGGCCACCCTGGGAATCAACGCCTACTACGGACTGAACGTGACGCTGGCCTCCTTCCTGGGGGTCTCCCTGGCCCCAAGGATTGACTTGGGACCGGTCCCACCCCACGCCGCCGCACCCCAGAAGCCGCTGTGGGAAGCGTGGAAGGCGCCGGCCGGAATGCCCTCCGAGGGTTCAACGGCCCAGGTGGTCATCCCGCCCCAAATATCCGGGTTTGCCTCGCGCCCGGCGGGCCTGTACCTGCCCCCGGCGGCACGGGTCCCCAATCCACCGGCCCTGCCGCTGTTGGTCCTGATGATGGGTCAGCCCGGCGATCCGGACCCGCAGTACGCGGCTGCAGTCCTGGATGACTACGCAGCACACCACGACGGACTGGCACCGATCGTCATCGTCGCCGACCAGCTCGGTGACCCCATGGTCGACAATCTGTGCCTCGACTCGCCCCTTCACGGACGCCCGGAATCCTTCATCAACCGCGACGTGGCCGACTGGGCCCGAAGCCACCTGAACATCATTGACAACCCGAAATACTGGACCATCGCGGGCTATTCAAACGGTGGCCAGTGCGCCATTTCCTTCGCCGCCAAGTACCCCTCGGTCTGGGGCAACGTCTTGGACATATCCGGGGAAGAATACCCGGGAGCGGAGGACCCCGGGGGCAACCTCCAGGACGTCTTCGGCGGCAACCAGGCAGCCTACGACGCCCAAAAACCGATCAACATCATGAAACAACAGCACTACCTCGATACCCGCGCCATCTTCACGGCCTCAACCGACGACCCCGTCTACCTGGACGCGGCCCGTCACGTCTCGGCAGCGGCAGCGGCAGCGGGAATGACCGTCACCTACTACGAGGTCCCTAACGGGGGACACGTCATCGGGGCGCTGAACGGGGGCCTGACCAAAGGATTCGAAGTCCTCTACCCCCGGCTCGGCCTCTCCCGGCCCACCCCGTAGGAGCCTCCCGGCCAGCGCTTGAACGCGCCGGGGCCGGCCCCCAAACCCCATGCTCGCCCTGTAGAGCAGTCGCTGCCACCGGCCAGGGCCCTCGGTGGTCTTGGATCAGGCTGTCCTCGTGGTCCTTAATTACGTTGACATAATCACAAGTGCCTCCCAACGGCCGCGGACGCCACCCAGGCATCTTCGCTCTCGCCAACGGTCTGGCAAACGATGGCAAACTCAGCGACCAGGACTGGGCTGCCTGGCGTAGCGCGAACGATCACTATAACGCCGCATACGCGGACCCTTCGACAGTAGACAGGGCGATCTATGACCGTGCAATCAACCCGTCAGCACAGTCCTGGTTCAAGCGCACGGCCACGCACCTGCTGATCGGCGTGGATTTCTACACGGACCTTCTAAACCGTTATGACGTCGGCTGGCAGAGACTCTATTCGAACGATCCAGGGAGAATTCTTTACGAAGACGACGTCCAGATAGTTGTCGCGCCTCATTAGGGAATGATCCGCCAGACATCGTGGCAGCGGGGCCACTGGCACCGCTCAGGGCGGCCTTGCAGCGACGAGACTTCGACGTCTGGCGGTCACAGATGTTCTTTGAATCTTTCCCAGGCCGACTGACGAGTGATGTCCAGGGCCGCTCCTATTTGGGACCAGGTGATCTTTCGTTCTCGGGCGGCGCGGACCCAGATGCGAAGCTGCTCTTCGACTTTGAGGCTTACCCGGGAAATTTCGGGCAGGTGCTGCAGGATTTCCGCGTCTGACATTTTGTCCCAGACGGGCCCCATCGCCTTGGACGACCCCTCGGTGCTGGTGTCGCGCAGGATCTTCCCTGCCTCGGCGACGCACAGTTCGCAAATGGTGACTCCAGGCCCGGCTATGAGCCGGGTTCCGGAAGGCGGCGTCAGCCCGCAGAAGGTGCAGAAATCGCGTGGGCGGTCATTAGACATCGATATGTGCTCCAGACAAACGAGTTGCTGCCACAAATGTCAGGACCAGCCTGACTATAGTCAGGTATGACCTTACGAATCGTGGCTTTCATCAAGACTACGGGCAACCGTAGAAGCGTTGGGGAAGAGCATCGCCAGCCGGCCAGATTCGTTATGCCTGCGGCTTTCCGAAAGTTGCTCACGGCGAGCATTGGGGACGGAATCGGCGACGATGTGCTGCGCTCGATGTTGCCGGTTGTCGCTGTTGCCGTTCTCGGCGCGGGGGCGTTCCAGACCAGTGTTCTGAACGCCCTGGGCATGGCGGCATTCTTGCTGCTCGGAGTGCCGGTCGGTGTTCTAGTGGACCGGTGGTCGAAGAAATCCACGTTGGTTTTGGCCAACGTTGTCCGTGCCGCCGCAGTTGTCTCGGTGCCGATCGCGTATTTTCTTGGAACGCTCAGTATCTGGCACCTCTTTGTCGTCGCTGCCGTCGTCAGCGTGGCTGATGTCGTTTTAGCGACGGCGCAGTCCGCCATGATGCCGACGCTGCTGAAGGGAAGCGAGCTCGGTGATGGCTACGCAAAAATGCAGTCCGTCCAGAGCGGCCTGGCCATCAGCACGCCTGGAGTTGTGGGTCTGATTGTGAAAGTAGTGTCCGCTCCGGCCATGCTTTTCATTGCCAGCGCAGCCTACTTGTTCTCAGCGGTCATGACCGGCAGGCTCCCACAAGATCGACCCTCCCGAGCAGAATCCCCGGACAAGTTCTGGTCCGAAGCACGAGACGGCCTTGGCTACACATTGAGCCATCCCTTTATTGGCTCCTTGATGGTCTCCGTTGCGCTGGTCAATGCCGCAAGTATGTTCGGCGCCGCTGCCAGAGTCATCTTCGCCCTCCAAATCCTCAACATCGCCATGGATCAATTCGTAGTCCTGGGCGCACTGTCAGCCGCCGGGGGCCTGGCCGCTTCCATGACAGCTACTCGCATCACACGACGTCTTGGCGTCGGCAGAACCAAGATCGCCTCGAGCCTGGCCAGCGCCGGATTCGTCATTCTGCTCCCGGTGGCGCCTTTCCTGGGGCTGGCCCCGGTCGCGTGGATTGGCATCTCCGGATTCGGCTGGTCCTTCTTTGTCATTCTCTCTGGTCTGGCCGGGGCCGGCATCATTCCCCGGCTCGTTCCACAGGACCTGATGGGGCGAGTCATGTCCGCCTACCGGCTCTTCACCCTGGGGATCATGCCTGCGGCCAGTATCGGCGGCGGAGTCCTGGCACTGGCAACCGGCGTCATTCCCGTGCTCTGGGGATGGGCCCTCGTTGCCGCCGCATCCGCCATCCCCATCCTTCTCTCACCGATTCGGTCCTGGACGGAATTTCCCGAGGCCCTCGACGTCCACTCACAAGACAACCCGAAATCGGTAGTACCCATCCCGGCGCCGTAGCCCCAGCTGTAGTCACTGATAGGCGCTCAGCTCTCCGAGCTCACGCCAGAGCGGCGCCCGAAGGCGCCTGACAGGCACAAACGAGGCCGTTCCGCAGCAGAGTCTCGTCGGACCCCGATAGAACCGTCGAACCTGGACACTGTACGGTGGGACGTTCGCCCGCCGCCGGACCCTGTTAATTGTCCGGATGGTGAATTTCACTAAGGGCTGGCGGTCATCCACACAGGCCGCCTTGAAGTATTTATCGTTTTTCGTTATGTTAACGACAAACGATAAATGTTGTCTTGGGTTGGGGATGGACTGTGGCGAATACGATGGCTAATTTGGACCGCAAGGGCGCTTTGCTGTTTGCCGTGATTTTTGGGCTGGCCGCACTCAGCATCGCCGTTTCGGCGCTTGTGGCGGTCTACTCCGGGCTCGGGAACACGCCACTTCTGAATGTGCCCCTCACGAACCTAGTGAAACCCGCCCTGGGTCAGGGCAACAGTGAAGTTATCAAAGCCGCGTATGCCACGGCCGACGTCCAGCCGGCCAGCCTGACCTCGACCGAACGCTTTCTGCTGCTCGGATCAGGACTCCTGGGCGGTCTTGCCGGTCTGTTGTCCGCGGCGACTCTAGGCCTGATCAGCTGGTCCGTCTACCGCGGCACAGGCTTTGGAAAGCAGCTGGCCCGCGCCGTCGGCATCTCGGGCATCGCTGTGATGACTTGGGGGCTCCTGGGCCCGTTCATGAACGCAATCGCCCACCACTCGGTCCTGAGTCGGATCACATTGCTTCCGGAACAGGAAACAGGTGCTTCCTTCCTCATGGAGCTGAATCTGTGGCCGATCGCGGTTGGACTCGGTGCTGCCGCTCTCGCGAGCGTGTTCGAGACGGGCCGGCGCCATCAGCTCGAACTGGACGGGCTGATCTAATGGCTCCCGCAACAGATGAAGAGCAGCGAATCCATTGCCGACTCGATGAACTCCTCGCGGCCCGGGACATGACCTTGACCGAGCTAAGCCAGCGCGTAGGCGTCAGTATCGTCAACCTGTCCGTACTGAAAAACGACCGGGCGCGCGCGATCCGCTTTTCCACACTCTCCGCAATCTGCGATGTTCTCAACTGCTCGGTCGGCGAACTGCTTGTCGTCACCCCCTCGCAAGAAGGAAGCTGAACAATCTAAATCGGAGTCGTACGCTCGTACCACTTCGGCGACAACCCGTCCGGGGAATGGCCCTTGTGTGGGCGCAATGATTCAACTGGTTCGTCTGCGGAACGGAGCCTCAGGACTCTTGCTGGGGCCACATACGTCCGTCGAACCGGGGCCAAGAAGGATTGACAAAGTCACGGGGTAGCCTTCTGGCTATGCAGCCACTCGCGACCACTTGCATTCGACGGCCGTTTCATTGGGGAATCGTCATCATCGCCGATTCCGAGCCTGGAAGCCAGATTCCGGACGTGGACCCCGAGAAGGCTGTTTCGTCGAACGAACATGGCATTGTCGCCCTGATCCGTCATGCACAGGACATTGTCTCGTTCGTGGGCGATTTCGACTGGGCCGAGGCTCAAGTGCTCGTTCGCCTACTGGCCCAGCCAGAGCCGCCCTCGACGGATAGGCGCGAGGTGTTCCGAGGAAGGCTAATGATAACTAGTGGCAGAATTTCAGTCGGGGATGCCGATGGTGAAGTAGTACATCCCGCTCACGAAGGTTGGAACGAGCTCATCGTCACGGTCGCGTCCGATGTCGCTGTCAGCGATTTCTCACCAGAAGAACTCCGGATCGACCTTATCCCGCCGGTTAGCTCGGGGCCGGAGATGATGGCTCCGCCTCGCGGATCTTCCGTGATCCCACGCCCGTTAGCCGGCGACTGCTAGTTGCAGACCGGCGTCCCGATGCCATTCGGCCTACGGGCACCAGGGATGACATTTAGCGCTGAGAAAATGCCGCCACTTATCGCTGCAATTCACAATCGTGCGGCTGCGGAAATTCGGCAAATCGTAATCCGGAAATTTTGCGTCGTCCTTGCCCCGGAGGAGCACCGGCTTACGGGCGGGCAGGGTTTGCGATGTCGTGGGCCCGGCAAACGGCGCGCCCCGTAAGCCGATCCATTACCAGGCCTGCTTTAGCAGCGCATTCAGCGACGGAGTTAATACGACCGCGGTCATTCCCTTCTCTCGCTGAGAGTTAGTATTCGGACATGCCAGAGAAACTCGCCCGTCGCGTCATCCGTCTGTTTCCTGATTACGGCCATCGGTGGCCACTTTGGGAGAACAGCGCTGCTGAGCGTCCCAGCAAATACACGATGGAACCGGCAGACTTTGGACTGTCAGAGAACCTCACTCACCGGCTTCGCGCTTGGTACGACGTGTGGGATGCCGAAAACTTGTATGAGAGCGGTTGGAGTTCGGCTGAAAACTACATGACTTGGAAAACAGAGGGTGCCAGCATCGCCGAGCAACTGCGGGAAGAGGTCAAAGCCTCTGCTGACGTGGAATACGACGAGTGGAACCCGCGCCGCTAGATGTACTGCGCCGGGACGTTGTTGACACTTTGGGCTTGAAAACGAGGAGGACCTCCGGGCTTAGTGGAGCTGTCTAGTTCACACACTTTGCGCTCGGAGGTCCTCGTGTCCCACGTTAATGCCCGACTGACAGTTCATGGA